>JBDGYV010000041.1:0-42188 GCA_039588915.1 Gemmatimonadota bacterium
GATGTAGGTGGCTTCCTTGCCAATCTCGTTGGGCTCGACTTCAAACTGCTGGATCGCCCCGGGATACAAACCCTTGAAAACCACCATCCCGAGTATGAGCGCGGCGGCGGCGGTGAGCGTGAGCACGTAGCGTCGGCGGAAGAGGTCATAAACAGCCATGCCAAACGCAGCCAAGGCCAACACGGCCAGCACCCTGTAACCGAGCACTTGAGCGTTGGCATCAGTGTACGAAGCGCCGTAGACCACACCCCGGTCGGAGTACACCAGCTCGTACAAGTCCAACCGGAAACCCCACGCCAACACGAGAAAGAGGAGCGCCATGATCGCTACCAAATGACGCAGTGGGGTGTCCTTGAGCCGGACTCGATTGTTGTCGATCTCGAGCCCACCACTGGTGATGTACACGATCGCGAGGATTATGAGCGCGGCGACCACCAACAGGAACGCCATGTTCTGAGCCATCCGATAAACCGGTAGCGCGAAGATGTAGAAACCGATGTCGCGACCAAACATCGGCTCGACTTGGCTGAACGGTTGCCGATGGAAGTAGGCCAGAACGTCCAACCACGCGGTTCCCGCCGCAGCGCTGAACAGAAACGCCAGGAATGCCGCGCCGGCCATCGCAGTCAAGTTCAAGTATCGGGCGGGCACCTCTTCATGAATCTCGATGTTGGAGATGCGACGACGGATTGATCCGAAGGAAGCCGCCGCCAGTCGTAGGTTGACAAAGAAGAAGGCGAACATGACCACCGCGACCACAATTCGTAGCAGCAGTCGCGTCTTGAGCCCGGTCCAAAACACGCTCTGATAGCCGAGCGCGTCAAACCACAAGAGATCCACGGAAGCGTTGACGATCGATCCCAGGAAGAACAGTACGAGCACCACCGCCACTGCGATGAGCGTGAGGCTGTGGCGTCTTAGCCTCGCCATGGCACCTCCGTTACACCGAGTCCCGAGAGAAACTCCTCTAGCTCAGCCTGGATCGCGGCCAGTTCGTCTTCGGTATCGCCCTCAGCGCGAATGACGACTACCGGTTGAGTGTTGGAGGCTCTCAATAGGGCCCAACCGTTTGGGAATCCCACGCGCACACCGTCGATGTCAATTGTCTCGTACCGCGATCCGAAGTGATCCTTGGCCGCGGAGACGATCTCCCACTTCTGCTCTTCAGTGGTATCGACCCGTATCTCCGGCGTCGAAGCGTACGTATTCAGCTCGCCGACCATCGCCCCCAGCGATCGCTCACCCTTGGCAACTATCTCGCACAGGCGACAAGCCGCGTAGATGGCATCATCGAAGCCGTAGTAGTCATGATAAAAGAAGAGGTGACCGCTCATCTCCCCGCCGAACGGGATCCCGTCGGCGTGCATCTTCTTCTTGGCCAGGCTGTGGCCGGTCTTCCACATGACAGGCACGCCTCCGTGCGCGACGATGTCCTCCTCCAAAGCGCGCGAAGACTTGACGTCAAACAGGATTCGCTCGCCCGGCGTCATAGCCAGCTGATCGCGGGCGAAGATCGCCGTCAGTTGATCGCCTCTGATCGTTCGTCCGTTCTCATCGATCGCTCCGATCCGGTCACAGTCACCATCCAAGCCTATCCCCAGCTCGGCGTCGGTCGACGCGGTGCGGGACTTGAGATCGACGATGAAAGCATCGACGGTGGGGTCGGGATGGTGGTTGGGGGAGGTTCCATCGACTGTGCAGTACATGCAGTCGACTCTGGCCCCCACCCGTTCCAACAGCTCAGCGGCGAACAACGCGCCGGTAGCATTGGCCGGATCGAGGACGACGTCGACCGGACGAGCGAGGGACACCTTGGATGCTACCATATCGCAATACTCATCGGTCACGGGTCGCGCCGTAACCGATCCCGTCCCGGCTTCATAGTCGTCACGATCGATGAGCTGGTGGACCGACTGGATCTCGGACCCCGAGAGCGGCAGCTCGCGGTAACCGAGCTTGAAGCCGTTGTATTCAGGCGGGTTGTGGCTCCCGGTGATCATGACACCGCCGTCTGCCTCCAGACGATGGCCGGCGAAGTACAGCACCGGTGTCGGCGCGACGCCGATGTCGAGTATCTCGGCTCCGGCTGAGATCATGCCAGCCGCCATCGCGTCCCTCAGTGAGTCCGACGACGGCCGGACATCGCGACCCAAGACGACTACCGGTGAGGTGAGCGCTCGCTCTCGACGTAGGTGTGTCACAAACCCACGGCCGATCGCTTCGACGGTCCCGGTGGCCAGATCGTCGGCGACGACACCACGGATGTCGTACTCGCGAAAGATGTGAGCGGGTGCCTGCACCAGGATCGACTCCGAGGGCTAGCGGGAAGCAGGGCCGGACGGAACGCGGGGAAGGTACTCCGAGGCTGGGAGAGGCTACAACCGATCGTGGTCGAGTGGACGATCCGCCCGAGACCCGAGAACTCGAGCATCGTTGTTTATTAGCTCGACCGCTTGAGGCCGGCCGCTGAAAGCTCGATCTTGCTCGGCAATGACGAGCGCCCCAAAAAGCGAGACGTTGCAGCAGATCCGACGGACTCTTCTCGATTGGTACGACCGCCACCGTCGCCCACTGCCCTGGCGCGACAACCTCGATCCGTATCGAGTCCTGGTCTCGGAGGTGATGCTCCAACAGACGCGCGCGGAAACTGTCGGGCCCTATTTCGAGCGTTGGACAGCTCGCTTCCCGACCGTCGAAGCGTTGGCGGACTCCGATCAGGAGGAGGTGCTCGGGTTGTGGAGCGGGCTCGGGTACTACTCGCGGGCCCGCAATCTTCACCGGACGGCGATGATCGTGTGCGATCAACACGAGGGCCGGATCCCCGACAGCGCGGAAGCGCTGCGCGGGCTCCCCGGGATCGGCGAGTACACCGCCGGCGCGGTGGCCTCGATCGCGTTTGGGCGGTGCGAGCCGGCGGTCGATGGCAACGCGCGACGGGTTCTCTCCCGGCTCTTCGACCTGGAAGCACCCACCCCGGGCGAACTCCAACGACTAGCGGGGGTTCTCGTTGCCGATAAACGGCCCGGCGACTTCAACCAGGCGCTGATGGAGCTCGGGGCGCGCGTTTGTCGACCGCGTTCCCCGGATTGTGAGAGCTGCCCATTGCGAGCGGTGTGTCTATCCCATGCTCGGGGCACGGTCGCCTTGCGACCACCGCCGCGTCCGCGAGGTGCAATCCCGACCTACGCGATCGGAACCGCGGTGATCGTCTCGTCGACCGACAAGACCCTGTTAGTTCGCCGCCCCGAGAACGGACTGCTGGGCGGGATGTGGGAGTACCCAGGGCTCGAAGCCTACCACGGCGAGGATCCGATCGACGCGGCTGGTCGGGCCGTTCGAAAGTTATTCGGTGACGTTGCGCTAAAGAACTGGCCCAACGGCGGCGAGCCGACCGATGAGCTGGCAGATATCGGGCACGTCTTTTCCCACCTGCGACATCGGTACCACGCTTTTGGGTTCCACATCGTCAGTGAACCCGTCCCGGACTTGTCCAGTGGCAACTGGACGAAGGCGCGCTGGTGCTCGACGGAAGCCTTGGCCGAGCTGCCATTATCTGCAGCTCAGAGAAAACTTGCAAAGATCGTGGCAGTTCGATGCTGACCGTCGTCCCATCACGCCACGCAGCCGACCAACGCATCGATCGGCGTCTGGCCGAGCGTGAACCGCTGTCCGGTCTCGGGTCCCGAAGCACGTGGACGCACGACACCACCACGCTGCGCGAGCTCATTGCCCGCGCATACCACGACCACCCAGCCCCTGGACGGTTGCTCCAGCCTCCCGCGCAGAGATTTCTGTTGGCCGAGATCCTGGAGCAGCTCGAGCCCGAGGTGCGATCGCTCTTCGGCCCGGGGATCGGCTTGAGTGGTACGGCTCGCGCGGTCGAAGCCGCGATCGCAGAGATCCGCCAGGCGGGTCTGTTAGCGATCGATTTGGCGCAGGCCACACACGGTAGGCGACGACTCAAGGCGTTGGCGTGTGTCCTCGATGCTTACGAGCGGCGGCTAGCCGCCAACGATTGGTGGGACGAAGCGGACGTCCTCGTTACCGCCGCCGATCGAATCCGCGCTTATGAATGGGCACCTCCGAAGCTCGACCAACTCGAAGTCGCCGGCCTCTACGACGTCACCCGCCTCCAGGGACGATTGCTGATCGAGCTCGCGCGGCGCGCGGCGCAAACAACGATCACCGTTCCGTTCGACCCGCATCACGAGCGTCTGTGCGCTTACGCGTTTCCGTTCATCAAGATGTGGGAGGGTGTCGTCGACCCTGGGCTAGCGATCGACATCGAGTACCTCGATGGTGACCACCACGACTCCGGTTTGCCAGTTGTGTACCGTGCCGCAGATCCCGCCGACGAGGCGGCTCGGGTCGCCCAGTGGGTCCGTGAGCGCGCCGAGGCTGGATGTCCGCTGGAGGAGATCAGCGTCGTTGTCGCCAGCGGCGATCGCACCTACGCACTCCTTGCGCGGGAGCTCGACCGCGTCGGGGTGTCTCACCACGCGCGACGCGCGGCACGACTGGCCGAGACGCCATTGTTCGGCGCCACGCTGATGGTGTTCCGCCTGCTCGAGGAAGGGTTCAAACGAGAACACCTCCAGGCGTGGGTATCGACCGCGCTGACGTCACGGCTCGACGCCGATGTGCTTGGCGCCCCGCTCGGCGCCGGGCCACCGGGGTCAGGCTCGCCGGAGATCTGGAAACGCACGCTGGCCGGCGTCCAGAGCCCTTCCGCGGCAGCGTTCAACGCGGTCCTCGACCAACTCCACGAGTTGGCCAAGCGCGAACACCCGCCGACGGTCTTCTGGCGGCGTCACGAGCATATCCTGGACATCGTCGGGCTCAGCGACACCGACGCGATCTCAACTCGAGATCGGGATCGGTGGGAGCAGACGATCGATCAACTTCGACAGACGCTTACGCTGCTCGACCGTTGGGACGCGCCGGCCGTCGGATGGCGCACCCATCGGCGCCACTTGTTGGAGTCGCTTTCCGGAAGGTCGGCTCCAATAGGGACAACCAAGCGCGGCGTGGCAGTCCTAACGCCACTCGATGCTCGGGCGCTCGTCTTTCGGCACACCGCTATCATGGGCCTCGGCGAAGGCGCATACACCCGATGGCGGCCGGCGACAGCGGTGCTTGGGGAGGGTGAGCGAGAATCGTTGAACGAGCAGATCGGTGACCGCGTTTTTCGCACCACGACCGACGAAGCGCGCGAAGCGACGTTACTGATCACGGAGCGCATCCGTATCACTTCCGGTGACGTGGTACTGAGTTACGCCGGCCAGGACGATGACGGAAACCCACAGCTACCAGCCTACTCGCTGACTGCGATCGAGGACGAGCTCAAGCTCGCGCCGGCGATCACCAACAAAGGCCACTCGGCCCCAACGTGGCGCCGCGTTCGATCCACCGGTCTCATCATCCGAAGCCAAGAGCTGGAGCGCCAGCGCGCGATCTACTTCTCGCTCGCGGCCGATGGACGACGCGGCCGGGGTGATGCCTTTGACGGCCAACTCTCACCTACAACAACCGCTGAGCTGGTAGCCGAGCTGAGCGATGGTCGGCTGACGCACTGGTCGGCAAGCCGGCTCGAGAGCTGGCGTCAGTGCCCGCATCAGTTCTTCATGCGCCACGTCCTGAGCCTGTACGAGCCCGACGAACAACCGCTCGAGGCCGAGCCGACCGCTCTCGGCACCGTCGCGCACGAGGCCCTGCGGCTGCTGTATCGTGAGACCCCTGCGTTACAGAGTCCCAGTCACGACTCGATCACCGCCGCCGTCGCCGCCGCCGGTGCATCACTGCCGACGCGGGAGCGCGGGGACCCGGCGATCTGGAATGTGCTCTCTCAACAGGTGACAGCGGTCCTGGCGCGCTACTTCGACCACCTGGAAGAGGAGGTTTCCCCGAGTTGTCGTTCGGGCGCCCGGATGACGAGCTCCCGCCGGTACTCGTCGCGACATCGGGCGAGACGGTCGAGCTGTCGGGACGCCTCGATCGGCTCGATCGCGACCCGGCGAGCGGGAGCCTCCATGTAGTCGATTACAAGTACAGTCGCCCACGGCCCGATCACAAGCGCGCCGTCGACCCGACCGAGTGCGGCGTCAATCAGTTTCAGCTCTACGTCTACTTCCTCGGAGCGCTGGCCTGGGCGCAAGCCAACCAGGTATCAGACCCGCCGAGCATGACCGGGACGATTCACTGCCTGCGGGGACCTAAAGCACTCGATGAGATGGTGGCGCCTAACCCATCCAAGATCATCGAGATGATCGGCGTCACGATAGACGCCGCTGTCGACGGCAGCTACGACCCGTCGCCGGCGGATTTCGCGCGCTGCAAGTGGTGCGACTTTCGTCGCGCCTGTCGGATCGCGACCTCGACACCCACCTACGCCGGCCTCGACCCGACCAGGGGCGACGCCGAATGAGCAACCAGCTCGAGCTGTCGCTCGCTAAACGGATCGGGACCGACGATGTGACCGACATGGGCACCCGCTCGCCGGGCGACCGAGAGCTCTCCCCCGAACAGCTCGCCGTCGTTCGACTCGAGGACGATCTAGTCGTGACCGCGGGTGCCGGCTCGGGCAAGACCCGGACGCTGGTTGAGCTGTACGCCAACCTCGTCAAATCACCGGAGTCGATCGATATCTCGGGCGACGACTTCGGTCCGGAGCGGATCCTCTGCCTCACGTTTACCGAGCGCGCCGCGCGTGAGATAAAGGAGCGCATCCGCGAGGTGATCTCCGATCCGGAGCATCGCCGACAACTCGAGACTGCCCCGATCTCCACGTTTCACGCCTTCTGCGCCGGTGTCCTGCGTCGCCATCCGCTGGAAGCCGGCATCGATGCGGGATTCTCTGTCCTCTCCGACGATGTCTCGCAGGAGCTTCTCACGAGCGTCGCGGTCGAAACGCTGTACCGCGGAGTCGCGAGCGGCGATCTCGCGGCGCGGCAAGCGGTGCGACTACTGGGGCTCGGAAAAGCGGCCGAGCGACTGGTCGAGCTCGTGCAATCCGTTCGCACGGCGGGGTGGGAGCTGCGTCAACCGATCGCGCGATTCGAAGAACAGCTCGAACGAATCGCCGCGGCGATCGAACACAATCTTCCACAGGCCGTGACCGGAGCGGCCGAGACGCTGATCGCCGCAGCGCGTGAAGCCAAGCTCAAAAAGCCAAAAGCAAGAGCCTATCTGACCGCAATCGAAGCCGCGCACGACGTCTGGCGGGAAGATCCGACGCCCGCCAACGAAGAGATCCTCGATAAAGCGTGCAAAGCTCCCTCTGCCAGCTGGCGGTTCGAACGGGCGACCGAGCTTCGCAACGTAGTGCGAGGCGCCATAACCGTTTTGCGGGCGGCACGAACCGAGCTCGAGCACCGGGCCGAGCTCGGCTGCTGGCCTGCGCTGACGGTCTCGACACGCGCCGCCTACCGCGATGCGAGGATCAGCCGCCGCGTGCTCGACTACGACGACCTGCTGCTCAGGACCCGCGACTTGCTGATCAGCCACCCGGAGGTACAGCGACACTACTCGGAGCGCTTTCGCGCCGTGCTAGTCGATGAGCACCAAGACACCGACCCGGTGCAGCAGGAGATCCTGACGCTACTGATCGGGGCTCAATCGATGGCCGGCGAGCGCGTCGACGACGCACCCCGCTGGTGCGTGGTCGGCGACGCCAAGCAAGCGATCTATGGCTTCCGCGGCGCCCGCGTCGAAGCGTACCGCGAGCTGGCGGTCGAAGCCGAGCAACGGGGCGCGATCAGGATTCTGCGATCCAACTACCGATCGCGGCCCGAGCTGGTCGCGTTTTACAACGCGTTCTTCCCCACGGTGCTCGATCCGGATACGCATCCGCGCCAGGCGCCGTACGAAAACCAGGTCGCACACCGAGAAGCCACCGGTGAGCCAGCGGTCGAGTTTCTCCGACCGTCCGACGCGAGCGGCAAGCGAAAGGCGCGAGCTGTTTCGGAGCGCGAAACCGAGGCTCGCGCCCTCGCGATGCGTCTCAAAGCGGCATGTGACCGGACCTCAGCCGACGCGATCGAGGTCATCGACCCGACGAGCGGGCAGTCTCGGGTCGCCAACCCTGGTGACATCGCCGTACTGCTGCGCCGCATGACCGACGTCGAATCGTATCGTCACGCGTTGCAGGCGGTTGGGTTGGAGTCGGTCGTCGTCGGCAGCGGATCGTTCTACGGACGTCAAGAGGTCTACGATTGCTTGAACGCCATCGACGCCGCGATCAAGCCAGCGGATCCGATCGCGCTGATGGCCTTTTTGCGCTCGCCGATGGCGGGGCTAACCGATGACGCGATCTATCGGTTGGCGCGCGATTGGGATCGACACGCGGGGTCGCCGCTTCGCGATCACGTGTTCGCCTCGCCGGAGGGTCTCCTGTCGGACGAGGAGCTGGCGGTAATCGAAGACGCTCGATCGACCCTCGACGAGCTGGCGAGCCGGGCCGACACCGAACCCCCGGGCGTCACGTTGACATGGCTGCTCGACCGAACCGCGTACCAGGCGATCGTCGATGCACTTCCTGACCGTGCGCAGCGACGCGCAAACCTCAGGCGACTCGTCTCGGTCGCCGATCGGGCGCCGCGGGACGGAGTCAAGCTGTTGGCCGAGTGGGCGACCGGACTCAGGCGGCGCACCGACGTGCCACCCCGCGAGCGCGATGCCCCGCTTCCCGACGCCGGTAACCGCACCGTCATCATGTCGATCCATCAGGCCAAGGGTCTCGAGTTCCCGATCGTTGCGGTGGGTGACATCGGATCGAGATCGAACTGGAGAACCGACGAGATCACTTTCGATCCGGGTCTCGGCGTCGTAGCTAAGTGTTGGGATGACACGCGGGGCAACTGGACGCCGACATTATCTCACGAACACGCCAGGGAGCGAGCGAAGGAGCGCGACGCGGCTGAGGAAGCACGGCTCCTCTACGTGGCGTCGACCCGGGCTCGCGATCACTTGATCTTCTCTTCCGGGGTGAGTGGAAACGACTGGCTCAAGCGGGTCGAGGAGTTCACCCAGCGCGAAGACTCAGGCGTCATGTCCCGCTCCCAATCGGAGTGGGCCAAGCGTTTTGCTGCCGCGGCGGCTGTCGAGTCCAACGTGCCCGGCCCCGGGCGACCGTACTCGGAGCCATTGCCAACCGCGCCGGGCGACACGACCGCTCGCGAAGTGGCCGCGCTGTTGGCTGGCTTGCCGGCCGATGCTGGGCCACGCGCTGCCGCGGCACACGATTCGATGCGCGCCGCTCGCTGGCGCGGTTTGGTCGGTCACGAGGCGCTGCAGCGGGTCCCGCTAGATCCGCCGCCGGACCTCGATCTAGGCGATTGGTTGAGTCGCGTCGTCGGCGTGGACGCGGACGAAATCCCGATGCTGATCGGATTCATCGAACACCACGTGAGTTCGATTCTCAAGACCGCTCACGAGGTGGAGCGAGAGCATCCGTTTCGGCTGCGGTTGTCAGATGGGAGCACGGTCGTCGGAACGATCGACTGCCTGTGGCGGGATGCCGACGGAGAGTGGTGGGTTTGGGACTACAAGTTCGGTGACCCCAACCCCGACCTGGACGCTTTTCACGATGCACAACTGGCGGTTTACGCGTTAGCCGCGGTGGCGGCTCTCGATCTCGAGCGAATCAAAGGTCGGGTGTGGCACGTCGACGGGAGCGAACACCGCGACCTCGAGTGGGACCGCGATGCGTTGGCCGAACTCGAGCGCCGCATCGTTGGCGTGTTAGCTACTCGTTCGAGTACGGCGTAAGCGCCGCCGCGACCTCGACGTCCCCCGATCGCAAATCCTCGGGCCGGGTAACCCCGCGCTCGGTGATCAGCCGATCGACCGCAGTGTACGGGATCTCTTCGAAGTAGACGTTGCACGCGTCGAGTGACGGCGGGGGCTTGAAGACGATCTCGGCCGGATCACGATCGTACACGCGCGGCAATTGGGCCAGCGGTTGTGGCAGTCGCTTGGTCGTATCGGCCGCTACGATAACCTCGATTCCCTGGTCAGCCGCCTGCGCAACAAGCGCATGTGAGCCGACCTTGTTGACCCAACGGCCTGGCAGGAGCGCGTCGGCGCCCAACAACAGCGCGCCTTCGTCTTCGAGTGCACCCCACAACCAGGCGTCGATGCCGAGCTTGACCGGGACGCCGCGCTCGGCCAATCCCGCTGCCATGCGCGATCCTTCGCTCCCCGGTCGGCTCTCCGACATGACCACCTGGAACCAGTTGCCGGCCGCGTGATGGGTTTCGATCGCGCGCCGGACCGTGCTCGAGGCGGAGTACGTGTAGACCACCTCGACGCCCTCGATCGCGCGACACAGATGTAGCCGGATCGATTCGGCGGCAGCCGCCAACCGCTTGCGCCAACTGGTGGCAACGGTGGCGATGCTCTCACGAATAGCGATTTCGTCCGCTCCCTCGCGACGCTCCAGCTCGACCAGAAAATCGTTGGCGATCCTCAGCACCGGCGCCAGCGCCGCCTGTGACCGCGCGACGTCGATCAGCTGTGACGTTGCTTCCGCCACGTGTGTACCAGAATCGTCGACCCAGCGCTCGCCCCATGCGATCAGCTTATCGGCGACCTCGGCTGCCCCGCGGCGTCGATCGGCTGCGATCGTCTCGAGCTCTGGAACGAGTTTCGTCGTCAACGAATGAGCCGTCGCCGGATGAGGCGCGTGGCGAGCCAGAAAGCACCAACGGTAAAGAGCGCCAGCACCCCCGCGTGCATCCACAGATCCGAGCTCGGGACGCCGGTCGTCAGCGCCCGCGTTAGCGCCACGGCGTGGGTCAGTGGTAGGAACTGAGCCGCCAACACCGCCCAATTTGGCAGGCCGGTTAGCGGGAAGAAGATGCCGCTGAACAAGTACATGACGGTGATGACGAGCGTAAAGAAGTAGCTAAAGAAAGCGTACGACGGGCATAGCGCGGTGTACGCCATCCCGAGGGCACCAAACATGACGCCGACCACGAACGCCACTCCCAGCGCGGCGATCGCTACCGGCGAGTTGACCAGACCCAGGAACGTCATGATCGCCAACACGAACGCTCCACCGAGCGCGCCTTTCGACGCCCCCCAGAAGATGTCGCCGGCGACGATCTCCTCGACCGCGACCGGCGTCTTCACGATCGCCTCGAACGTCCGTTGCTCGGTCAATCTCGTGAACGAGCCGAACGTCGTCTCAAATGCTGCCGCCGTCATCGCCGTCGACGCGATCAGGCCCGGTGCCAGAAACGCCACGTACGGCTGACCGTCGATCGGGTTCACAAACCGACCCAGGCCATAACCGATCGCGAGCAGCGTCAAGATCGGCTCGGCCAACGTGCCGACCAGCGACGCCGCCGCGAAGTCCTTCCACGACTCGAAGTTCCTCGACCACACACGGCTGGCGCCGCGTACCCAATCCACAGGTACGGCGATGGCGCTCAATCGCGGAGCTCGCGGCCGGTGAGCTTTAAAAAGACGTCTTCGAGCGTCGCCCGGCGGTGGATGAAGTCGAGACTGGCCATCCTGGGAAGGATCTCTCGGGCCGCGTCGGCATCGCGGAAGAAGCCGTAAACCTCGTCGCCCGCCTGCTCGACATGGTCGGCGGTCGAATGCAGCGCGGCGATCGCCTCTTCGTCGTCGTCACCACGCAGAAAGCACTCGATCACTTCAGCGCCGATATGCTCGGCGATCAAATCGGCCGGAGTGCCTCGCACGACGATGTCCCCGCGATCCATGATCAACAGTCGATCGCAGAGCTGCTCGGCCTCTTCCATGTAGTGGGTCGTGAGGAGCATCGTGACACCGGCCCGGTTCAAGGCTCTCAGCTTCTGCCACACGACGTGACGGGCCTGCGGATCGAGCCCGGTCGTCGGCTCGTCAAGGATCAATAGCTCGGGGTTCGAGATCAGCGCTCTCGCCAGCGTCAGCCGGCGCTGCATGCCGCCCGAAAGCTCGCGGATGTGGGCGTCGCGCTTTTCACTCAGCTGCACGAACTCAAGCAGCTCTTCGGCCCGCAGCCTGCGCTCGCCATACGGCAGCCCGAAGTAACGCCCAAAGACGAGCAGGTTCTTGAGCACCGTCAGGTCGGGGTCGAGGTTGTTCTCCTGGGAGACGATCCCCAAGCGGCTCTTTATCTGTCGCTGACCACCTTTTACGGGATAACCGAACACGTCCAGCTCACCCGATCCCACGCTGACGAAGCAAGCGATCATGTTGATCGTCGTTGTCTTCCCGGCTCCGTTGGGGCCCAACACGCCCAAGCACTCGCCACGTCGAACCTCGAAGTCGATACCCTTTACGACCGGCTCGTCGGCGTACGCCTTCACCAAGTCGCGGGCCACGATCAGTGGCGCACCCTCATCCTGGGGTTGGGCTGCGAACACGGCGGGTTGGTCTTCGGTCTGACTGGACTCCGGGGAGGGCGATTCCGCCTCGATATCGATACGGGAGGACTGGCCTGAGAAGCTTAAGTCGAGCTGATCGATCGGCTGACTCTCCGAAGCGGTCACGAATCCGATGGGCGCGAGAACGATCGATTGGCGATGACCGCGTAGATCTTGTTGGGGGCTTTGCGCAGGTAGGCGACTCGGCCGCTATCGACTAGCGCGTTCAGTGCCTGTTCCGCCGACTCGGAACTGTCGAACAATGAGATCTCCGAGCCGCACTGGCCACAACGACCGGTTTGCGAGCCCATGTGTTCGCGATGGCGACAGATCGGACAGTCGATCAGCACAGGTTCGCTCGACAGTTGATCGCTCAAGTTGTCTGGCATGTCATCTCTCCGTAGGAACCGCTAATGAGATCGCTCGATTCGATACCGAGCTGTTGAATCAACTGGTCTACCAACCGCTGCGCCTCACTCCGATCGCCGATCGTATCCAACCGGGCTTCGAATTCGACAAACGTTCCCAGCCCAGCCACCCGATCGAGGTGAATCCGGACGTCTTTCCACCACCACACCTCACGCTCCTTGTCGACCGTCGGTCCGGTCCCAAAGATCGCCGTCAGAGTGTCACCCAGCTCCTCGGGCCGATCGACAGGCAGCCTGTGAAACGTTGACACGCTGGTACTTACGTCGTCCGGTCTCAAGTACACGACGAGGTGCGCGCCATCCAGCGACGACCGCCGCAGCTTGATGCGCCCTCGCGCTACCTGATAGTACTGATCGACTTGGTGCTCGACACCCTGTCGCTCTGCGCCCAGTGCTCGAACGCGATCACGGGCCGAGTCGAGGTCAGCGATTCTGGCCTTGAGCTCAAGGTTCGAACCCGAGCCTACCGTTTCGATGGCGCCAATGGGCACGTAGGGCAAGTTATCCGGAGAGAGCGAGTCGGGCGACTCGATGGCTAAAAAAACCGGCGGCGGGAAACCCGCCGCCGGCCTATTGCGACCCGATCAAACAGGGCCCTTTGCTTTGCCCCTGCTCGGGTAGCCCTACACGCCACCCAGGGCACCGTCCGCCGTGATAAATCCGGCGCCGGCGGCGTCAGCACCCCAGCAGAAATCGACGAAGCTGCTAAACCCATCAAAGACGCCGTTGCGACAACCGGGCGGCATCGGGATCGCCTGTCCCTGGAGGATCGTTTCGACTGGGCCTTCTCCCAAAACCCCACCGCCTAGTTCGTTGATCGAATCCAGGCTGGGGTCCTTCTCCAACATAAGAGCCGCGATCCCGGCAACGTGAGGCGATGCTTGCGACGTGCCACCGACGAAGAACCAGCTCGGCTTCCCCATCTGCAGCTGCCACGGTCCAACGACCCACGACCCAGGCGCGGCCACGTCCAGGTCCTGCCCAGGTAGCTCTCGACTCGAGAAGTCCGTGATGTACAGATTGGCTACGTCGTCCGGATCTGCAACGTCGTCAAACCGCCACCACGTACCGGTGAGGCTGCCGTTAACAAACCACTCATCCACGAATCCAGCCGCAGCAACGGAGATAACGGGCGTGTACGCACCGGGGAATCCCATTCCGTCGTCACCCTCGTTCCCCGCTGACGCCACGATGACAACGCCCTCACGGATCGCGAAGTCCATGGCGGCTTTCTCGACCGCATCGAGCACGGAACCGCCGAGACTCATGTTGATGACGACGGGTCCGGCTAGGATCCCGTCCCTTTTTAGCTCCCCGATGTACATGATCCCGGCAGCCACCATCGACGACCAGCCGGACCCGTTCTGGTTCAGAACCTTGACCGGGATAATCGTTGCGCTGGGGGCCACACCGTTAACCTCTCTGAATGCGCCACTGGTGGGGATCGCGTACCCGGTGATGATGCTCGTCACGTGAGTTCCATGCGTGTTTGTGTCGTGCTGCCACTTGTTCGTCGGCTCAGCGACGTTCGTGCCCCCGGCACCACCCTGGAACGCCTTGCCGAGATGTGTGGCCACCTGTCCCGACGGAAGGTAGAACGGCCAGGTCTGAAGGAGGCCGGTGTCAAGTACCGCCACGTACACTCCCGATCCGTCCTGGGCGACCTGGCGAGTCCCATTGTTGTCGATGTCGCAGATCTCCTCGCCCGGAGCGCCCACCAGGTTGCAGTCCGTGACATTCACTGCATCCAGGTTCCACGTGTTCATGCCATCGGTAGCGTCGTCACCAAAGGACGCCTCGAAGGGTGGTAGAGGCGCGGCCTCGCGCTTGGCATCGGGGTTTGCCGCATCCACGTACGGGAGTGCCTGGATCGTCGGGATCGCGCTCACCTTCCCGCGCATAAACACCGCGTTCAGCTCGAGGATCTGGCCCTTCACTCGACCGTAGTTACCGAGGTCGGCGAGGATGTCATCAGTAATCGCCGTGTTCAGCAGGACATTGATCCGCACGTTCCCCTTGCTGGATTTGGCGAGTTGAACCTGGCCGCTGGAATCCAAAGCAGTCGGCTCGAGAGTGTCTTCGCCGCAGGCAGCGAGGCCTACTGCGAGCACCGTCGTGAGAATAACTGAGAGTCTCTTCACAGGAATCTCTCCTTTAGAAATTGTAAACTGTTTCGCTTTTTGGTCACGGCGTGACCCAAGCCATTGGCGCGAGGGTTCGGCTGGCCTGAATGGTGTCGATTCGTGCCCACAATTCCTGGTCACGAACGCGATACAAATCTCAAACTATCGCGCTGAGACCAAGAGTAGGCGCACGGAAGCAGCATGACAAGAGCAGGGAGCATCTCTTCCCGGCACGTGTTTGCGACCCTTGAGTGCAACGCACAAAAAAAGCCGGCGGCGGGAAAACCCGCCGCCGGCTAACTGTGACTCGTTCCAGAACTAGCTAGATACTACGGATTCGGCCAACTACCCCAAACGGCAGCCATCCCCGCATGATCCGGGGGCAGCGGTGCTTGAAGAATCCCACTGTAGACAGGGTTAAGCGCTGCGGCAGGCGGTGGGCCGAAATGCCCAATCCCCAGCGAGTGGCCGTTCTCGTGAAACGCGACGGTTTCGATATCGATACCAGGTGAGGCCTGGTCGATACCCCACGGGTTGCCGACACGATCATCGCCGGGATCCCCAAAGGTGTCGTTGTAATAGACCTCGTTAAGAGCGGTGTCGATGTAATTGTCCCCGTTGACATCACACGGACCTGGTACGCCGCAATCGGTGAAGATGAACGTGACCGAAAACGCCAGAATACCACGCCCGCCACCGGGTCCACCAACGGTCTCGAAGTAGTCTCGAGGATACCAGCCGGCGTTGATGATATCCGCGATAAACGGACAATTCGGATCGCCGCCCGGGATGATCCCAGCGCAGATTAACCCGTCAGGCAACTCTCCAAAACCGAAGAAGGAGTCATAAATCGTGTGGTCATTGCCATCATCTGGACGCTCAACCAAAGTCACCTTCTTCAGCGACTTCTCGTCATCCCACGTGTCCATCGACCGTTGGATAGCGGCGGTGGTAGCTACAGCTGACACACCGCTCGCAGTTGGGCCGGCGAAGGTCTGGTCGATCATGTATGTGATGTTGATACCATCCGCAACACGGTTGGCATCGTTCGGCCGCCAGCGGAACGGCTGCTGGTGGATGCGGTTGGAGGGGCGGCCGCGGCCGATCGTGAAGAACTCGATCTGCTCGACGGCGATGTTCAAACCCGCTGCCGCTAACCGTTCGTTCACCTCGCGCATCATTGCTAGGACTTCGGGATCACCCTGGTTTTTCGCTTTCTTAGCCAGGTTGATCGGTCCTACCGGCCCACTAACCGAGTCCGGTCCGGCCGGGACTCCGCTCTCCTGCTGGCAAGCTGCAAACACAAACACCACTGTGAGGGCGGCTAGACCCCACGTAAAGAGGCGTGTTCTGTGCATCTGTCCTCCTGCTTGGTGTAGTAAGTTCCGCGGCGACGCCGCCACGGAACTAGTGACCCAGTTTTTGTTTTCACACTCTCGATCGAACCACCGCCTAAAGAAAGACGGGGGGATACCTTCCGGTTGGCCTGCGGGCGAGAAGGCGTTGGAGATGGAGTGTGGCGCCCGACGATGCTACACCCATGGCCGGATGACCGCAAGCATTTCGATTGGACTTGCAGCCTGCCAGCCAGGCAGATAAAACCAGTCGCGTGACTCCAACTGGCACGTTCACGTTCCAGGGTCAGGCTGGCGCCCTGGAGGCTATCTACCGCAAGGGGAAAGACGATTCCACTCGCGTGGCAATCGTTTGCCACCCGCACCCGCAACATGGCGGGACGATGCACAACAAGGTCGTCTACCGTGCCGCCAAGGCGTTCGAATCCGTTGGTTATCCGACTCTGAGATTCAATTACCGCGGGGTCGGCAGATCCGAGGGGTTGTTCGATGATGGTGTGGGCGAGGCGGATGACGTGCAGGCGGCGATCAATTGGCTGGTCACTAGCCGACCTGGATCGGACATCGTGCTGTGCGGGTTCTCGTTTGGCGCCGTCGTCGGTTTGCCGACTGGCGCAGTCGACGACCGGGTCACTCACTTGGTCGGGCTCGGCACGCCAACCGATCGCTTCCCTTTTGATCTGCTCTCCGACATCACCAAACCCAAGCTGTTCATCCAGGGTGACGCCGACGAGTTCGGATCGGTCAAATCGCTGCACGCACAACTGCAATCGGTTGCCCAACCGTGGGAACTGATCGTGATCGAAGGTGCCGACCACTTTTTCACCAACCGACTCGACGAGTTGCAAGAAGCTCTCGCTTCCCATCCAATTCTGGCGACGGTATGAGCGCAACCATAGACTCTCGCCACCGGCGTCATGTCGATCCTACTCGAAATCCTACGCAGCCTTCTCGGAACGCTCGTCCGGCAGTGGCCGGAGCTCGTCAGCACGTTCTATGGCGTGCTACTCGGCGGGCTGGCAGCGCTGGCGGTCGTGCGGTGGCAGCTCGGCGAGGAACGCAAGACGCGAGAGGGCCACGACAAAGAATTTCTGACGTTTCTGGTCGAACACGTCAACCGCGAGCTCACCAAGAACACCCGTACGCTCGAGGATCTGATCGAGGCGTGCCAGCAGTCGGTCGACGCACGAATCGAGATCTGGGACTGGGCAGTAACAATCGTCGGGGCGTTCACCACCGAAGCCCACAACGATTTGTACCGGACGGGGCTGCAGCGTTACTTACCGGGCTCGTTTGAAGAGCGGATCCGGCGCGGAAACACGATCGCGATCGATATCGGGAATCAAGTCCGACAGGCACGCGCGCAGCACATCTTCAACGATCGTTATCGCGACGATGGACAGGCGCTCAACGACACGCTATTCGCCGGCGTTAAGGCGACCTTCCCAGGTGCAAGAGAGGCGCTGATCGCTTGCGACGAAGTGGTTTCACCGGCCAACTTGCCGTGGACCGGCCGCGTATTGACCCACAAACAGCTACGACGTCGCGCGAATTGGCGCCGGCGACTGGCAAAGCTGCGTCCGGGTCGCAACAAGAAACGTTAGATCGGCCACAGCCACACTTTCCTCGACCGCGGACCATCGAACTCACAGAAAAACACCGATTGCCAAGTACCGAGCTTGAGATCGCCGCGCTCGACCGGAAGCAACACCGATGAGCCAGCGATACAGGACAGGACGTGCGCCGGCGAGTTCCCCTCGGCATGCTGGTACGACAGGTCTTCCGGGACCAACCGCTCCCACGCCATCAGGATGTCGCGCGCGACTGCGGGGTCGGCGCCCTCGTTGATCGTGATGCCGGCCGTCGTGTGTGGCACGTAGGCCAACCAAGCACCATCGCCGCCATGTTCGCGGATAGCTGCGCTGACCTCGCTGGTAATGTCGAGCAGAACCCTGCGCTCGTGGGTGCGAACTGAGAGCTCAATCATGAGGTACTAGTAGCGGGCTAGCTCGAGGATGGCGCGGTGGATGTCTTCGACTTGAGGCAGGATCGCGTCTTCGAGCTGCGGCGCGTAGCCGACCTGGACGTCGAGCGCGCCCACGCGCCGAACCGGACCGTCGAGGTACTCGAACAGCTCGTCTGCGATGCGGGTCGCGATCTCCGCACCGAACCCCCACGAGATCGGGTCCTCGTACACCATCAACGCCTTGTTGGTGCGCCGGATCGAGGCTTCAATGGCCGACCAGTCGTAGGGTGACAACGTCCTGAGGTCTAAGATATCGGCCTCGATTCCCTCCTTCGCCGCTTCCTTGGCGGCCATCAACGATCGCTGCACGGTGGCGCCGTAGGTCACGATCGTCAGGTCACCGCCACCGCGAACGGTAGCCGCCTTCCCGAACGGGATCATGTAGTCAGGCCCCGGATAGCGACCTTTGTTGTACGTCTGGCGGTAGAGGTGCTTGTGCTCGAGGAAGATGACCGGGTCGTCGCACCGGATCGCGGTCCGCAGGAGCCCGTTGGCGTCCTCAGCGGTGGCTGGCATGACGACGCGCAACCCCGGATTGGCGGTGAAGAGCACGACACCCGACTGCGAGTGATAGATGCCGCCGCCCTTGAGGTAGCCGCCACATGGCACCCGCACGACGAGCGGTGCGGAGAAATCGTCGTTCGAGCGCCACCTGAGAAGCGCAAGCTCGTTCCGGATCTGGTGGTACGCCGGCCAGACGTAATCGAAGAACTGGATCTCGACGACCGGCTTGAGCCCCCTGGTCGCCAAGCCGATCGCGCGTCCCACGATGTTCGCTTCCGCGAGCGGTGAGTTGTATACCCGCACGCCACCAAAACGGCGCTGGATGTTGGCGGTAACCTTGAACACGCCGCCCTTGCCTTTCACCTCGTCCAACACTTCTTCGCGGCTGGCGTCCGCGATATCCTCCCCGAAAACGACGATCCGCGGGTCGCGCTCCATCTCGTCACTGAGGCAATGGTTCAACAAGTCGACCATCGTCGTCGGCTCACCGTCGAACTCCGGTCGCGACGAAAACTGCTCGTCGGTCGGATCGACGTGCGGTGAGTAGACGTAGTCGAGGGCTGTCTCCGGCTCGGGTTGCTTTGCGACCAGTGCTCGCTCTACCGCGGCTTCAATCTCGGTGTCGATCTCGTCGCGGATCGCCTCGAGCTCACCGGCGGTGGCGATACCATCCCGCTCCAACATCGTCGGGAACGTCGTGAGCGGGTCCCGCTGCGCTTCTTCCTCGCGCTGGCTATCCAGTTTGTACATCCGCTCGTCGTCCGACAGCGAATGTGAGTAAGGTCGGATGACGTGGGCGTGCACAAGCGCCGGACCACGGCCAGCACGGCAGTGGTCGATCGCTGTTTCGAGGACTCGATACGATGCGATTGGGTCGCAGCCGTCAACCTCCGTCACCTGCAGGTTCGGAAACGACCGCACGAGCGCGGAGATCGAGCCACCGGCGGTCTGCACTTCGACCGGCACGCTGATCGCGTACTGGTTGTCCTCGATCAGGTAGAGCACCGGCAGCTCGAGATTGCAGGCCGTGTTGAGCGACTCCCAGAACTCGCCTTGGCTGGTCGTCCCATCCCCGGCACACACCAACACGACCTCGTCGTCTCGAAAGCCACCCGACGTATCACGCAGCCGTTCGGCCAGCTCGGGTATGCGCGCCATCCGGTAACCGGCCTCGGCACAGCCGACGGCCTGAAGGAATTGCGTGCCGGTCGGGCTCGAGCTCGACACGATGTTGAGCTCGATCGAACCCCAGTGGGACGGCATCTGCCGCCCGCCCGATTGGGGATCGGCCGCGGCACCCACGGCCTGGAGTAACATCGCGTCGATCGTCATCCCGAGCGCCAAGCACAGCGCCCGGTCACGGTAATAGGTATAGAACCAGTCGTACCCGGGTCGCAGCAGCTTCCCGGCGGCGGCCAACACCGCCTCGTGCCCGGCACCCGAGATCTGGAAGAAGATCTTGTTCTGGCGTTTGAGCTGGATCTCCTTGTCGTCTATCCGGCGGGAGGTGTACATGTGCCGGTAGAGCTCGAGCAGCAGGGCGTGGTCGAGACCTAGCTGGGCAGCGGGCGTTTCGGTAGGCGGCTCCATCGGGAGGCGATTCTAAGACCGGGTTGGAGGCCTAGCAAGCCGAGAGGGTGTATATTCTCCGGCCTGTAATCGCAGGAAACCTCACCTCATCCGTCAGAAGGACTCCATGCCGGTACAAGGAAAGACACGCGCAGACGCCTGGGCCCTGGTCGTCGAGCACACCGACAGCGAGAACCTCCGGTCGCACATGCTGGCCGTCGAGGCCGCCATGAGCGGCTACGCCGAGCAGCTCGGCGAGGACCCAGAGCTGTGGGGGATGGTGGGCTTGCTCCACGACTTTGATTACGAGAAGAACCAAGGACCCAACGGACATCCCTTCGTGGGCGTCCAGATTCTGGATAAGCTGGGCTATCCGCGTGAGTTCCGACGCGCGATACTGTCACATGCCGATTATACCGGAGTGCCACGCGAGTCAAAGATGGAGAAGACGTTGTTCGCGGTAGACGATCTCTCTGGTTTCCTGATCGGTTGCGTGCTCGTGCGGCCTAGCCGGTCATTCGATGACTTAGAAGTCAAGTCGGTGAAAAAGAAGATGAAGGACAAGGCTTTTTGCGCTGCGATCGACCGCGAGGAGCTGAAGAAGGGTGCCAAGGAGCTGGGTGTCCCGTTCGACAAGCACGTAACGAACGTGATCTCGTTCCTGGAACCGATCGAGCACAAGTTGGGTCTCGGTACGGCCGCAGCCAAGTCGGCCTAACTAATCGATAGCGGCACCTTCGCTCACCCAACGCACAACCAAATCACGTTCTTCCTGGGTCATTCCGGTCAAATTGCCAAGCGGCATGATGCCGCTCTCGACGGCGCGCGCGATCCGTTCGGCGTGCGTTCTCGCCTGTTGACCGGTATCGAGCTCGACTCCTAGCGGCGCCACACCGGCGACAGTCGGATGGGTCGGACTGGCCGAGTGGCAGGCGACACACCGCTGGTCCAGAATCGCTCGAATAACCGGGTAGGCGGCCCGCTCGCCGCGACCCCCGATCGAAGACGGTTCGCGCATCGACATGTCAGGCGCCGTCGTAAGCGCTAGCGCGAGCATCGCCACCGCCGTCGCCGGCAGCAGCCACACCACATGCCGCCCCCGATGTCGCAGGTTGTAGTAGTGCCGGGCGACAACGCCGATCGCGAACATCGCTGCCAGAATCAACCAGCCGCGGGGATGAGCGTACGTCACCGGATAGTGATTGCTCACCATGATGTACAAGACAGGCAACGTGAGGTAGTTGTTGTGCAACGACCGGAGCGCGGCTTGCTTCCCTTTCTCGGCGTCGAGAGCGATGCCATCGGCCATCGCCCGTACCATCGCGCGTTGCGATGGGATGATGACGCGGAACACGTTGGCCGCCATCCACGTACCGAGCATCGCCCCGACATGGATGTAGGCGGCACGCGGGCTCAGCGTTTTCGACAACGCATAGGCGACCAAGACGGTCAGCGCGAACAACACCGCCGCCAACCAAGCCGACTGCTTGCCGAGCGGCGACCGACACAGCGCATCGTACACCAGCCAGCCGACGAACAGCGTCACCAGACCGACCGCGGTCGCAGCACCCGCACCGATCTCCGAGACCCTTGGATCGACGAGGAACGCACCCGATCCCATGTAATAGATCATGCCCAGCAGCAAGAAGCCGGTGATCCACGTGAAGTACGCTTCCCACTTGAACCAGTGGAGCTTCTCCGGCAACCGCTCGGGGGCGACGCCGTACTTGGAGACTCGGTAGAAGCCGCCCCCGTGAACCGCCCACAACTCGCCTGTCACTTCAGATTGCACATCGGACGGCGGCCGGAGACTGTCGTTCACCCAGTTGAAGTAGAACGATGTGCCGATCCAAGCGGCACCGGCGATGACGTGCAACCAGCGAGCGGCCAATTGAAGCCACTGGAGGAGGTGGGCTTCCAACCCGCGCTCGGTTTAGCGACCGGTAGGAGAGCTGAAGCTCATTCCTTCAGCGACGGGTCGCTGAAGTTCTCGAGCTTGTCTTTCATCACGGTCATGAAGTGATCGGCCGTGGCGCCGTCGACCACCCGGTGGTCGTACGAGAGCGAGAAGTAGGCGCAGGTCCTGACTCCGATCGAGTCGCCCTGGCCGATGACCTTGACCCGCTTTTCGATTGTTCCGACGCCGAGGATCGCGACCTGGGGTTGGTTAATTATCGGCGTGCCGGCCAACGAGCCAAAGACACCTGGATTGGTGATCGTGATCGTGCCGCCCTGAACTTCCTCAGGATTCAACCGCTTGGTGCGGGCGCGATCGGCGAGGTCGTTCGCCGCCCGCCCTAATCCCACCAGCGATAGCTCGTCGGCGTGCCGGATAACTGGGACGAGGAGCCCAAAACCGCCTTCCTGTTCGAGTGCCACGGCGATGCCGACGTTGACGTCCTTCTTGAGAACGATCTTGTCGCCCCATACCGAGGCGTTCACGATCGGCCACTCCTTTACGCCGGCGATGAGCGCGCTGATGATGAACGGCATGTAGGTCAGCTTGACGCCGAAACGTTCCTTGTTGCGGGCTCTAATCTCGGCGACCCGTGTCATATCAAACTCGAAGAACGACGTGACGTGTGCCGACGTGCGCCGGGAGTCGATCATGTGCTCAGCAATCTTCTGCCGCATTATCGACATCGGTACGATCTCAACGCGGTCGGTATCGCTGAACGGCTGGCCGGGAGTGACGCCGCCGGTCACGCCGATCGGTGGACGTGAAGGCGACGCCATCGGAGCGGTCGGGAGCGCCGGCTCGGGCGGGGCGACGGGCGCGACCGTCGGTGCGGGCTCGGCGGGGACCGGCGGAGCGGTCACCGTTTGACCGCCTTCGACAAATGCCAGGATGTCGCGCTTCGTGACGCGTCCGGAGAGTCCGGTGCCGCTCACCTGTGTCAGATCGATCCCGTGCTCGGCAGCGATGTTGCGAACGAGCGGCGAGGAGCGTGCGCGCCGCAGCTCCTCCTTGGAGACCAGCCGACCATCGCCGGCGGGTCGTTCGGGCGGCTCCGACGGTACGGTCACAGCTTCGGCCGCAACCGGCTCGGGAGTGGGTGGTGGTGGCGCTGGCTCTGGCGTCACCTCGGGCCGGGGCTCGGCCGCCGCTTCGGGCTCAGCCTCGGCACCTGCCACCTCGCCCGGTTGCAGGATCGTCGCCACCACCGTCCCGACCTCGACCGTCTCCCCTTCGTTGACCAGGATCTTGCCTAACGTCCCCTCCGCCGGGGATGGAATCTCGGCATCGACCTTATCGGTCGAGATCTCGAACAGGTTCTCATCGCGCTCGACGTGGTCGCCTTCCTTCTTGTACCAAGTCGTCAGGGTTCCCTCGGCGATCGATTCCCCCATCTGGGGCATTATGACGTCTATCGGCATTCGGCTGTCTCCTCAGCGCGCTCCATGTTCGTATAGCTAGTCTTCTACGGTAATCGACGAAATCGTCGATGGCGAGCCCCTGGGATCGAGGCGCTCGGCCCTGTCGGGCCCGCCATAACAACGAGCCGCGACCCGGACGTCGTTCTCGGGTGGGCGGGCGAGCCCGAGATAGGGGTACACCTCCTCGGCAGGCAACCACTCGGGCGTTCGGTCGACGTTCGACGCCAGGAAGCCAACCGATGACGTGTAGCGGGCCGAACCGTGAGTGCCCTGGAGCTGAACGATTCGGTCGAACAGCCGACTACCGTAGTGATAGCCGTCGTCCAAGCTCACCAACACGCTGGCTGGGCGCTGGGTGTGGTTGGTGAGCGCCCGGTCCACGCGCTCGACGAGGTTCGGGTACTCCCCGCTCGGACGATCCTCTAGCTCCAAGTTTCCGGTGCGATCCACGGCGCGGCTCGAGTCACCATCCAGCCACACCGCGAAGTCGGCTCCGGACTGTCCGACTACTGCTCGCGCGACCGCCTCCTCACTGCCACACCAGGTGTAGAGCTGGACCGAGCCGACCAAACCGTAGGCCGGGGCCACCACATCTTGCGCGCTCTCCAATCGATCCCGCAAGTGGAAACCCCCGCGTTCAAGCGCCCGCACTAGATCGAATCGACGACTCGGCGCGGAGCTCATACCGTGGTCCGAGAACAGCACCACCCGCCGCGCACCACCGCCCGCCGCCAGGTACGCCTCCAGCAGCCGATCGACATGCCGCAGATACTCCTTCAAAGCGTTCCTGCCACGCATATGACCCAAGGGGTCAGGTGAACCCAGGTACAACATCAGCTCCGGCTCGTCGCGTGAGTCGAGTTGGCGTTCGAACTCCAGGAGCTCAGCCCACGAAACGCGCTCGGGGATGAAATATGCAGCACCCCCCCAAAGATGTGGCTCCTCCCAATCGAACAGTGAGTGGAAGCCAGCGAATCCTTTGTATTTGTTCGTCAGTCGATCCACCATCCCCCCGCCGATCCGATTCTCGACCGAATCGTAGAAGCGGTCTTCGTAGGCGGCCGAGGGGCGCGTCTTGAGGAGTGCGGTAAAGCTGATATTGGTAAGCGACGGAAAGGGCGCCACCATCCGGGAGGCCGGGAAAAACGGTTTGAACAACCCCTCCCGCTGGAGATCGGCGAAGACCTCGTAGGGCACCGCATCGATCGCAACGACCAGCACGCTATCGGGATTCGAGCCCGGACGCGGTGCCTCGATCAGCCGTGCCGGACTGCCACCGACGGCCGCGACTTCGAACCGGTCGGTCCGGCCGTCGTCATCGACATCTATCTGCCGGACGATCGGACCTGCCGCCGAGGTCGCCCGACACGCCAGCGACAACAGCAGTGGCGCGGCAAGCCAAGCGCCGCGCCGACGCCGGCTCACCCGATGAGAGACCAAACGAGCTGGCCTAGGATGAGTACAATCGCAACCGGACATACAAACCGTATCAAGAACGCCCACGTGCGGCCGAGCGGGAACTTGCCGTCGTTTACGCGGACTTCCTCACCGGCGGCACTTATCCCCCACACCCAACCGACGAACACGCTTATGAAGAGAGCCCCAATGACCAAGGCGTACTGGCCGAAGATCGTGAACAAGAAGGTCAAGAAATCGAGCCCGACACCGGGGAGCGACGACAGCCAGCCGACGGCGCCGTTGGCGAGCGCGCTCGGGATCCCGATCAGGAACGCGAGCCCACCAAGCACGATCGCCGCCCGGTGGCGCGGTACCTTGCGTTCGTCGACCATCCAGGCCACCGTCACCTCGAGCAGCGAAACGCTCGACGTGAGTGCGGCGATCGCCAGCAGCAGGAAAAAACCGGTTCCGAAGATCACCCCACCGTATGGCTCTGGCGGTATCGATCCGAACAGCGAGGTGAGTACGACAAAGACCATCCCCGCTCCGCCAACGCCTGGCTCCAGCCCGGCGTAGAAGAGAGTCGGGAAGATGATCAACCCGGCGAGGATCGCGATCGCCGTGTCGAACGCCGTCACCCAGGCGGCCGACGATACCAAGTCGTCCTTCTTTGATACGTAGGAGCCGTAGGTGATCATCGCGCCCATGCCGAGGCTCAGGCTAAAGAACGCTTGGCCTATCGCAGCCAACACAACCGAGCCGGTGACCTTGCTGAAGTCGGGCTTGAAGTAGAACTCAAGCCCGGCACCGGCTCCCGGAAGCGTGACCGCACGAATCGCCAATAGCACCAGCAGCGCGGCAAGCAGCGGCATGAGCACCTTCGTCCAGCGCTCGATCCCGTCACGAACGCCCCCAAAGACAACCGCGATCGTGAGCACCATGAACGCAAAGTGCCAGCCGATGGCGGCCACCGGATTCCCCGCCACGTCAGCGAAGATCGCCGCCGTGTCGGCGTCCGGACCGAACGTACCGGTGACCGTTTTCAGAATGTAGGCCAGCGTCCAACCCGCGATCACGGTGTAAAAGCTCAGAATCATGATGCCGGTCAGAACCCCCAACCCACCGACCATCACCCACGCCGAGCGCGGCGCCAACGATTTGAAGGCTCCAACCGGGTTGCGCAATGTCCGGCGCCCAACGATCAGCTCGGCCAGCATGACCGGTGCGCCGATGAGCGCCACCGCACCCAAGTAGACGAGCAGGAACGCCGCCCCACCGTTCTGTCCGGCAACCGTTGGGAACCCCCAGATGTTGCCGAGCCCGACCGCGCTGCCGGCAGCGGCCAGGATAAACGCGATTTTGGAGCCCCATACGGCGCGTCCAGATTGTGTCGATGGGCCGCCGGCGTCAGTAGTCAAGAAGCCTCCTTGTGATCTCGAGCAAGTCATTCTTTCCGGGCAGGTAGTAGTCCTCCAACGGCGGACTGTACGGCACCGGCGTGTCGGGAGCGGTCACGCGAACGATCGGCGCCTCCAAGTATTCGAACGCTTTCTCCGCGATCGTGGCTGCGATCTCGGCGCCAAACCCGCCCGTCCGCGGCGCCTCGTGTAGCACGACCGCCTTGCCGGTACGCGCCACACTCGTCAGCACCGTCTCCTCATCGAACGGCACCAGGCTCCGAAGGTCCACCACTTCGACTTCCACGCCGTCCTCGGCCAGCTCTTCGGCCGCTTCGAGCGCGACGTGGACCATCGCCGCATACGTCAGGACGCTGAGATCTCTTCCCGAACGGGCAACTCGCGCGCTGCCGAGCGGCACGATGTAATCCTCGTCAGGCAGATCTTCCTTGATCCTTCGATAGAGGTATTTGTGCTCTTGATAAATGACCGGGTCGTCGTCCCGGATCGCCGCTTTTATCAACCCCTTGGCGTCGTACGCGGTGGCCGGGCAGACGACCTTGAGCCCAGCAGTATGCGCGTAGTACGACTCCGCTTGGAGCGAGTGAAAGGGTCCGCCGCGAACACCGCCTCCTGCAGGGCCACGAACAACCATCGGAACCGCGGCTCCCCAGCGGTAACGGTTCTTGGCGGCGACGTTGGTCAGCATATCGAACCCGCAGCTCATGAAGTCTATGAACTGCATCTCGGCCACCGGTCGCATCCCCATCAATGCCGCACCGACCGCGGCGCCAACGATGGCGCCTTCCGAGACCGGCGTATCAATGATCCGCTGCTCCCCGAATCGATCGAGAAACCCGTCGGTGACCTTAAACGCTCCACCGTAGGCACCGATATCTTCGCCGAGCATAAAGACCGACTCGTCAGCCTCCATCTCTTCCCATAGACCCTGGCGAATCGCTTCCAGGTACGTTGTCTCGCCCCCTCGCTGCGGTGCGCTCATGGACGCCACTCTCCCCACTCGCGGCGGACTTCGATGACGACCCCGCCATCAGGTTGCATCGAGATAAGCCTCACCCGGTAGGGCCTGACCTCGGCCACTGCGCTCGGTCCGAGCCGGTGCTCGCCGGCTTCGTCGCGTGATACGAGCGACAGCGTAGCCTCATCCGCGCTGACTTCGATCAGCGTTACCTCGAGCCCCCCACCATCGACGTGAGCCACCTCGCCAACCTGTAACTCGACCTCGGTCTTCCATATCTCCTCGCCCGGGAGGTTCGACACTCCACGCTCCCCGACGGTCACGGTGCACGCCGCAGCAACCAGACCCGCCAGGCCGGCCAGGTTCGCGATGCGGCTCAGTGCCCGATCTCCAGAGAGAAATCGTGGAAGTTGGGGTGTGGATGCAGCCACCGTGGTGTTGCCCAAACGCCTTCCAGCGCGCTCTCCGGATCGGGCATCGGCGCGGCTTCGGCCTCAACCACCGCCTCATCCAACTGAGCCTTGACCTTGACCTCGATCATTTCGGCCTGCTCGGTTGTCAGGATCCCATCCGACAACAGATAGCGGCGATACCGATCGATCGGATCGCGGGCCTCCCACTGCTCGATCTCGCCCTCAGGCACGTATCGCTGATCGTCGTGCTCGGCGTGACCTTTCCGTCGGTACGTCTTGACCTCGATCAGCGTCGGTCCGCCGCCATCCCGAGCTCGATCAACCGCGCGACGCGCAGCTGCGTACGATTGCAACACGTCGTTGCCGTCCACTTGTTCCCCGGCACAACCGTACCCCGGTGCCCTGTCAACCATGTCACGGTTGCCCATCTGCATCGGCGTCGCGGTCGAGTAGGCGTAGCAGTTATCCTCGGCGACCAGGATCACCGGAAGCTGTTGTGCGCACACTAGGTTCCACCCTTCGTGCGCGGCCCCGGTAGAAAAACCGCCGTCGCCGATGTACGTCATGCAAACGCGATCTTCGTTTCGGATGCGAGCGGCCAACGCGACCCCGGCGACTACCGAGATCATGTCGCCGAGCATCGAAACCGGACCGATGAAGTCGTGCTCGAGGTCGCCAAAGTGGACGTTCAGGTCCTTGCCACCTGAGGGACCAGTTCCCTTCGCCATGTACTGTTTCAGAATGTCTGCCGGTCGTACGCCCTTGACGAGGATTGATCCCAGATTGCGAATCAGCGGCGTCAGGTAGTCACCATCCCTGAGCGCGTAGGCGGTGCCCACCGACTCCGCCTCCTGGCCTAATGAGCGATAGACACCGCCGACCACCCGACCTTGTCGATACAAGTTGACGAGCCGCTCCTCGAGCTCGCGGTTGAGCAGCATGTACCAGTAGAGGTCGAGGTGTTGTGTTCGATCGATGGTGAGATCGTCGGGGACGACAATCTCCAGGGTCTCGCTGGCAACGATAATCGAGTCAGGCATCCATCTACCGGCGGGAGAGTCCAATACGAATAGTCACGTGGCGGCTGAACATAAACCGCAAGCTGCAACGGGTCTAGCGAGCGATCACCTATCTGATGTCTTACTCGACTCTATCCAGTAGCGAGCGCGCCGCACCGGCCGGGACACCGATATTCGATCCTCCAAACTCAGCTAGGATGGCAGTGTTCACCGCTACCACACGACCGTCGAGACCGAGCACCGGGCCACCACTCCCTCCCCGCGTCGTCTCGGCGTCGTACACAACAGTGCTCGAGGAGACTTGCCCAACGATGCCGCGAGTGGACAGGGGCGCCACGTACCCGCCCTCGGACAACCGTTGAGCCACCTCCCAGAAGTCACGAACCTCGTTTGCGGCAAGATCCTTCAAGAACTGACGGTCTGCACGCGCCATGAGAGCTCGCATACCAGTCGGGTACCCCATTACGATCACTTCCTCGCCCGGGTTGGCCGGTTCTTCCCGCAGCAAGAGCGGTGGTGCCCTGATTGCACCTCGCTCTAATCGGATCATCGCCAAATCCGCGGTATCGCTGGAACTCAGTAACCGGACCTCCAACGGTTCTGACACTCCCGGTGCATACGCGATGAATCGCAGCATCACCGGGAGCAAGCCGGCAGCATCGACCAGTCCTGACGCTGCATCGGATTCCCACGGCACAGCTACGTGCCGATTGGTCAACAGCAGCCCGTCGCGAGACACGACAAATGCCGTGCCGGTAAACGGGATCTCTGCCACTGGTCCCCGGCCATCCACGCTCACGCCAACGCGACCATTACCAAGTGTCAACGGTGCACCACCCGGTCCCAAACCCAGATACCGTAGCGGCTGGCGGGACTCCGGATCCAAGAATCCGTATGCTCCGACGATCAGGACAACAGATTGGGCAGCGGATTGAATGACGTGCGCACTCGCTTCAGATCGAACTTCGAGCGCCCCCAAGCGCTCATCAGCTGCCTGCAGTCGACGTTCCAACCCCATACGGGCTGCATCGAGGTCATCGGCTGTGACAAACTGCTGCTCGGCCTGGTCGAGCAGCTCTCCCAAGCCGATCGCTCGGGACTCCTCGACCGCCAGTTGATCCTGCAGCTCCCGGTTCTGGAAAGCCATCATTCCCAGCCCGACCAAACCAACCGCCAACGCCGTTCCAGCGATCACTACCGTCGCTCGCATCCACAAGGGGGTCTGGGTAAGCACCTCACGCACCGCCCCGGTTGCAAGTACAAAGGCACGATCGAAGCCGTTGTTATCAGTGAGCCGCGCGCAATCCAGGCAATCCGAGAACGCCTCACGTATTGACTTGTAAGCCCTGGACCCTGGAGGGTAGAGACGGAACCGTAGCACCGGACCGCCCGAAACGAGCTCGATGACATCGCCGGAATGAAGGGTGAGGGCGCTCACCTGCTCGCCATTCACCCAGACCTGGTGCCCGGGCGTCGTTCTCAGCTCGTACGATTGGCCTCGACGGCGGAGGGTGACATGGTGGGAAGCGATCCCTCGCTCAGCCGTGAGCCGTACATCGTTGTCATCGGCGGTCCCGATTCGAATCTCGTCAGCCGCCAACCGCCGAGTCGTCCCGCGCCGGATCCCCGAGAGGTGAAACAGGACCGGGATCTGCTTTCCAGAGCGGCTAGTGGGATCGGTTCCCGTAGCCATTCTACCTCCGATCACGAGATGCGATCGCGACTACACTACAACCAATCCCAATACTGTAACGAGCGGTAAAAAATTCCGCTGACTATTCCCGGTATACCAGGAACCGAGCCGAGTCAGCGCCAGGGTACCCGATCACGCGGACGGCGTAGGGTGCTAGTCGAACCGCGTTCGACAGATCCGGCTGACGGAGCACCTTGACTCGCTCTCGAACTTCTTCCCCACTCGCATTCTTCAGCTCGATGGTGACGAACGCGACCCGATCGCCGGGTTCGTAGACCGGCATCCCCACCAGCAGGCTGCCACCATCGACTTCAGCACTGTCCCCGACGCGGAGAAAGACCTCCTCCTGCCAGACGTCGGTTCCGGGACGACGCCCTTCTTGCGATCGCGGGCAGGCAGCCCCGAGCATCAACACCGCGAGACAACCGGCCGCGAGGCCTCGCAATATCATCGCTTCGCCTTTCTCTCTTCGCGTAGACGTTTGTGCACCTCGTAGTTCTCGCGCCACGGCTTGCGCTCAAAGTAACTCTGAGTCGCTTTACGGACTCGAGGTGACAGCAAAAAGATCCCGAGCAGATTCGGGAGAATAACGATCCCCAAGAAAACGTCGCCCATCGCCCAAATGGCGGCAAGCGGGGCCACCGCACCTACGAAGTGCATCGTCACGAATGCGAACTTGTAGGGCAACACCGCCTTGGAGCCAAACAAGTAGAAGGCGCATCGGTCGCCATAGTAGCTCCAGCTTATCGCCGTGGAGATCGCGAAAAGCAACACGCTGACGAGAACGATCAGTCCACCCCAAGATCCGGGCAGCCCACGCTCGAAGCCAAGCTGAGTCAGCGGCGCCGCGCTCTCCACCGCCGGCCCGTAAAGTGAAGAGTACGTGGAGCCATCGGCCGCGGTAGCGGTTGCCGACCCAGGATCGACCAGACCGGTGAACGGGCGGGTCATTTCGGGATCGGTGAAGAGCTCCAATACCGCCACTTCGTGCCATGCGATCATCGCTTGACCCGTTGTCGCGACCGGCTGACCGTTGTCCACCCGGATTTCGGCCGGGGCACCGACACCCTCGAAGCCGCCATCCTCGCTCTGGGCTACGTACGACAGATCTCCTCCCGAGAGCGTAATCTCGGTGGGCACGACCTCGTTCCACACTCCGGTCGTGATGATGACTAGCGCGGTCATCGTGCAGATGACGATCGTATCGATGAACGGCTCGAGCAGTGCCACGACGCCCTCTGATATCGGTTCATCGGTTTTGGCCGCAGCGTGAGCGATCGGGGCCGATCCTTGACCGGCCTCGTTACTGAACAGACCCCGGCGGACACCCCACATCATCGTCACCAAGAATGCGCCCACCCCGGTCCCGGCGACCCCGGCTGTCGGATTGAACGCCTCAGTCAAAATGAGCTTGAGGCTCGGTAAGACGGCACCCACGTTGGTGAGCAGGATAAACAACGCCCCGGTCACGTAGATCGCCGCCATCACCGGAGCCATGACGCCGGTCACTTTTCCGATTCGGGTGATCCCGCCCAAGATCACCAACGCCACGACTGCTGCCGTCACAAAGCCGGTGATCCATACGGGGATGCCGTACGTCGTGAGCATCGTGTCGGCAACGGTGTTGGCCTGAATCGCGTTGCCGGTGAAGAACGCTGTGATCGCCAGAATCGCCGCAAAGAACACCGCCAGCGGCTTCCACCTCGAGCCCAGTCCGCGCTCGATGTAGTACATCGGACCGCCGGCGACCGTGCCCTCCCACTTGTGAGCGTCCAGATCTGGTGCTGTGATCGACCGGAACTGCTGGGCCAGGGTGACCTCGGTGTACTTGGTCGCCATGCCCAGGAACGCTGTAACCCACATCCAGAAGACCGCTCCCGGACCACCGAAATGGATCGCGATCGCAACGCCGGCGATGTTGCCTATCCCGACAGTGGCAGATAGTGCGGTGGTGAGTGCCTGGAAATGGGAGACGTCACCGGGCTCGTTCGGGTCGTCATACCGACCGCTGGTCACCGCAAACCCGTGGCCGAGTCGGCGAACCTGCAAGAACCCCAGATAGATCGTCAGGTAGATCCCAACTCCGAGGAGCGCCATGACGACGAACGGTATCTTCTCGCCCTGAACCGGGATCCCCGACTCCCAAACGATGCTCCCCAGCGCGTCGACCATACGTTGAAAGAATTCCATCTACGCTCCTGGTCAGTTGAGTTCAGCTAGCATGCAGCGGGCGCTCCCGCCGCCGTGCTTTTCGATCGTATCCAACGAAACGAAAACGAAATCGGCGTATTTCTGGATCGTCGATCGCTGCGCATCGGTGAACGCTCGAGCCGCACGGGTGGAGCCAACCACCAATCGATCACCACGAGAGTCCTCCAGCTCCAGCACATTCCCGCAGAATTCGTGCATTTGATCGAGCGTGATATCGATCAACTCGTGGCCCGACTGCTCAAGTCGCGCGCGCACGTCCTCGCGACTTGGCGGATCAATAGCTTCAAGACAAACGACTGCGAAATCCGAACCTAGACTCAATAACACATTGGTGTGATACACCGTTCTTCCCCCGCGACCATGACTCTTGAATAGAACCGGCGTGAAATCGAACAGCCGGCACCATTCGTGTACTAGGTCTCTATGCGTCCGCGGCGATTCGCTGGCGTAGACGAGCTGCTCGCGGTCATCGATCACGAGGCTACCCGTTCCCTCCAGGAACCGGCCCTCCTCCTCCGCTGATGACAGATCGATGATTTCATCGTAGCGAGCGTTCAAATAAGCCACGATTTCCGGCCTTCTCTCCTGACGGCGATTCTCGGCTTTGAGCGGATAGAGGACAACGCGTCCTCCATGGTGAGTGCTGAACCAGTTGTTGGGAAAAGTCGCGTCCGGGGAGCTCTCGCGTTCTGCGGCAAAACTGACGACTTCGACATCCCGTCCGATCAAGGCATCGCGGAGCTCGCGGAACTCGGTCCTGGCACTGGCCTCGACGCTCTCGCGCCAGCCTTCGGCCGCAGCCTGCTGGAAAATGTTATCGCTCTTCGTCTCGGGGTTTGATGCGAACCCGATCGGCTCCACCATGAGAACGCCACGCGCCGCCATGCGGGTCTCCGTCAGTCAGGGGGCTCACCTTCGTCAGCCGGCGGGCGCGAAGATAACGTATCCCAGCGTCTGAAACAGGGGCGGGAACGGGTGGCACGAGTCCGACACCGCAAGATATCATAGGGTTCTGACCAAACATGCTATGCGACAAACCGTTCATTGCAGGGGAGGGTTCGATGCGAAGAACGCTTTGGTGGCTGGGAGTTGCGGCGCCGATCGCTGTTCTTAGCTGCTCTGACACCGGTGACGAAATACGTGAAGCGCCTCCGTCGGCGACGGATTCGACTGCTGTGGCATCGACGAGCGGCACCACCGCCTTCGGCGACGATGTCGGCCTCCGCGTGCTGGTCAGCGCCAACTCGTTTGACAAAACGCTGGGCCAGGCGGAAGCGGCCGTTAACGACGAAGGGTTGGCGATTATCGCACGAGTGGACCATTCTGCAGCCGCCCGGAAGGCCGGCCTCGACCTAGCGCCAAGCACGGTCCTGATCTTCGGACGCGCGGAGGCTGGAACCCCCTTAATCGCGGCGGCGCCAACCGCGGCCATCGATCTGCCAGCCAAGCTGCTTGTCTGGCAGGAGCCGAGCGACAACGCCGAGGGCATCGTACGGGTCGCGTTCAACGAACCGGCGTACTTGGCGTGGCGACACGAGATCCCAGCCGATACCGAGCCACTGGCTGACATCGGCGCGGCGGTGGCCCGCATCGCGAGTCAGGCGATCAAGCCTCGGTAGGATCCAGGATTCGAGCGCTATGGATGTAATCGAGCTGGGGGAACTCCCGCTCTAGATAAGCGTTGCCCTCGGTGTGGATTCGATCTTGCCGGGGGCCGTTCCCCTTCGGTGCTCCCTCGCCGTAGCCGGCGTACAGCTGATCGACGACATCCATCCCAGAAACAACCTCGCCGAGCGGTGCGAAGCCGAGCCCGTCGAGCTGTGAGTTGTCACGGTAATTGATGAACAGCTGCGTGGTGCGAGTGCCCGGTCCCGCATTAGCGAAAGTAAGCGAGCCTCGAGTGTTGCTCGCTGCGACTGGATCGTCGGCGATCCGCGCCTTCCGCCACTTGTCGTCGACTCTCGGGATCGCTGCGATCCCGAACTGGGCCATGAAACCGTCGATGACACGAAAGAACCGGACGCCATCAAAGAATTGCTCAACGACCAACTCGTACAGCCGCTCAGCCCCGAGTGGAGCCAGCTCGCGACGAACCTGGACCGTAAACGAACCCTTCGTGGTCTCGAATTGAATCGAGTATGTCTCTGGTGATGAGGGGGTCAGTAGTGGATCGCCTCTCCATATACCGCGTGAGCGGCTTCGTGAACGCTCTCCGAGAGCGTCGGATGAGCGTGAATCGTGTGGATAAGCTCGGCGACTGTGCCTTCCAAACGGAGGATCGCGGTCCCTTCCGCAATCAGCTCGGTCGCCTTGTGACCGATGATGTGGATACCGAGGACTTCGTCGTAGCGGGCGTCAGCGACAATCTTGACGAAGCCGTCGGTGTGCCCAGCGATCTGAGCCCGCCCGCTGGCTAGGAATGGGAAGCTGCCAACACGAACGTCGAAGCCCTGGTCTACAGCATCGTTCTCGGTGAGCCCGACACTCGCCACTTCGGGCTCGCAGTATGTGCAATTGGGGGTCTCCCCATAGGCCACTGGTTGCACGTCGTGTCCGGCGATCCGCTCGACGACCATGACCCCCTCCATCGACGCCACATGAGCCAGCCAAGGCGTGGGGTTGACGTCGCCGATCGCATAGACGCCGGGTTCCCCAGTCTCGCAGTACTCGTCGACGACGATGTATCCGTCGCTCGTTTCGACCCGGAGGTTCTCGAGCCCGACGCCGTCGGTCACTGGGGCTCTCCCGATCGCGATCAGGACGAGATCGGCGGTCAGCGACTCGCTTCCCAGCGTGACCTCGACCCCCCCGTTCGCGGGCTTGGCGCCGGCTAGCGGCGTATTTGTCCGAACGTCTATCCCCTGTCGGCCAAGAGAGCGGGCCAGCTCGGCAGATACGTCGTGATCCTCGATCGGCAACAATCGTGGCAGTGCCTCGACCAGCGTAACCCGGGTTCCAAAACGGTGGAAGATCGAGGCAAACTCGACACCAACCGCCCCAGCCCCAACGATCACCATCGACTCAGGAAGCGTCTCGAGCCCGAGGACATGGTCGGAGCTGATGATCCGTCGACCGTCGAACGGCACCGATCCGATTTCCCGCGGAACTGATCCCGTCGCCAGGACGATACTATCTGCAGAGATCGTTCGGACTGGTCCTCTGTCCAAACCGATCCGCCCATACTCGGTCTTCTCGTAGATCCCCACCGTGCCCGGGTTCATAACCCGCGCCCACCCAGTGACCACCTCCACATTCTGTTTCTTGAGCAAGCCCGCTACGCCCCGGGACAGCTGTCGAACGACACCATCCTTCCGGGCTTGAACCCGGGCCCAATCGATCTCGACTTCGCCAACCGACAAACCGAACTCGGAAGCCTCGAGAAGATCCCGGTAACGACTCGCGTTCTCGAGCAGCGCCTTGGTCGGAATACAGCCCCGATGCAGACACGTACCGCCCTGGAACGGGTCCTTCTCTATCAACGCTGTCTTTAGACCGAGCTGTCCAGCACGGATGGCAGCTACGTACCCACCGGGCCCACTTCCAACGATTACGAGATCGAAGCGATTGGTAGACACTAGTCGTCCTTGTCCTCCCGCGGCTTGAAGTCGAGGGCCGCCGAGTTGATGCAGTACCGTTGCCCGGTCGGCTGCGGACCATCATCGAACACGTGCCCCAAGTGAGCGTCACAGTTGGTGCACAGAACCTCGGTCCGGCGCATCAGAAGGCTGTCATCAGGCGCCATCGAGACGTTCTCCTCGTTGGGCCGCGTAAAGCTGGGCCACCCGCTACCGGAGTCGTACTTGTCGTCGGAGTCGAACAGCGGCGCTCCGCAGCAGATACAGGCGTAGGTACCCTCCCCTTTGTGCTCGTTGTACTCGCCAGTGAACGCTCGCTCGGTCCCCTTCTCGCGCGTGACGCGGTACTGCGCGGGGGTCAGCCTCTGGCGCCAATCCTTTTCTGACCTCTCTTCCTTGCTCATTCCCATGCCCCCTGTAAGTATTGATCTAGCAGGCCTATACGCTATAAGATCTCAAGCAGCTTCTCGGGCGGCCGTCCGACGACCGCGCGCTCTCCCATGATCCCGATCGGGCGCTCGAGAAGGGTCGGGTTGGCGGCCATAAGCCGAATGAGCTCGGCGTCCGGCTCCTCACCGGTCAGCCCCAGCCGGCGGTACGCCGGATCTCGCTTTCGTAACACGTCGACCGGCGTTGCATTCAGCTTCCGGAGTACGTCACGAATCTCGGTCTCGCTGAGCGTTTCTTTGGTGTACTCGCGATACCGGTAGTCAATTCCGTGTTCGTCCAGCAAGGCGACCGCCTTGCGGCACGTCGATCAGGTCTTGCGGCAGATGAGCTCAATCATCGGACAACTCGACGACGGTGATCCTCAACTCGTCGTCGACCGCGCCTTCGATGCTGTCGATGAAGATCTCGGCTGGAACACCTGTCTCTGAATCGTACGTTACCGTAATGTGGTCAGCACCAGACTCGATCGACTGCAGGATCACGTCGAACAACCCATTGACGGCCGGAAAGAAAAGCGTCTGTTGTTCTGGTACCGGCACGCCGGTTTCGGTGTACGTCTGGGACACGATCTCGCCACCGCGGACACGCACCATAACCGGTCCGATCGACTCGATGGGGCAAAAACAACCCTTGAGCAATGTCACATCGTAGTCCATCACGCCGAGTCCGATCCATCGCTCTCGATTGGCTTCCAGTTCGATCAGCAGTGGGTCTTCGGGTTCCTGCGGCGAACAGACTGCGGTTGGTGCGACAACCAGTAGGACGCACAACGTCTTAGCTGCCCTTCTCATGGGTGTGAATATACCCCGGCCGGGAACGCGGCGACCCCGGGTTACTGCACGTCCGGGGGCCGGCGAAATAGCGAGCGCTGAAGCGACCGGATGTACCCCGTACGGCTGCCGGCCGCGAGATCGAGATGCGCGCGAGCCGAGGTGACCTTGGAATCGAGGTTGTCCAGATGATGGAGCACGATCGCCTCCAGCGTCTGTGGTTTGACCGGGCTGCCCCACTCGAGCTCGCCCTGATGGCTCAGCACCAAATGCAGGACGTCCGTCGCCAACTCCGCCGGGAAGCCATCGATCCCTGCTATCCGCTCGCGGATAAACGCGTATCCCAGCGCGATGTGACCGAGCAAAGAGCCGGCCTCCGTGTACGGAAACCCGGGCTCAACGGCCAATTCGTCGATTTTGCCGAGATCGTGCAGGAACGCACCAGCCAACAACAAATCGCAGTCGAGATCGGGGTAGTGTCCGGCCGCCAGCTCGCAGAGATCCATGACCGACCGGGTGTGCTCCGCCAAACCACCGACGTAGGCGTGGTGGTTGACCTTGGCGGCTGGCGCGGCCGAAAAGTGCTCGACAAAGTGCGGGTCTCCGAGCAGCCCCATGACGAGCTGTTTGAGAAAAGGCTCGGTGATCGACTCGGCCAACCGTCGGATGGCTGCCACCGATTCGCTCCCGGACACCGGTGCTCGCGGCAGGTATTCGGCGGGATCGACTTGTGGCGCGGGCTCGGCGGCCTCGACCTGAATCTGGGGTTGGCCACGGTAATCGGTCACCACGCCGCGGACGCGGGCGAAGGCGCCTTCGATCAGCGTCACCGCTAGCGCGTCGGCGTTTTCCCAGGCGACACCAGGTATCCGACCCGATCGATCGGCGAACTCGAGCGACAGGAACGGACCGTTGCGCCCCACCTTGCGGTTGGCCCGGGTGACACAAAAGACCTCGTCGACCTGCTCGCCAGAATCGAGATCGGCGCAGAACACCCGCTTCCGATACGGCTCGAACAAGTCAGCGACCATCGAACACGATTTCACCGGCAACGATCGTCAATCTCGGTTGACCTCGAAGCCTGGCCCCCGCCCATGGCGTGTTGCGCGCCTTGGACCGAAACTTTTCTGGCACGACCTTCCACTCCTGATCCAGGTCGAAGACCGCTACATCGGCGGGTGCGCCGCCTTTGATCCGCCCACCTTCGAGACCAAAGACGCGCGCCGGTCCCACTGTCATCCGATCGAGTAGCGTTCTGAGGCCGACAGCGCCTCTCTCCACAAGTTCAGTGTAAACGACACCAAACGCGGTTTCGAGACCGATCACACCGAACGGCGCTTCACCCAACGCACGCGCTTTCTCCGCCTCGGTGTGTGGCGCGTGATCGGTGGCGATGCAATCGATCGTTCCATCGGCCAACGCCTCTACGAGCGCTTCTCGATCCCCGGTCTCGGCCAGCGGTGGGTTCATCTTCGCGATCGATCCATGTGTCTCGGCGTAATCGACGGTCAGCGTCAGGTGGTGCGGACACGCTTCGGCGGTAACAGGAAGTCCAGCCTGCTTAGCCTCGCGAACCAGCCGGACCGACTCGGCGGTCGACAGGTGACATAGGTGGAGCCGCCCCCCCACGCGCGCCAGGACCTCGAGGTCGCGCTCGACCCCCGCGCTCTCCGCCTCGGGCGGGATACCGCGAACACCGAGCCGATTAGCCACTTCACCGGCGCGAACGACACCCCCAAGAGATAAGCGCAGATCCTCGCAGTGGTCGGCGACTGCCAGTCCGGCAGGTGCGGCACCCCTCAGTACGTGACCCAGCATCTCAGCGGTGGCGATCGGTTGACCGTCGTCCGACACGGCGACCGCGCCCGCAACCCCGAGTGACCGAGCGTCCGTCGGTGTCTCGCCGGCCGACGCTCGGGTCGCGGCACCGATCGGCAAGACCCGAGCCATGCGCGCCGTTCGCCCGCGCTCGATCACGTGGCGTACGCGCTCCGGCGTGTCGATTACGGGCTCGGTGTTGGGCATCGCGCAAATCGTCGTAAAGCCTCCGGCCGCGCCGGCCGCTGCGCCTGTGGCGATCGTCTCTTTCGCTTCTCCACCGGGCTCGCGCAGATGAACGTGCGGATCGATCAAGCCCGGCGTTACCAACATGCCATCGAGCTCGATCACACGATCGCGTCCTTCGGGTTCGACCCGTTTCTCGATCGCGGTCACGGTGTCACCCGTTATCCTCACATCGGCGATCTCGTCGTGCCCGGAGCTCGGATCGAGCACGCGCCCGCCGCGCAACACGATGCCAGACGGTCCATCGCTCAAGACGACCCCAGCCCGAGCTCTGCGCGGACTTCGGCCAACCGCGCCAGCAGTCCCATTCGGATCGCGACGCCTGCCGTCACCTGGGGCCATATCAGAGCCCGATCCGAGTCGGCCACACCACCGTCGATCTCGACATCACGGTTGAAGGGCCCTGGATGAAGCACCGGCACATCACTACCCAAGCGCGTCACTCGATCGACGGTCATACCATACTTTTCTCTGAACGTCGCGACGTCTGGACAGACTTCGCTCTCGGCCAATCGCTCGCGCTGAATCCGAAGCGGCATAACCGCGTCGCAGTGGTCGAGCGCAGTGTCCAGGTCCGAACTCAGCGTTGCTTCGGGAAACTCTTCGGGTGACGGCAAAAACGATTCCGGTCCGCAAAAAACGACCGACCCATCCAGCGCGATCAAGCCATGATAGTTCGATCGCGCCACCCGGCTGTGGACGATGTCGCCAACGATCAACACCGTGCGCGCCTCGACGGAGCCCCAGTACCGGCGCAGAGTCAACAAGTCGAGTAGCGCCTGTGTCGGGTGCTCGCCGGTCCCATCGCCAGCATTGACAACGTGGGCATTCGGCATGGCGGACGCCAGACGTGCCGGCGCACCAACCTTCGGGTGCCGGAGCACGAACGTGTTTACACCCATCGCGGCCAGAGTCCGCGCCGTGTCGAACAGCGTCTCACCCTTAGCGAGACTCGACCCCTCGCTCACCGTCACCCGTTCGATCTTCAGCCGCTGTTCGGCCAACTCGAACGAACAGCGGGTGCGGGTCGACGGCTCGAGGATGAGGTTGGCTACGGACAGACCGGCGACAACATGACCACTGGGCGCGGTCGATCCCAGCATGCGCTCGCCGCGGTCGAGAAGGTCCGTGATCTCCTCGGCCGACAGGTCGGCCAGGCCGAGCAGGTCCTTGCGGCGAAACGTCAGCTGTCGGCCTCTTCCCTTTCCACCAAGTCTACGGAGCGCATCCCGTCGAGCTCCTGGACTTTGACTTTGATCTGCTGACTCTTCGAGGTCGGCACGTTCTTCCCGACGAAGTCTGCCCGAATCGGGATCTCACGGTGACCACGATCGACCAACACGGCGAGCATGACGCGACGCGGGCGACCGAAATCCATGATCTCGTTGAGGGCGGCACGAATAGTCCGCCCGGTGTAAAGGACATCGTCGACGAGCACAATGACCTTGCCTTCCACCTTGAACGGGATCTCGGTCCTCTCGACCACCGCTTGGTCGCCGATCGCCTGGAGATCATCCCGGTAGAGGGTGATATCCATCACGCCATTTAGCGGGGGCTTCCCTTCGGTGCGCTCGATCTCAGCCGCGATGTGCTCTGCAAGCTGTACCCCACGGCGCTGAATACCGACGATCGCCAGGTCGTCCACGCCGTTGGTCTCTTCTATGATCTCGTGAGCGATCCGCGTCAGCGCACGGTCGATCGCCTGCACGTCCATGATCACGGTCCCCAACCGCGCCTCCTGTGAGTGGTTTTGTCGGTCCGGCTCGCGGCCCTTTTGAAAGGCAGAGCCGAACCTACGATCCAAGATGCTGAGGTGTCAACAAAATCGCGGGCGGGGCTTTCCTGAGCGCTTATCGCGGTTAGTTTGGGGGAAACCTTCGATCTTCCAAACGGAGACCGTCTTGGTGAAACCGGTTCTCGCGATCGCGATCGGTTTGGCTTGCACCGCTTCCACGGTGCTCGCACAAGATCGACCCACCACCGATCAGGCGCGGCTCGAGCTACCAAGGGTGGTCTTGGAGGGAGTCCCGTTCGAGGGGTGGGTCGTAGCCGAAGGGACTGCCCCCGGAGACAGCCTCTCGTTCACCGTCACCATAGCGGGCGCGGCCCAACCCGTGAGCCGCGGCATGGTGGCCGGCGGCGATTCAGTCAAGGTCACAGGCCTGTCGCTCGAACGAGCTGGAATCGGGGTGACGCTCGGGACGCCGGCGGGGTCGACCACTGCGCAGACACGCGTTCTCCCAAGCTGGCTGTCGGTCTTGCCTTCGCTAATCGCCATCACGTTTGCACTGCTTTTTCGACAGGTCGTGATTTCGCTCCTAGCGGGTGTCTGGCTCGGGGCGCTGTTTATCTACAATTGGAACCCGCTGACCGCGATAGTGCGCACGATCGACAAGTACATCGTCGAGGCGATCACTGATCCCAACAACGCTCAGATCCTGATATTCACCTTTCTGCTGGGA
>JBDGYV010000042.1:0-19870 GCA_039588915.1 Gemmatimonadota bacterium
TGCAGGCTTGACACCATAACGGTTTGGGCTGTTCCGCTTTCGCTCGCCGCTACTAACGGAATCGTGGTTACTTTCTCTTCCACCAGGTACTTAGATGTTTCAATTCCCTGGGTTCGCCTCCGCCGGCCTATGTATTCAGCCAACGGATCCTGCGCTATGAAACGCAGTGGGTTGCCCCATTCGGAAATCCCCGGATCATCGGTTGTTTGCACCTTCCCGAGGCTTATCGCAGCTTGCCACGTCCTTCATCGCCTGTCTGAGCCAAGGCATTCACCGTGCGCCCTTAGTAGCTTGACCAAAAATTCTCTCGAGAGAGAAGATCGGCTTCCTACAAGGACAGACACTTCAATTGTCAAAGAGCGTATTCCCGTGCCCATTTTTTGGGGGGAACGCTAAGATACACACGCGATTGGGGAGCGTCAATCTGCTCCGAAAGCTGGTCACCGATAGGCGCAGAACTGTTTATGCATAGATGATCATATTTGACTGGCTTCGCTCGATCGCAAGCCCAGATTCGCCAGCCCCGACACAAACCGACGAGGAGGCTCTCGATGCGCACAGCATCTCTAGTCCTGGCGTGGGTCGTTTTCGCTGCCGCCGCGGCGGCGGCTCAAGACCAGCCGAACAACCCGTGTGAGGAGAACGCGCGATACCGCGAGTTCGACTTTTGGGTTGGCGAGTGGGAAGTGTTTACCCTGGATGGCACAAAGGCGGGCGACAACTCCATTCGGTATGAGGAGAATGGTTGCCTGATCGTCGAGCGGTGGACGAGCGCTAAGGGTGGAACGGGTCAGAGCTACAACTACTACGATCCGTCAACCGACAAGTGGCGCCAGGTGTGGGTCAGCCAAGCCGCGGTCATCGACTACGACGGGAGCTTGACCGAAGACGGGTCGATGGAGTTACGCGGCGAGATCGTCTATCAGCGCAGTGGTCAAAGCGCCCAGTTCACTGGGCTATGGACGCCCCAGGAGGACGGCACCGTCCGCCAACACTTCGAGCAGTACGACGCCGAAAAAGACGAGTGGACGCCGTGGTTCACTGGTATCTATCGGCGTAAAGAGTAGCCGAAGAAACGCTGCTGGCTGCTATTCCGGCTCCGTTTGGTCGATCTCGGCGAGCAGTGAAGCCAGCTGAGGCCCGAGTTGTCGCGCCGCGTCGATCTGGGGCAGGTGGCCGCTGTCATCGATTCGGATCTGCCGCATCCGCGGGAACGCTTGCCGGAGACGGGGCTCGCCTACTGCGGGTCCGCCACGATCGCTGCGCACCACGAGAACCGGAACTGTTACACGCCGCTCGGCGTCGAGCGCCAGATCGGTCGACAGCCACCAGCGAAGGGACGTGATCAGCGCGTCAGGCGCCTGGCGTCGAAGCATAAGGTCGTAGAACGGGGTTACCCACGGTTCGCGGTTGGCGAATACGGTCCCGAACCATCGCGCTACGAACAGCGCCGTGTACTCGCCGAGCGACGGCTCACCGACCTGGTCGTATGCGTCGAGGAACCGGTCCCACCATGCTAGATCATCGCGCGTCCACGCTAGGTGCGGATTGATCAAGGCAAGCGAGCGAACGCGGTCTGGCGAACCGTGAGCGAACGAGATCGCGATCCTGGTGCTCAATCCGGCGGCTACGATGTGCACCCTCTCGAGACCCAGCCCATCGAGGACCCGGCCCAAGTCGTTGCGGTGGGCATCGAGCGAGTAATCGTCGTTGGCGGCCGCCTCCGACCGACCTTGCCCCCGTACGTCGTAGCGAATCAGCTGATGGTCGTTGCGCAGGTAGGGCAGGATACGGAGCCAACTCGACGTGTCGTTGGCCCAATCGGCGATCATCACGACCGCCGTGCCACGACCGTCCTGCTCGTAGAAGATCTGCGGCGCCTTCGTTTGAGCGACCGCGTCCCCGCCGAACAGGGACGCCAAGACCCAGACATAGAGCGCCGAGCGGACGCGGTTCGATGCAACTCTGATCACCGCGCGAATGTGATGGCTCGCCTGTCGCCGGGCAATAACCGGCTACTGCAAAGAGCGTCGCAGTGCCGAGCGCGCCGCGTGGTACCCGCACATCCCGTGCACGCCACCACCCGGCGGCGTCGACGCTGAGCACAGATAGAGCCCGTCGATGGGCACTCGGTATGGGTCGCGTCCGGCGACCGGGCGGGCGAAGGCCTGCTTGAGATCCATGACGCCGCCGCCGATGTCGCCACCCACGTAATTGGGGTTGTACGCCTCGAGCTCGAGCGGCCCCATGGTGTGACGATCGACGATCCGATCGCGAAAACCCGGCGCAAAGCGCTCGATTTGGGCTTCAATTCGGTCCGTCATGTCGACCCGTGAGCCATGCGGAACGTGGCAGTAAGCCCAAGCGATGTGCTTTCCGGCCGGCGCGCGGGATGGATCGAACAACGTCGGTTGCGCCAACAGCACAAATGGGTGGTCGACGATGTCGCCCTGCCACACGGCACGCTCGGAGCGAGCGATCTCGTCGGCTGTCCCACCCACGTGCACGGTCGCCGCGCGGCTGCACTCGGGCGCAGCCCACGGGATCGGCGCGTCCAGCGCCCAGTCGACCTTGAAGACACCGGGGCCGTAGCGATACCGCTCGAGCCGTCGACGATACCGGTTCGGCAAGCGATCGCCAGCGATAGCAACGAGCTGCCGGGGGGCGACGTCCAGCAACACTGCCCGCGCAGCCGGCACCTCATCGAGCGAATCGACGGCGACATTGGTTATCACTTCACCGCCAAGCGATTGGAAGTGCGCGGCTAGCGCGTCGGCGATCCGTTGCGACCCGCCGCGGGGCAGCGGCCAGCCGACCACGTGGCCGAGAACGCCGAGCAGCAGCGCGACGCCGGCCGTCAGCCGTCGATCGAGCGGAAGAAGCGAGTGCGCCGCCAACCCTGCGAACAGCGCCGACGCGCGCAGACCCTCAAAATGGCGCCGACTCAGCGACTCCAACGATGGAAGCGCGCGGAAGCCAAATCGCGCCATCGCGATCGGGCGACGCGGGAAACCGAGCGGTCCCAACACATCGTCGGCGATCACTTCCCATCGCGCTACCAGCGGCCCAATGAGCGCGCGGTAAGCCGCACCGTCACGGCCCAACCCGGCCGCGGTGTCGCCGACGGCACGTTCGAGAACGACCGCGGTGCGGCCATCCAACGGGTGCGCCAGCGGCGCGTCCGGTTGGATCCAATCCAGCCCGTACTCGGTCAAGGGTAATGTGCGGAAGAATGGCGACCCGAAGCCGAGCGGATGGATCGCCGAGCAAACGTCGTGCATGAACCCAGGTCGCGTCAGCTCCGCCGATCGCATCCCCCCGCCCACAGTGGGTGCGGCCTCGTATGCGCGAACGGCGTACCCTTCGCGCGCGATCGCGATCGCCGCCGCCAAACCGTTTGGCCCGGTTCCCACCACCACCGCGTCAAACCGCTTTTTCTCACCGCCGTTGCGCTTCGGAATCATGATCTTGCTCATCGGTCTTGTATCCTCACCCGGCAATGGTACTCGGTGCGAGCCGCGCGGGCCTCGCCCGTACTCGGTGAGCTTGGCCGTAGCGAACAGGGCGCTACCTTTTTTGTATGCTGCCGACTCGTGATCCGAGAGACGACCTTCTCGCCTACCTCGAGCGATACCGGCGAAACCGGCGACTCAGCGCCCGACGCGCCGACCGATGGCGGCGACGAGGTCTGAGCGGGCCCCAGATCGCAGACCGGGCCGAGCGCATCGCAGCCGCCCTCGCCGCGCATGGCGTCCAAGCCGGCGATCGGGTCGCGCTAGCGTTCAATGACGGGCCACTGTGGCACGCCGGCTTCTTCGGCACACTGCGCGCCGGCGGGGTGGCGGTACCGTTCGATCTGTCGTTCGAGCCCGACCACCTGCGCCAACTTGCGGTCGACCTCGATCTGCGCGCTCTGTGCACCGAATCCGAGGTCCCAGACCTCAAACTCGGCTTGCCACAGGTCGTCATCGATTGGCGTGATGACCAGCAAACCGTGGCACCAGCCGCATGGCCGCCGGACGATCGCAAGCGGGTGGCAGAGATCGTGACGACCTCGGGGACGACTGGCGCGCCCCAAGCGGTACCGGTGACACATCGGAACCTGAGTTCGGTGCTGGAATCACTGGGCGACGAGATCGACAAGTACCGCTGGGCGCTGCGATTGACGCCACCAATCCGGATCGCGGTATCGCTTCCGCTATCTCATCTATATGGTCAGGTCATGGGCGTTTTTCTGCCGCCTCTGCTGGGCGCACGCGCGACTCAGCTCGACCCGATGCCGGCGCCCGATCTCGCGCGCGCACTACGCGACGAGCACGCCTGGGTGCTGGCTACCGTTCCACGTACGCTGTCGCTCCTTGGCCGTCATCTCGAGTCACACGGCGTGGCGCTTTGGGGCGCCGACGAAATGAACCGCAAGCTCGAGGTCGCGAGCAACCGCCCGTGGCCAATTCGATGGGCGATGTTCGCGCCATTGCGTCGACTCGTCGGCCATCGCTTGATCGCGGTAGTGTCAGGCGGCGGACCGCTCGAACAAGCCACCGAGTCCCTATGGCGAGCGCTTGGGTACGTCGTCGTTCAGGGGTATGGTCTCACCGAGACGGCACCGCTGGTGACCCTGAACCACCCATTCGACACCACCCCGGGATCGCTCGGTAAGCCGCTTCCTGGCGTCGAGGTTCAGATCGCCCAGGATGGGGAAATCCTCGTGCGTGGACCCAACGTCGTTGCCGCTAGACTCGGCGGGCCGGCGATCGACGATCAGGGATGGCTCCACACCGGGGACCTCGGACGGTGGGACGATCGCGGTCGACTCACGTTTCTGGGCCGGATAGGTGAGCGCATCGTGACGACCGCCGGCGTCAACATCGACCCGGAACCGATCGTTGCCGCGCTCAAGCGGCAGCCGGGTGTCCTCGACGCCATAGTGCTGGAGCGACCGTGGCCGCCGCGTGGCGTAGTGGGCGCAGTACTCGTCGTCCGTCCCGGCGTCGACGCTCAACTCGCGGTAACGCAAGCCAACCGTGGGCTGCCCGACGCGGCGCGGGTGCGATCGTGGCGCGCATGGCCCGAACCTGACTTTCCGCGGACGCGAACCGGTAAGCCGCGGCGCGCGGAAGTGCGTGAGTGGCTACAGAACCAGGCCCCCACCTCGGCCGGCGAAGCGCACGTCAAGACCGCGATCGATCCATTCGAGACGATCGCCGGGATGGTCGGAGATCTGACCGGAGTCGCATCACCCGACCTTGCACCTGACATGCGGCTCGACGACGCGCTCTCGTCGCTCGATCGCGTGGAGCTCATGACGCAGGTGGAGATGGCATACGGCGCGACGCTCGGCCATGAGGCGTTCGAGGGCGACGCGACGTTGGCAGAGGTGGCTGAGGCGATAGCCGGCGAGCCCAAAGATGTCGCACACGGGCACCAGGATCACACGGCGGAACGTAGCGACGAGCTCGATCAATCGCACGATGTACCGTTCGCCCCATGGCGCTTCTCGCTACCGGTACGCGCGACGCGAGCCGTGCTTCAGTCGCTCGTCTTACGACCGGCGTGGCACACTCTATTTGATCTGGACGTTAAGGGTCGAGAAAACTTGAGCGCAGTTCCCGGGCCGGTGCTCATCGCCAGCAACCATCTCAGCATCCTCGACCCCGGGACGATATTGTTCGCGCTCCCGCTGCGCGGGTCGACCCACGTCGCGCCGGCCGCAATGTGGGGCCACTTCACCCTTTCACGAAGTGGTTGGGTTCAGTACCGGATCGGCGTGCTCGGTTTGAACCTGGTGCCACTGGTTCAATCCGGAGATTGGCGACCCACGCTCTCGATCGCCGGGGCGGTCGTCGATCGCGGCGCCAGCGTGCTCATCTATCCGGAAGGCGAACGATCACCAAACGGAGAGCTGCTCGAGTTTCGACGTGGCGTCGCGGTCATGGCGCGGGAGTTGCACCTTCCGATCGTGCCGTGCGGGATCGCGGGCACGCTGGCGGTCTTGCCTCGCGGCGCACGGTGGGCGCGCAACTGCTGGCTTCGTTCAGCGCCGGTGGCGATTCGATTCGGTGAACCGCTTACGGCGCCGGCGACGAACGAAGATGATCTCGAACCAACGATGACCGAGCTGGTGAATCGAATCGAGGCGTTGAGGAGTGACGCTTTTCGAGCCGCCGGCCGCAATTAGCAACACGATTCGGAAAACCAAATGAGCAGTCCACTCGTCTCCGTTCTCCTGCCCGTCCGCGATGGCGGACCGTACTTGCTCCAGGCAATCGCCTCGCTCAGAGCCCAGTCGATGCCCGACTTCGAGGTCATCGCCGTCGACGACGGGTCGACCGACGACTCGCTGGACCAACTGGAGGCATGGGCCGCGAGCGACCACCGCGTACGAATCGTGAGCCAGCCCAAAGCCGGCATCGTCGCGGCGCTCGAAGCTGCTCGCGATCAGGCTCGCGGTTCGTACTTGGCACGCATGGATGCCGACGACATCGCGGCACCCCGCCGACTCGAGCACCAGCTGGCGCTCCTGGCGGGTGGTGACTCGCTCGTCGCTGTCGGGTGTCAGATCGAGTACTTCCCGCAGAACGCCCTCCGCGATGGCGCCCGAAGGTACCAGGATTGGATCAACGCGCTGACGACCGTGGCTGACATCGCGCGTGACATGTTTGTCGAGTGTCCGCTGGCCCACCCTACGCTTCTCGCGAGAGCCAAGGAGGTCATGGCGGTCGGCGGATATCGCTCGACCGGCTGGCCGGAGGACTACGATCTGATCCTGCGACTCTGGGAAGCCGGCGGGAAGTTTTCCAAGGTACCAGAGGTGCTGCTCAAGTGGCGTGAACGAGCCGATCGGCTATCACGGGTAGACCCCACGTATTCGCTGGACGCCTTCCGGCGCTGCAAGGTCCACTACCTGGTGCGCACGTTGTTTCGAGATCGCGACGGCGTTGTCGTTTGGGGCGCCGGGCCTACCGGCAAAGGGATGGCCCGAGCACTGCTCGAGGCAAAGGTTGCGCTGCGAGCGTTTGTCGAGCTCGATCCGCGGAAAATCGGACGCCGGATCTACGGCGCGCCCGTCGTGCCGCCGACGATGATCAACGAGTATCAAGGTTCCTTCTGCTTGGCAGCCGTTGCACAGCCGGGCGCACGCGAAGAGATCCGCGCCGCGCTGGCGGAGGCTGGCTGGCTCGAGATGAAGGACTTCGTCGCGGTCGCGTAGGAAGAACTCGCGTTCAGTGGGGCGTGCCGGTCTTTCGGACAGGGGCTGGGCCGGGAACGTGGGGCGACAGATGGAGCGCCAGGAACACCACTTCTTCGGTCGTCATCTCACGGCCTTCGGTCCATCCGTCAACAAAGTCCCGACCGCCCATGGTGGACCGAACCGCCTCCTTTGCGGCCTCGAATTCGGCACGTATGTGCGGCTCGAGCGACACGTCGTCCGACTCCAGCATCGCGTCGACCCGGCCACACAACCGAATCGCGCGTTTGGGCCGCTCTTCGACGAGTTGAAGGGCAGCGAAGCCTACCAACGTCCCCGCGACGCCTCCGGCGTAACCTGCCTTGCGATATAACGCCAGCGCCTGAGCATACAGCTCGCGCGCGCGCTCGGTACCACCCTCAAGCCGCGCCATATCACCCAGACCCGACAGCGATTCAGCCATTCCGAGCGTCTCGTTCAACCGTCGGTAATGCTCGAGACTTCGTTCGTAGAGCGAAACGGCGCGATCAAAGTCGTCCTCCCGGCGAGCTAGGTCCCCGAGACTGAGCAAACCGTGCGCGAGGCGGTGATGATTTCCGGTGCTTCGCGCAAGCTCGACGCTCATCTCCAACATCTCGCTGGCCGTCTGGAGGTCGTCCTCGCTCTGTGCCATCGCGCCTAAGTTCTCGAGTGCCGCCGCAACTCGGGAGAGGTTGTTTTCCGCCTTGCCGACTGCGAGCGCCTCGTCGAAAACCACCCGGGCTCGAACCGTATCGCCAGCGTCGCGGCAGGCCGAGCCGAGGTTGATGAGGACCTGGCCAATCGACGTTTTGTCGTCCAATTGCCGGTACAACGCGAGACTACGCTCGAGGTGATCGATCGCTGCCGGCTGGTCGTTCTGCCAACTCGCCAACACGCCGGCTCCCAGCAGCGCCCTGGCCTGGTAGACCGTGTCTACTCCATCGTCACACAAATCGAGCGCCTGCCCCAGCGATTGGCGCCCCTCTGTCAGATGACCGCGGAGCAGCCAAAACTGCCACAATGATGAGCTGAGCCGAAGTGCAGTGGCAGCGTCGCCACGCGAAAATTGCCATCGAAGGACACCGCGCAGATTGGCGTGTTCGAACTCGAGATGATCGAGCCACTCACCCTGCTCCGATGTGCAGAGGTAACACCGCCCCGCTTCGACCATATCGACGTAGTACGCACTCTGCCGTTCCGCCCACTCGTCCAGCGTACCGGTTTCCTCGAGCCTGCACCGAGCGTATTCACGGATCGTTTCGAGCATCCGGAAGTGCGGCGTTCCAGCCCGAGTTCCGACTTGTTCCAACAGACTCTTTTCGACCAGTGAGACCAGCAGCTGGAGTGTTTCGTTTTGCGAGCCTCCGGCGGCGACCCACATATCCTCTATCGACTTGATGACGCACCCATTCTCGAACAGCGACAGAGCGTAGAAGAACTCCCGCTCCTTTTGGGTCAGGAGGGCATCGCTCCAACGAATCGTGTTCTCCAAGCCGTGGTGCCGGCCCGGTGCGTCGCGCGCCCCGGTCGTCAACAGGTCAAAGCGGCGCTCGAGCAAGCTGGTAATCGTCTCGGGAGGGAAAGTGTTGACGCGAGCTGCTGCGAGCTCGATGGCGAGCGGCAATCCATCCAGCCGTCGACAGATCTCGACCACCGCCGACACATTCTCGTCGGTCAGCTGAAACGCGGGCTGAACCGCTCGGGCGCGTTCGACGAACAACGCTACCGCTTCGGTCTGCTGGACGTGCTTCTGACTGAGCGATGCTTCTTGGCTCGGTAATCCGAGCGGTGGAACCGCGTACTCGTGCTCGGCACGGAGGCGCAGCGGAGACCGACTCGTGACCAGCACCGAGAGTCTGGGCGCCCGCTCGAGCAGCGTGCTGATCAACGGCGCAGCCGACAGGACGTGTTCGAAGTTGTCGAGCACCAGGAGGAGTTCCATTTGCGCCAGGAACTCGATCAGCGCCTGTAGCACGCTGGCGTCATCGCGCATTCGCACCCCGAGCGACTGAGCGATCGCTATACACACGCCATCCGTGTCGGTGGACGCCAACGTCACCACTCTCGCACCGTGCTCGAACCTCGTGGCGGTGCGAGCGGTCACCTCGAGGGAGAGGCGTGTCTTACCCACTCCGGCTGGCCCGGTCAGTGTCACCAGTCGGACCGGGGGCGTCTCGAGCAAAGCGCCGACCTCGTCCACTTGTCCCTGGCGACCAATGAACGGGGTGGGTTGCCACTGCAGCGCGTGTTCGCCTTCGTCGATGATCTGCTGCCGGGTGCGAATCGTCTCGATGGCGGAACGCGTTTCCGGCGCTGGCTGGACACCGTACTCGCGCAGCGTGTAGCCGGCGTGGTCCTCGTACGCCTCGATCGCGCCCGTCCTGTCGCCGAGGCGATCCAGCATCGAGATCAGCGCTCGGACGACTCGTTCATCGGCCGGGTCGAGCACCGACCAGTGGCGCAGCCACTCGGTCGCCTTCGGTAGATCTCCGGCCCGCTCAGCCTGCTTCGTCAGCGTGGCGGCGGCCGAGATCGCGCCCTGTCGCAACCGTGCGCGCTGTATCTCCAGCCACTCCTCAAACGCTTTTGACGCATCGCCGATAAAGAAACCGGGGAGAAAATCTCCATCCCCGTAAAGCTCCATCGCGACTTCCGTTTCACCGGTCTCGAGGGCCGCGTCAAACGCCAATGCGTCGCACCAGATCGACCCGGGAGCGACCCCGATCTCCTCCCGGCCGCGAGTCAGAATGACCTTCTGGCCGATCTTGGAACGCAAGAGATAGAGCGCCTGGCGGAGCGCGTGACGACCGGCGTCTTGATCGTGCTCGGGCCAAAAAAGACCCAGCAGAGTGTCCCGGTGGTGGAACCCGGTGGGCCGCGCCAGCACCAGATACGCCAACAACGCCAGCCGCTTGTGTTGGGTAAGGATCGACTCTCGCTCACCGCCATTCTGGCGGTACAGCTCGACCGAGCCGAGGGTCCGAAAACGAATGCTAGGTCTCTTGGTTGGCAATTTCGCAGCCGCTCGTGACGATGCGATGACAGAAAAGTGACGGAAGAAGCCTAACGTGTTGGTTTTAGGGCCGCTAGGGGCGGCACTCGACACTCGACAAAACCGAACAGGAGCACACAAATGAAGCGTTTGATCGGTCTTTGCCTGCTTATTGCTGCGATGACGATGGGCTGCCAGGCTAGTTCGCCCCTCGACCCGCTCGAGGATGGCCGCACGTTGACTCCGGCCCAGGATCCTACCTGTCGGTTGGACGCCGAGATTTGCTAGCGGTACCCCTGACTTTGCCCCACGACTGGGGCGTCAGCTCCCCGACACGGTGGCAGGGGTTATGCCTGACAGATTTCCATTCGATGGTGCCATACCATGGAACTGGGTCTGTTTGCTTCCCTGAATCTGGAGGCGAATAAGAAGATGACCCACGGGCCATCCGCTCAACCGGATCTCGCAACCGTCGCCAGTGACGTACTGGGCCAAGTGTTAGCCCAGCCCGAGATCGTGGCGGGCGCGATTTACGTGCTCGACGAGCGAAAAAACACGCTCGAGGAAGCGGCGAGCAAGGGCTTTCCCAAAGACGCTGTCCGCGAGACGTCGATCTCAGCTGGGGAGGGGCGCCTCGGGCGAGCGGTGTCGACTCGTCGACCGGTTGTCTCAGACGTCCAATTGGGCGACGACAGCATGATCGTCCACTGTGTCTACCCGCTCAACGATCGTGGAACCGTCCGCGGGGTGCTGGAGGCACACCTCAGCACCCCACCCGATTCCGTGCCCGGGTTCCCGCGCGTGCTCGACGTGCTGACCTCCAACGCCGCCGCGACTCTCCGCGATGCCCAGGAGTTGGACGATCTGCGGCGTCGCGTCCGGGCTGACGACGAGTCTTGCGACAAGATCGTCGACGCGTGGTCGCAAACCCTCAATTCCCGCGACGACGCGCGTCGCAAACATGCGCTTCGGGCGGCTGAACTAACGCTCAAAACCGGCCACAAGTTGGGCATGCGCGAACAAGATCTGGTTCACGCCCGTCGAGGAGCGCTGCTTCACGACGTCGGATTGACGCGGGTTCCGGAGTCGATCCTGGAAAAACCGGGCAAGCTGACCGAGTCCGAATGGGAGATCATGCGCCTGCACCCGGTCTATGGGTACGAGATCCTCCAGCGTGTCCCGGCACTCTATCCGTCGATCGATATTCCGTACTGTCATCACGAGCGATGGAACGGGAGCGGCTACCCGCGCGGGATCGAAGGCACCGAGATCCCCCTGTCTGCGCGCATATTCGCAGTCGCGGACGTCTGGATCGCGCTCTGCTCCCACCGCCCGTACCGACGCGAGATCAGCCCCGAAGAAGCGTGCACGGTGATCACCGACGCGGGTGGCTCGCTGTTCGACCCCCAAGTCTTGGAGGCTTTCCTCGACATCGTCCGGAACGCCGACGCGGCTTAGCTACTCCTAAACGCACGCAACATCGTCTTGACAGCTTTCACCCCACGGGGTACATCGTGCCACGGTTACCACTCTAGTTGAGTTCTCTAGCCAAGAGGAAGCCGTCATGAAGATGCACTCGCTCGTCATGGTCGCGGCGGGCACGCTTATCGCCGCGACGCTTGTTCCCCAAGAAGCAGCAGCGCAACAGGCGACTGCTGGAATGGTTTCCGGCAAGCAGAAGGTCGTAAGCTCGATGGAGTTGCCAGACGGACGGACGATCCGACGCATGATGTTGAGCCTCGAGGTCACCGCTGACGATCCTTCGAGCATCTGGCATCTAGGCAGCCAGGACTGCTTTGCCACTTACATGTTTGCCGCTGATGGCTCACTGATTGGCGGCCGCGGTCTTTGCGACTTCGTTAGTCCAGACGGAGACCTCTGGTGGCTCACTCTTGAAGCCTCGGGTGACGATCCGATACGCTGGTCGGGTCTCGGTGGGACCGGCAAGCTCGCCGGGGTCGAACACAGCGGCACGACCGTCACCCAGGCCGAATGGGGTGATGGGAAGATGGTGGGCCGCTGGGAAGGGACGATGACAACGAAGTAGGCTCGGCCGGTTAGCTGTTCGGCCTGCCCCGAAACAAAAAGGGCGAGACTATAAGGCCTCGCCCTTTTCTGTTATTGGAACGGTCGCAACTAGTTGGTCGCCAGCGCCGGCTCCCCCCAGTATTGCAACTCCGGGCGGTACTTCATAATCGTTTGCTCCCAATTCTCGATCGTCGGGGCAAACTTGGCCCACAGCTCCTGCATGCGCTCGGTGGCGTTAGCATTCGCTACCGTCTGCTCGAAGCTGTTCGCGCCGTAGAACTCAGACAGGTTGTCGATAACGGTCACGAACACCGCTCGACCCGACTGTCCGAACTTCGTGTCGTGCCCCATGATCGGATAGGAATATCCGACCTCCTTGAAGAACGCCATGTACTCCTTGACGATCCCGCTGAACTCCTCGTTCTTGCCCGGACGGATCCAGAACTCGAGCACCTCGACGTTCTTGTGGTTCTCGATCTTCTGCTGGAAGTCAGCCATGTCCCCGGGCATGTAGCTCCAATCCATCTTGTTCACGGAGATCTCTTCGCTGAGCACGCGATGGTCGATCGTGCCGATCGTGGCCATCGCCGCCTGCACCGCCTCGTTCCCCTCAGTCCCTTCAAACTGCCGCATCCACTGCATCGGGTCGTCGAAGTAGGCGTAGTTGGCGATCGGGTAGATCAAGGTGTAGTCGTTGTTCTTGCTGTAGAACGTCCAGCCGTACTCATGGGCGAGGTTGGCCGCCTGGGCAGCCTCGACGATCTGCTTGATCGCCGCCTCCCACTCGTCCGTCTGATCGGGGGCGACCTCCCAGGTCATGACCTGGACCAGGCTCTGGTCCTTCATTTCGTGCTCAGGCTCCTGGGCTAGGGCCGCGACCGGCAGGGCCAGGGCGGCGATCAGGAGCGCGGAAAGGAACTTCATGTGCTTGCCTCCTAGAGTCGGCGTGTGGCGAATTGTGACATGTCGGGTGGCAGCTGGAGCGGACATTCCTCGCCCGTGCCTATCGACCCGACGGATATGTTTTCGCCTACGCCATGATGTGAGTGTGTCGAAAAACGACCTCGATAAGATCATTAGAGGCTAGCTCGTCTCCTATCGCCCGACAACAGGCCCGAACCGCTGATTTGAGATCAACTGGGGGATCGTGTATGCTGTTCGCCGGGAGGGACCTGAGCACATTCTGGAAGGAGCTTGAGCATGCACAAAGCCCTACCGCGCGTGCTTCTGCCGATCCTCGTGGCCGTGACGGCCTGCGGTCAGCAGGAGCCCGCGGAAACCGAAGAAGCAGCCAACCCGTGCGCGACCGCCAACCCGTGTGCCGCCACCCAACCGGACCTCGATCCCGCCCGCGTCACACAAGGCGACCGAATGCTCAACGCAGGCGGTCTTGACGACGCTGCGCTGATCGCCCGTGGCGGAGAGCTATGGAACGACAACAGCCTCAGCACGAATGGCTCCGCGTGCTCGACCTGTCACGTCGGCAACTACGCGCTGATAAAGGCGACCTTCGCCGAGCCATACCCGCATCCAGTTGCGATGGCCAAGAACCGCGCCGGGCTGGATCAAGTCAACGCCGCCGAGATGGTACAACTGTGCATGATCGTCCCGATGGCGACCGAACCGTTGGCGTGGGACTCGCAGGAGCTGGCGGCGCTGGCCGCCTACGTCGAGCACATCCGACCGGGTTTCGATCCGACCGCCGCCGCGGGCGGAGCCAATCCGTGCAACCCGTGCGGTGGGAACCCGTGCAACCCGTGCGGCGGAAATCCGTGCAACCCGTGTGCGAGTAACCCCTGCAAGGGGTAGCCCCGTACTGACAATCGAGATCAGACGCTAGCGGGCTCGTGGCGGTCGCCGCCGAGAGCGTCAGGCAACACGAGCGTCAGGAACCAGCAGATCGTGAAGAAGCCGAGATGGTTTCCAAACGCGAAGCCGAGCGACGTGTTGAGGCCGGGGAGGCCTGTTGGCCAACCCTTGCCGGCCAACACGCTGATCGTGACTGCGATCGCGGGACCCGTGGCCAGCGTCGTGAGCCAACCGAGGAGGAGCGCCAGGAAGAGGCCCGCGATCCAGCGCCCGCCGCGAGCGGCGGGCATCAGGGGCTGATGCGACGTGAAAGCGTAGAGAGCGGCATACGTCAGCGAAACGCCGAGATGAACTCCCCACCCGATCACAGCCAACGACTCGTTGTAGCCCCCCTGAGCTACGATCTGGCGTCCCATAAACTGAGCGATGTTGGGTGAGAACCCTCCCAGCCTCTGGGCCACCACGAACTGGATCGCTCCCACCAGGGCGGCCAGAACAACCCACGGCGCCAGTCTCTTCATGTTCTACTTGGTATCGAAGATCAGCTTGAGGAAGCCCCACACGACCGCGATCGCGATCAGGAGGAACCACTTGTGGTCCATGGCGAGCTTGGCTGACTTGCGGACGGAAGTCTCGATGAATGAGCCGACTTCCCCGAAGCCACCGCCATACTCAGCGGCCGCCTGGCCCAGTGCCGAAACGCCAATATCTAGCATCGTCCTCGTGACCCCATTTCAAAGCCGGACCGAGTGTCGAAACGGTTTTGGAAATTAACCAGCAACAACTAAGGTTAGCAACCTTCGTTCAACACCTGAGACCAAGCGAGCAGGCCGGTCTGACCGCTAGTCGCACCGGCGTTTGGTGGTGGAGGCAACCGGGCTCGAACCGGTGACCTTCGGCTTGCAAAGCCGATGCTCTCCCAACTGAGCTATGCCCCCACCACCGCGCCCTAAGGAAGCTGTAGCGCTCCTGACTTGAGTACAAGCGCCATGTGGACAGCCGGTCTGCAGGACGCGGGCCGCGAATGGTAATCTGCACCCGCGGCCGAGGTTCGCTGGACGGGAGTCACAAGACCCGCCGATATCGACCACTCCTTCCAACCACACCAAACTACTTGTTTCTATCCAAATAGCATGAATCTGATCGGTCGAGTGGCGGTTGGCGCCATAGTTGCAGCCCCGCGAGGGCATGAATCACAAGCTGGTAGTCCTACTCGAAGACGGTCGGCGCCTCAAAGGGACCGCTGACGTCTTCGATCCAGAGAAGCCGTTCTTGCTCCTACGCAGGATCGATCTGGAAGGCAACGTCCTCGGTTTTCTCGACATCGAGATGAGCGACGTGGTGGCGGCTTTTTTCGTTCATGATCTGGCACTCGATCGCACGAGTCGCCAGAACGCCAACGAGCCGCAGACCGAAGCCAACCTTCCCGATCCTTCCGGCGCCTCGACGGTTCGCCTCCGGTTCAGCTGGGGTGAGGTGCTCGACGGTGTGGTCTACGACTACGACCCGTCTGCCGACTGGTTCTTCCTGTTCCCGGTGGGGATGTTGAACCGGGCCTCCAACAACGAGCGTGTCTTTGTAACCAAGAAGGCGCTCGCGGCGACTGAAGTTCTGACCGCTCCGGCAGTCTAGCTCCAAAGACAACGGCGAGAACACAGGAGGGTCGCTCGACATGCGCGGCGGGGATAGGTTCGCGCAGTGGCGAGCTCCGTTTCGGGCCAGCGACTTCTCATCGGACTCCAAGCCGGGGCACTGGCTTCGGTGATCGTGTTTGCGCTGATGGCGACCGACACCGTCCAAACGGTCGAGCGCAAAACGGGAGACGCTCGACTTCAGCTCGAGCGCGCGATCCGGGGCGCAGAAGTAGCTGACTCGACGATCGTCATCGTCGACATCGACAATCGCGCACTTCGACTCTATGAGAGCGACCTCGGTCGTTGGCCGTGGCCGCGGAATGCCCACGGTGCGATGCTCGAGTTCATCGCGCTTGGCGCGCCGAGCGTCGTGGCCTACGACGTTCTGTTCAGCGAGCCCGATCTCGCGCGACCCGAGTCTGACTCGCTGTTTTTCGCCGCGGCCAAACGAGGCCCGCCGGTCGTGCACGCAGTCGCGTTCGATGATCCTGAAGGCGAAACCGCCATCGCTGAACTGGAGCGGGCGTTCATCGATCATCGTCGACGGCTGGACGCGCTCGAGCGGTTCGCCATTCCCGAGGCGGCCTCCCTTTCAACTCCACAGTTTGCGAACGTCAACCCACCCATGATCGAGCTCCTCGACACCGGAATCGGGATCGGAGCGATCAATCGTTCGCCCGACCGCGACGGCATCGAGCGACTCGAACCGCTGCTGGTCGAGCACAACGGCCGGCTCTATCCGTCGATCGGATTGGCGGCTGTCCTGGAAGGTCTGCGGGGATACGACCGATTGTCGATCATCAATGGTGAGTTGTCATTGGACGACCGCCGGATGCCGCTCGAGGAGGGTCGCCTGCGGGCGCATTGGCGTGGTCGCTATGGGGAACCGTATCGCGTGATCTCGGCCTACGAGGTCCTGAACAGCTACGCGCAGATCTCGGTTGGAGCCGAGCCCGATCTCGACCCGGCAGAGTTCACCGGCCGCATCGTGCTGATCGGTTCCAGCGCGACTGGCGTTGGCGACTTCATCGCCGGACCCTTCAGTCCCACCGAGCCCGGCGTGTTTCTCCACGCCACGATTCTGGACACATTGCGATCAGGCGACTTTCTGCGGGTGCTGCCGATCGGTTGGGTCGTGTTCCTGACCCTGCTAGCCGCGTCGCTCACTGGCCTGGCGGTCGCGCTCATTCGGTCGGCTCGACGGTCGGCGATCGGTTTGGTGGGGATACTCGCGATGATCGGAGCGCTGGCGCTGGCGGCGTTTTTCGTCGGCGGCTGGCTCTTTCCAGTAGCGGCCCCTATGACCGGCGCCGTATTGGCCTACGCCGGCGCGATGGCCGGATCATACGTAGTCGAAGGAAAACGCCACCGCCAGATCCGACGAATGTTCGCAAAGTTCATTCCGCCTGAAGTCGCGAATCAGCTAGCCGAATCAGGAGAGGACCTCCACCGGGCCGTCGAGCGTCGCGAGGTGACGGTGCTGTTCAGCGACATCCGAGACTTTACGACGCAATCCGAACGGGTCGAGCCCGAGGTCGTGGTCGAAACCCTGAACGAGTACCTCACGGCGATGGTCGAGGTGCTATTCGATCACGGCGGGACGCTCGACAAGTATCTAGGGGACGGGTTGATGGCCTTCTTCGGGGCCCCGCTCGTCGAGCCCGACCACGCCGGTCACGCTTGCCGAGCGGCGATCGCGATGTTGGATCGATTGGAGACGCTAAACAACGACTGGGTCGCCGCCGGTCGGTCACGTCTCGATATCGGCATCGGCATCCACACCGGTCCTGCCGTCGTCGGCTTCATCGGCGATCCGGAACGGCGCATGGACTACACCGCGATCGGCGACACCGTAAACGTGGCCAGTCGACTCGAGACACTAAACAAGGAGATCGGCACCGCGATTCTGCTTTCGGCCGCGACCGCCCAAAAACTCGACAGCGCGTTATCGTTGAAGTCAATCGGCAAACGCGCCGTCAAGGGCCGTGCAGAACCGATCGAGATCTACACGATCACGGCTTAATCCACACGGCGATAAACCGCCCCGAGTCGTCTGTTTCGTCCACCGGCCGCACTGATTATGATTAGACACCGATGAACCATCCGCTGATCGAGCAAATCCTGTCGGGGTCCGGCATGCTCTACCTGCTAAAAGCGCTGCTCGCGGTAGTCGCGCTTCTGCTGCGTCAGCTGAGCCGCGATCCTTTTGTCCGCCGTCGTGCGCTGGTCGTCGTCGCCCTCCTGGCGATCTCGGCGCTCATCCAGACCCAGCTGGCCCGCATCCCAGAGCGCGTGAGCGGCTTCATCACGATGCCCAGCGGCGAGCAGATCTCGGGGATGGTTTCGAACCCGACGTTCCAAATCGTAAGCGTGACGATGCTGATCATCGGGTTCCTCGCGCTGCTGCTGCTCATCACGATGGTGGTCGACTTTTTACTGGTCCGGAAGTTCAAGGTCGAGAGCCCCAACATCCTGCGCGACGTCGCCGCCTTCACGCTGTTCTTCTTTGGTGTGTTGCTAATCCTCTACTACCGCACCGATCTCGACATCACCGGCCTGTTCACGACATCGGCCGTCATCTCGGTAGTGATCGGTTTGGCGCTCCAGGACACGCTGGGGAACGTGTTTAGTGGCCTGGCGCTCCAGACCGAGCGCTCGTTCAACGTCGGCGATTGGGTTCAATTCGATGAGTTGGAGGGCGTAGTCACCGACATCACTTGGCGCTCTACGAGCCTCCGCACGCGGACCAATGACCTGGTCATCATACCCAACTCGGTCATCAGCAAGGACACGGTGATCAACTACAGCGCTCCGACCCGAATTCACGCGGTCACGGAGCCGATCGGGGTCCATTACCGGCACCCCCCGGCCGACGTCATCGCCGCTCTAGAGGACGCCGCCAATCAGACCGAGGGGATCCTCAAGCGTCCGCGGGTCGACGTCCGGACCTATAACTTCGGGGATTTTGCGATCACCTACGACGTCAAGTACTGGATCCGTGACTACACGGATCTCGAGGACATCAAGGACGCGTTCATGACTCACGTTTGGTACTCCTTCAACCGGCGGGGCATCGCGATTCCGTTCCCGATCCGGAACGTGTACCTGCGCGAGGTGACACCGGAAAGCGAGCGCGCCATTGAGGAAGCCGACGACGAGCGGATCTACCGCCTGTTGAAGCGAGTCGAGCTATTCGACGTGTTGAGTGAAGAGGAGGCGCGCGCGCTGGCGGCCCGGGTTCGTGTCGAGCGGTACTTCGCCTCCGAGACCGTGCTGCATCAAGGCGCGGCCGGTGATTCGCTGTACATCATCGAGACTGGACTGGTGGAGGTCATCGTGAGCCACGACGGACGGCGCGAGCGAATCGCCCAGCTCGGACAAGGCTCGTTCTTTGGCGAGATGGCGCTGCTGACGGGTGCCGAACGACAAGCCAGCGTGGTCGCGCTCGAGCCGACCCACTTCTTTGTTATCGATCGCGAGGCTTTCCGCGACACGCTCGAGGCCAACCCCAGCTTGGCCGAGCGGATCGCCCAGACACGGGCTGAACGCAACCAGGAGCTGGAGGAGACCTGTCGCGTATCAGAGATTTCTTCGGCTTTCGGTCGACCGAGCCATAGTTTGGCCACATGATGATGGCATCCTGTCGAATCCCGTTAGTGTTATTAGCGGGCTTGATGATTACTTCGCCGCTGGCTGCTCAGGACGACCTTGGGGCGATGCTCGACGCGCGTCGAGAGGCGATCCCGAAGAAAAAACGGGTGTTCGAAGAGACGTGGCTCATCCCCGCTGACGGGGCGGAGCCCAACGCCGAGCCGCGGTTCGCCGGCCGCGTGGTAGTGTTTCAGGACCGGCCCAAAGAGCGGCTCGAGATCCGACGCGCGGGCGCGGATCAACTGGAAGAGCCGATCGTTATCGTGTGCGATGGCCGGCGCTATCACCTGGTGACGCGTGTCGGGGCGCCAGAGCTGATTTCCAGCGAGCCCGTTTCTGATCCGTTCGTGCAACTCGTTCTGGCCAGCCCGGCCGGTGGCGCCGAGCCACACCGCACCGTGACCGACAGCGACGGGACAACGACTGCGATCGTTTTGCGTCACAAGCGGGACCCCAACTTCGACGAGGACGACGCGTTCGAGCTCAAGCGCCCGCAGGTCGAGTCCAGCCTGCTCAAGAAAGGGCTATCGTCGTTTAGCGCGGCTC
>JBDGYV010000043.1:0-23185 GCA_039588915.1 Gemmatimonadota bacterium
CTCCTTTTCCACCATGGCGTTCCACAGCTCGGGGCGGCCCTGCAAGGCGACGCCGAGGATCTCCTGATCGTCGTACACGAACTGATCCTGCTGAAGAACGCCCAGTTGAAGCCGCTTGGGGATCGAAACCGTACCGTCGCTAGGTGCTAGGTCGCCACTCATGATCCTGAGCAGGGTCGTCTTGCCGGACCCGTTGGCGCCGACGAGGCCGTACCGATCGCCCGGATTGAGTTGAAGCGATACGTTGGCGAAGAGGGTTCGGCCGCCGAATGACTTCTTGAGGTTGGCAATGGAGATCACGGCGAGGAAATCTAGTGGTGCTGCTCGACGTGGTCGCGGATGGCGATCGAATCCTGGGCCTTAACACGGGGGAGGCAGATGGTGGTCGTGCGTCGGTCTGTCCCGATCCCGCTCACAAGGAGTTTGGTGAGATCGGGGAGAGGCGAAGCTAGGAAAACCCACAGTGTCGGGTACGAACCCCAGCCTGCCAAGCGATGGCCCGTTGCCGACTGACCTGGTAGGTGATCGCTTGACCCGATAACGCGTTCTGCGGTAGGCTGACGCCTCAATGTTAGCGCCAACGTTCCCAGACGCTGGGCCAGCGAGACCCGCTTTCTTCCCCGAGTATCTCGCTACTCATTTGCGCGACCATGCAGCCTGACCGTTCCATTGCAACCATCCTGTTTACCGACATCGTCGGCTCGACCGAACGAGCCGCCGAGTTGGGTGATTGCGGCTGGCGAGACCTTCTAGCCGAACACCACGAACTCGTTCGCCAAGCACTACGCCGTTATGACGGACGAGAGATTGCCACAGCTGGCGACGGCTTTCTAGCCATCTTTGGTTCGCCGGATCTCGCCATGCGGTGCGCTTGTGCAATCCGTGATTCGTTGCGCAGTATCGAGTTGAAGTTTCGCTGTGGCATTCACATGGGCGAGGTCGAGCGAACTTCGGAGAGCGACATCGGTGGAATCGCGGTACATGTGGGTTCGCGTGTGGTGGCGCGAGCCGAACCCGATGAAGTTCTGGTTACAAGTGCAATCCGCGACGCGGAGTTGGGATCCGGTTTTGAGTTCGAAGAAAGGGGATCGTACGAGCTCAAAGGGGTGCCGGGACAATGGGCGCTCTATGCCGTCGCGAGCCTACCGAGGGCGGTGGACGAAGCAGCCGTTAGGATGGCTCAAGTGCCCCCCTTGGCTCCTGTCGAGCGCTCCATAGCGGTACTTCCATTTGGGAATCGAAGTTCAGAGCCAGAAACAGAGTACTTCACCGACGGTCACAGCGGACTCTACAGAATGGCAAGGGCCTACGACATAGCCTTTGACTTTCGCAAGATTCCTTCGGAGTGCGACAATCTATTAGATGTTTACAAGAGACACGGCGGACGCACAGCTACCAGCTTTTTAGAGTTGGCGGCTGGCCCAGGACTTCACTCCATTGAAATGGCTCGGAGAGGATTGGTGTCCGCGGCCTTGGACCTCTCTTCCGCCATGGCGAGATACGGTTCGAATAAGGCGGAAAGGGCGGGGGTTGAGGTGGATTACCGCCAAGGGGACATGGTGGATTTTGCTTGGGATCGGAGCTTTGATCTCGTGGCTATCCTCATGGACTCTTTCTCCTATTTGTTGACTAACGAACGGGTACTTCAACATCTCAAGTCGGTGGCTGCTTGCATGAAACCGCAAGGCATTTATGTCCAGGAGATGGCCCATCCCCGAGATGTACTCAGAGTGGGAATCTCTGTGAAGACGGATTGGCAGATGGAAAAGGATGGCATGAAAGTTCGCATGCAGTGGGGACAAGAGGACGATGCGTTCGATCCTGTTACACAAATCTCAGAAACCACCGTTGTGATGCAGATCGAGGAAGACGGAGAGAGGATCGAGCTAGTGGACAAAGCTCCCCAGCGGTTCTTTACTGCCACTGAGTGGGAGGCTCTAGTCCTGGCCAGCCCCCACTTCGATCTTGTGGAACAATTTGGCGCGCTCGATATGTCCACGCCTTTTTCCAATGATAAGAAGGCTTTGCGCATGGTCTCGGTTCTGCAAAAGAGGGTGTAGTAGCCAGGAAGGGGGAAGGGGAGAGCGGTTGCGCGATGAGTTGCGAGAACGGTGTCAGCGATGGTGTCAAAACCCACCCGCGCCAGCTGGCGCCGGCCAGCTTTCAACCTGCTCACTTCTCTCACAATCAGCGCGTATCAGCGCCAGGCCAGGTCCTTTGGAGCCGAGAGTCCAGGTTCGAATCCTGGGGGTCCAACCGCGATCAGAAAGTCCGATCTCTAGCAGCTACTGCCTGCCACCACCACCGAAGGGCACTGCGGGACGACCGTGACCTGGTGTTCCGCCGATACGCTCCCGCTGCGGTTGCCAAGGCTCATCGTTGCTGAGCCCGGTGCTCTCGCGGTCACGGTGGCCTCGGTACCCGACTCTGTGACCGAGAAGATCCCGGGATCGCTGGAATGCCAAAAGAGAGCCGGGCTGGACAACTCCCCATCCGGGCCGAACGCCCTAGCCGTTGCCGTGCACGACACTCCACCAACCACCACCACGGAACACTTGGGTCCGAGGATCACGCTAATGAGTTCGCTGCTTGGGCCGATAGGAGAGGAGTCGTCACATGCCAACGCCATAGGCGTGAGTGGCATGATGATGAGAGCGAGACGAGCGACCAGGCCATTGAGATCTCGTACCAGACTCGCCATTGGCTCACCTCCTCGGGTTGGCGCGCGCCTTCGCGCTGAAGATATTCAGACGGCCACGCTTATTACCGTTCTTGTAAGAATGACCTTTGAAACCCCACTAGACCACCCGAAGGTTTAATAGAGCGATTCAGCCCCTGAGGGTCCTTTTCTTCTCGCTGCTTGCGATGTGGAGCTGCGCTTCCACATCCCCGGGTCCTCAGCCCAACCCGCGGCCGGGTCCCCAGCCCGGTGAGTTGGGCGTCTTGTTCGTGGGCAACAGCCTCACGTTCTGGAACGATATGCCGGTGATCCTGGAGCGACTGCTGGAGACTGGCGGGGTGGGGCCCCTGCACGTCGAAGTCGTCGCCTTCCCGAACTTCGGGCTGGAGGACCATTGGGTAGAGGGCACCGCCAGAGCCCGGATCGCCCTCGGGGGGTGGGAAGCGGTGATCCTACAGCAGGGCCCATCTGCAACCGAGGGACGGCCATCGCTGCTCGAGTACAGCGATCGGTTCGCGAACGAGATTGAGCGCGTCGGCGCGCGAACCGCGCTCTACATGGTGTGGCCGGATCAGTCGCGTTTCTTCGACTTTGATGGCGTGTCGGACTCGTACGAGACCGCCGCCCAATCCGTGGGCGGTCTGCTATTCCCTGCGGGTGAAGCATGGCGCTTGGCATGGGCACGGGACGCCAGTCTGGCCCTGTACGGCCCCGATGGCTTCCACCCGAGCCTCCTCGGTAGCTACCTGGTGGCACTTGTGATGTACGAGCAACTCGCGGTCCAAGACCCACGCGATCTACCCGCCGAGATTCCCACCCCGTCGGGAACGGTAGAGCTTACGCACGAAGTCGCGAGTACCGTGCAGGAGGCGGCGGTCGACGCGAATGCACGCTTTGCTCTCCCGTCGAACGCCCGCACGTTGGGCAGGTAACCCAATCAGTTTGACCATCCAACGCTTCTTGTGGTAGGCTCGATGAGATAGTCCGCCTCGACAAAGGCAAACCCGGTGAAAACCGGGGACGCAAAGCCACGGGTCCGCGCTTCCTTCGCGACGCCTGCGCCAGCCGCGCCACGAAGGACCCAAGACCACCGAGCTGCCGGGGATTCTTTGCACGGATGATACGATGCGGATCGGCCCTGCTCATGCTGAGCGCACTATGCGCCGGGATCACGGCGTGTGACGACTCCTCTCCCATCGGCCCAAGCAGCGAGCTCATTAGCGTGATCCTCGTGAACAGGTGTTCCTTGGTGATAGTTGGAGAGCCGTGCACGGCCACGGCTAGGGCGTTCGGCGCGGATGGGGAGTTGTCCAGCCCGGCTCTCTTTTGGAATTCCAGCGATCCCGGAGTCTTCGGGGTCACTGGGTCGAGTACCGAGGCCACCGTGATCGGGAGTAGACCGGGCTCGGCAACGATGAGCGTTGGCAACCGCAGCGGGAGCGTATACGGTTTTAGCAGGAGGTCACTGGTTCTCTGCTCCGCCGGTCAGCCGTTCGAGACGTCCACGGACTTCCGCGGCATCCGGCCGTAGACCGAGTGCGGTCCGGTAATGCTGAATCGCGTCCTGATCCCTCCCCAGGGAATCAAATATGTCCGCCAGTTCGACGTGCGTCTCGAAGACCTGGGGGTTGATCGTCAGAGCCGCCTGTAACGACAGGATCGCTTCTTCGTATCGTCCCGATTGCCTCAGCGCCAGAGCGAGGTTGAAGTTGGCAAAGAGGTGTCGGGGATCGGCAGCCAGGGTCCGCCGATAGTGTGCGATCGCTTCCTCATACTGACCGATTCTTTGAAGGGAGTTTCCAAGATTGACATGCGCATCGGTGAAATCCGGCCTCAGCCGGACGGCCTCCTTGTAGCTGCTGATCGACCCATCAGGATCCCCGAGCTCAAACAGAGTGTTCCCGAGACCGTAGTAGCCAAGCGCGAACTCGGGGTCAAGCTCGACCGCTTTGCGATAGTAGACAGCCGCATCCTTCCACTTCTGCTGCAGGTATCGGATATACCCAAGATTGTGGTAGGCCCGGGCCATGGTCGGTTCTAATTCGATCGTGGCGCGATAGTGTGCCTCTGCCTCCCCGAACTCGCCCAGGTCAAGCATCGCATTTCCAAGGTTGTAGTGCGCTCGGGTCAGCGATGGATACTGCGCCAGCACCGATTCATAGTGGTGCACTGCTCGCTGAAAATCCCCCTTCTCTTGAGCGGCTAGAGCGAGATCAAACTGCCCACGCCAGTCCGCGGGGTTTGTTTTCAGACCGTGCCGTGCGCGCGCCTCGACGAGATCCCATCGTTGGGTTGGGTCGATGGCCTCCAGTTGCACGATGAGTTCCGCCATCTCATCACGGGATCCGTTACCCGATGTCACGCGTCTCGGCGGATTATTGGGGTTCCGCGGGTTGTCCGAAGAATTATCGTAGATGTAATCCATCACAAGAGTCGAGCCCGCCGGCAACAGCACGGGCTGTTCGTAGAAGTACTGGTCCTGCCAGTTGAAGTCCCAATTCGGAATGTGGATCAGTTCCTTTTCTCTCCCGTCTGGCAAGACCGCCAATCCCTTGAGGCACTTTCCGAGGTAGTGGGCATGCGGATAGACGCTGAGAACACTCACATCTATGGGAACCTCGAACCGGTCCTCGACCCGGTACCCGCTCATTCCGGCCGGGATATCGATGTTCCTACCGCGCAAGGTGACGATGACCGGCGTTGTCTTGGGCGGTGTCTCAGCGAAGTACAAGCCGATGAGCGGTTCGATGGTCTCCGGTCTCCCCGAAGGCATCATGTGGAGCTGGAGAACGAAGTCCATCCCGGGTTCCAAGCGCCAAGCCCTCTCTGGGTGACCCGGGAAAGGGGCGTTGCCTGGCGTCCAGCCTAGAAAATGACCGTCGGGAGATCGCGCTGTGTCGATGTCCATGCCTGGAAATCCCGGCTCAGGGGATTCAGCATCGGCTTGTTTCGCCGACCCCGTGTCGTCCACGTAAAGGATCGCATGATGCACGACTTTGGAGGGGCCCGGCCGCAGGTCTACGGTGCGAACGTACCGAACGTCACTGACCGGCGCGGGGATCACGAGATTACGAAAGACGTCTTTTCCTTCCGCCGGTAGCGTGTACGTCACGGGAGCTGTGACCACGAGGTCTGGCTCTCCCAGGCTCCAGCGGCTCGACAAAGCTGGGGGGGAGGGAAGATCGACGGGATCGCCCTCGATCATCTCCGCTTCGATCCACTGCAGCAGAATTTCTCTTTCTCCCCGGCTCAGGGATCGATCGTTGGCGAACTCGACGTTTTCGTTGTCCGGTGGCCAAGGCGGCATGCGCCGACTACGAACCATTTCGGCTATGCGAGCAGAATGCTGCCGGGCTTCCTGATAGGTCAGGAGACTGAAAGGAGCGGGGCCCTCGGGATGGTGACAGCCGGCGCACTTCTCGTACAGGATCGGGGCGACCTCCGTCGTGAAACTCGGCGCTTGACCAGTCCGCTTCGAGCATCCCAACCAGGCCAGAAAACCCAATAGCAGTACGAGAAGGGTTGGAAACCGGTGGCGGGCTACGCTTGTCTGCATGATGACGGAGTCGTGCAGGAAGTTACCAGGTTCAACTCGGCGCCGGAAAGACGGTTCAGCGAAGCACAGCGCCAGCCGTCCCGATTACAAGAGCGTGCCTGGGCAGCCCGATTCTCTCAGGCTACGCCGACAAACCAGTCCAGCGCCGCCTCGGAGATCGCCGATGGAACCTCGTGACCCCCGTCGAACTCTTCGTAAGTCACGTTGTAACCGGCGTTGCTAAGGGTCGGCACGATGAGGTCCCGGGTGGTACTCACCGGAAGTATGGAGTCGTTCGTGCCATGCGATACGTAGATGGGCGGCTGTCCGACGATCGGGTCGAAGGCAGCCACAAAGCCGGGGGAGTGGGTCACCAGGTGGCTGAACAGGTCCCCATTGGAGAGCCCTACGGAGAACGTGTACGACGCCCCGTCGGAGAACCCTCCCAACGTCAGTCGCGTCGGGTCGATCCGGTAGCGCTCGAACGTGTGCTGTAGTGCGAGATCGAAGAAATCGACGTCCGGTCCGAGGCCGCCCAGCAGTAGATCCCAGGTGGAGGAGCGCGAGTCGGGAGTCAGGAGGATCATGCCGCGAGCCTCCGCGAGCGCATAGTAGCTTGCCCACGAGCTGCCGGCTCCACCGGCTCCATGGAGAGCGACGAAGAGCGGTGCCGGCGTGTCCGGAGAGTAGCTCTCTGGCACATAGAGGAGTCCGTCGCGCTCGCCCCCGATCCCCAGCGGGGTGAGCCCCACGGTGGGTGTCTCGGTCGGCAAGCCGGGTCGGGCCGTCAACCGATTGCGCAGTGGAGGCGGAAACTCCACAGACGGACCGCTCGGCGAGTCGCCACAGCCGGGGAGCATCCAGGCGGCCAACGCGCCCGCGCTGGTCCATAGAAAGTGGCGACGAGACATGCCGCGCCAGAAGCGCGTGGTGAGCAGGGGGGCGCTGGCTTTCATGCTCCGAGATCCTTTCACTCCGGCAGGGGCCGAGGTGCCGCCGGCCACCGGCTCATATGGGTACTCATCGCGTGAAGGTTCTAAAGACGTGAGACTAGTGTATCCCAAAGGGGTTCAGGTGGCCGCAGGTTAAAATTCTGTCGCCCCGACCAGCGACACAGAAAGTCGATGCGTTCTGTCTGATGGTCTACAATTAAGCAGCCTCTAGGCAACCTGGCCGAAGCCGGGCAAAGGTCTACGTGGGGGAGGACTGATGAGACTGGGCGCTGGATCGATTGTAGTTGTGGCCTTTGTTCTCGTGGCGTGCGGCGGTGAAAACGGGGGAAGTGGACCCACAGCGCCATCCGAGTTTCCCGGTGTGGCCGGGATTTGGTTCATTGACCAAGCGATTATCAATACAAACTGTCCGGGGGTGATCCCGCAGCAGCCTTTTGTAGGTGCTATCACCCAAAGCGGTAGTCAGATTCAAATGACTGTTGAAATTGTCGGTCTTACTGGCAACGTGCAGTACACAGGAACGATTCAGACGAATGGTGACTTTAACATATCACAGACTACGACATTTCCCGAGATTGGGTCGCGCACTCAGTCTACTGTTTCTGGGCGATTTAGCGGAGGCAGCTTGTCTGCGACGGAGGACGAGACGCTAACCGACCTGGCAACTGGCCTGGGCTGCTTGATCCAGTGGCGTTGGACAGGAAACCTGTAGCGGATAGAAGCGCTGTCATCCGTTTGACCACGCCACGCTTTCCGTGTTAGCATCGAGCGAAAAGTCTGCCCAGTGGAAGATCATCATTCTACTCACTCCGGTGTCGGGCGAGCGTGTCCTGCCTCGTGCGCGTGAAGGTCTAGAAACATGAGAAATGGAACTGCGGCCTGGTTCACAGTCGTCTCTCTTACTGCCCTTGGGGCTTGCGGAAGCGAGCATGCGGTGAGCGAGCACGTGATCGAGCTTCCGGCTGGTGAATGGGTTCAGATCGAGGGCGGAGCCTCTCAGTTACATGTCAAGAATCTTGGGAGTATGATCTCTGGAAGCGCTTTCATCAGCGTCGAGAACCCGCCGCCTAACCGTGAGCCGGACTTCAATGACAGCAAATATGCATATGCGAAGGGGCAACCTGGCGACACGATCGTCCTCGGGAGGCGCATAACTCATAAATCCGAAAGGCCGAGTGAGGCCAAAGAAGAGAATTATCTCTGTTTCGAGTATCTATCTATCGACGAAGAAACAAGAGTTGCTCGGATGCGCCTACTGGATTGCAGTGTGGCATCGTGAAGCGTTTAGTAACAATCCGAGCACAGATGAGGCACGCGTCTCGAGCCTTGCCCACGCGCCTTCTTTGCGCGCTTTTCGGGGCCGCGCTGGTTGCGACTTGCGGCGAGAACGCCGATCAGGTTGTCTCTCCGGGGTCGTCAGAGCCACTTCCGAACTTGATCGTCTCTGGGATCGATCCAGAGCGTGGACTTCCGAGAACGACGGCAGCCATCACGGGGGCCCATTTTGGCAACCAGCGGTCCAGGATCACTGTAACGTTTAAAGGCACAATCGCCGAGCTCCAGTCGGTCTCCGATGAGAGAATCGTGGCGATTGTACCTAACCTTCCACGCGGGAGAGCCATCGTCTTCGTCACCCGCGACGGGTTCGAGTTGTCGGACTCCGATTTTACTTTCTTTAAGATCCTTTCGGCCGAGGACGTAGTGGTTTCTAGGGAAGTGGCAGACGGGTCAGTTTGGCTTCACCGATAAAGAGCTCGACCTCGGATTGACCAACGGGCCTCAAGTAGGCCGAGATCTCGTAAACGCCCTCCGGCGCATCGCCAAGCATAAAATGAACCAGCGCATTCGTTTCGAACGTCTGAGTTTCGCCGGGCGGAAGCGTCACCTCGACAGGCTGGTCCTCGCGGCAGGTCTTGTTGAACTGATCGAACATGGGTGCGCCGTCACCTGGGCGGTAGGCGCGCATGAGGACGACGCATCGATCTGGAAATCGAAGCATGTGAGCCGAACTGCTGAGGTTCGTGACGGCTGCTTCGACCACAATGAAGTGCGGAAGGGTAAGAACGAACTCGGCTCGGTACAGCAAGTTGTCGCGCTCGTCGGAGAAGGCTCGCCCGGTTGGCAGCAAAGCGTCTTCATTACAGCCGACGAGAAGCAATATCGCCAGCGAGACACCCGCAGCAGAGGCTCTTCGGAGAGTCACGACACAATCTTCGGTAACTCGATCGTTCCCAGTGAGTATGTGTGGCTCAGCGTCGCGGTGCAACTGGGCTGATGGGGTGCACCGTGTTGAACAAACGAACCCTCTAGGAGAGGGTGAAGGCGATCAACGGGTCTCGTACACTGCTGTCTGACCGGTCTCGTCGAACGAAACGATGTCGAACGGCTCCGTCTGTCCGTCGTTTGCCTCCATGCCAGGTGACCCGGCGGGCATGCCCGGTACTGCGATTCCCCTGATTTCCGGTCGCTCGGTAAGTAGCCGTGCGATCACGTCAGCGGGGACGTGGCCCTCAATCACGTATCCTTCCACCTCGGCTGTGTGACACGACTCGAGCTCAGGTGGAACCCCCAGCTCGGACTTCACGCGCTCGAGTTCGTCTGTTTCCTGCACCTCGACCTCGAACCCCGCGGTTCGCAGGTGCTCAACCCAACTCGCGCAGCAGCCGCAGAAAGTAGGCTTGTAGACTTTCACCTTTGTGGGCGTAGCAGAGTCGTACTTTGCCGCAACGGCTTCGACGCCTTCTGTTTTCTCTTGGGCAACAGCGGGTTGCCAAAGGAGTAGGGTCATACCAGCCAGCATCAAGAAAGGCTTCATATTGTCCTCCATTCAGCTAATAGAGCCGCCCAAGCTCGATGACACGCTGTACGTATGACGCATAGTAATGCAAAGGTGTTCAATGGCGCTGGGGGCACGGCATATTACGATATTATGTATCGTCAGACGGGAAGGAGGTGAAACATGTCTCCAAAATCCATGATTAGCATGAAAAGCATCGATAGCAACGCCCACCGGCGACGCTGCTCGGGTCTCCAGTGAGCGAGGCGCTGCCTCATCGGCTAGCGGCAGTATGGTTCGCTGACATCGTGGGATTCAGCCGCCGTACAGCTGAAAACGAAGATGAAGCTCTAAAGCTCGTTCGGTTGTTCCAACAGCTGGCCGAGGGAGTGGCGGGCCACTTCGGTGGTCGGGTGGTCAAGTTTACTGGCGACGGGGCGTTGGTCGAGTTTTCCAGTACTGAGGCCGCGGTCAAGGCCGCGTGCTCTCTTCGCGTCACCTTCAGCGAGCAGGCGAAAGCGGCCGGCGTCCCAGACGCCAGTCTCCATATCGGTATACACGTAGGTGAGGTGGCGACCGCCCCCGACGGCGACATCTACGGCGAGGGGTTGAATGTCGCCGCGCGACTCGAAGGTGTCGCTGAGCCAGGTCAGGTTCTCGCCAGCAAGGATGTCTGGCGGCAGCTGCGCCACCGGCCGGGATTCGAGTTCGAGTCGCTCGGGGAGCGGGAGCTCAAGGGCTACGATCGGCCGCGGGCGGTCTACGCGGTAGATATCGAGACCACGCTGGGGTGGGACGTCGCCGAGGGTGGGGCAGTGGGCTTCGCGGGGTGGCGCGCGTTTCTGGCCAAGCTCAAGCGTCGTAAAGTGCCGCGCGCGGCCGCCATCTACGTCACGTTGGCGTTTGTGGTTATCTCGATTGTGCTCGCGACGTTCCCCGCATTGCTGGTTCCCGGCTGGATCACGCGCGCGGTCGTGGCCGCCGTGATCGCTGGTTTTCCGCTAACGCTCGTTCTGGCCTGGGAGTTCGAGGTCACACCGGAAGGCGTGAGAAGGGCCCGGCCGGTCCCCGGTGAGTCCCACCTGGCGCGTCGCGAAAAGCTCGCGTATCTCGGTTTTGGTGTCCTCATCGCCCTAGTCGGTTTAGGGCTCTCGGTTCGTTACCTGCCGATCGTGGAGCAGGTGCCGGGAGGGGTCGGGCTCGACCCCAATCGACTTGCGGTTCTCTACTTCGACGACTTCAGCGAAAGTCAAGAGCTCGGCTTTCTGGTCGACGGCCTGACGGATGCCCTCATCCACGAGCTGGGCCAAGTGTCGGGCCTGGAAGTCGTCTCTCGCAGCGGTGTGCAACCCTTCGCCAACGCGAACGTGCCGGTGGATAGCATAGCTCGCGTGCTCGACGCGGGAACATTGGTTCAAGGCAGTGTCGCGGAGTCGGGCGATCTGCTCCGCGTGACCGTCCAGTTCATCGATGGCGCTTCGGGAACGGTGATCGAGAGCGAGAACTTGGAGCGGCCACGAGGCGAGGTGTTCGCGCTCCAGGATGACCTGGCGCAGCAGGTCGCCGAGTTTCTCCGCCGGCGGTTGGGCGAGGAGGTGCGCCTGCGCGAGATGCGGGCCGGCTCGAAAAGCGTAGAGGCCTGGGAGCTGGTCCAGCGCGCCACACAGATACGGGAGGAGGCGATCCCCTTGTTGGAGGCCGGCGAACTGGATGCCAGCGCGGTCCAATTCGACCGGGCCGACTCCCTGCTGGCTCGAGCCGAGACACTGGATCCGGCTTGGGTCGAGCCGGTCATCCAGCGCGGCTGGTTGGCGTACTGGCGAGCGAGGCGGAGCTGGGCCTACGACCAGCAGTTATCGGCGCGCTGGATCGAGATTGGCCTCGGCCACGCCGACCGCGCCCTGAACTTTGAGTCCGATCACCCCGGAGCGCTGTGGCTGCGGGGAGACCTCAAGTACTTGCGCTGGCTCCGGCGTCTCGAGCCCGACCCCGCGCGTGCGGAGCAGCTCATCGAAGAGGCAGAACAGGACCTACGCGCGGCGACCGCGGCAAACCCGGCGGAGGCGGGTGCGCACGCGATGCTCAGTCACCTTCTGGAGGCACGCGGGGCCACGGTTGAGGCCGCTCTCTCCGCTCGTCGGGCGTATGAGGCCGACGCCTACCTCAGGGAAGCCAGTGACATCCTGTGGCGGCTCTTCACCATTAACTATGATCTGAATCAGCCAACCGAAGCGAGCCGCTGGTGCCAGGAAGGCCATGAGCGCTTCCCGGGGGAACCGCGGTTCGTCGAATGCCCGGTGTGGCTCATGACGATGCCGGGGGCGGTGCCGGATCTGGAGGAAGCGTGGACGCAGCTCGGGAGGTACGTGGATCTCTGGCCGCCGCAAGAAAAGGAGTTTCGGCGCCGATGGCTGCAGCTAGCCGTGGCGGCGGCGGTGGCTCGCGCCGGGCTGGCGGACAGCGCCACGGCGATCGCGACTCGTGCCCGCGGTGACGAGGAGATCGACCCGAACGGCGACCTGACACAGAGCGAGGCCCTCGTGTACACGATCGTGGGGGACCACGACGAAGCGGTGCGGTTGCTGACGGCTCTGGTCGAAGCGCACCCCAGCGAGAGAGTTCGCGTCGTCGAGTCAGGGTGGTGGTTCAAAGACCTCGAGGCTCACCCCGGTTGGCCAGCCCTGGCGAACAGCGAAGAGTAGTAGCGTCGTGGATGTGATTCGTTGTGGCGCGGGATCTCGTACGCGTCGATAACGCACGCAGGGCGGCCCGTGTGGGCCGCCCTGCACTGTTCGTCAGCTACAGACCGGTGTCGGAGCCAGGCGGTGGCTGCTTAGGGTTCGACTACCACTGCCGCGAACGGGCTCAGCGATCCTCCACCGCCCCCCAAGCCCCCTTCAGCGAGCGGCACCGCGTAGAGCGGGGTCACGCTAAAGGGACTGGCCGCGAACAGCCGCCCGAGGAAGTCGATGGTGACCCCTGCTTCGGGTGGTTGGTAGCACCTCAGATTACAATCGGCGGGGACGGTCACCGCTGGCCAAGGGTCCAGCACGGTGTTTCCCCCCCGCTCAACTGGGTGGGCTAACTGAAGTCCGACTGGAGCGTTTCCCGGGTATTGCACACACATCGCGATTGTCAACGGGGTGCCCGCAAGGTTGATTGGCGGATCGGCGGAGAACCCGATAATTGGCGGAAATACCCGGTTTTGGCTGGGCTGGCCATCGTAGTCAACGAAGGGTTTCGGCCAATCCTTGTCTCTCTCGTGGCTCTCCGTTACCAGTGAGATCGTGATCTTCGTGCCGGGGTCGACTTGATTTCCCCTGGGGCCGATGTCTGCGTCTTTGATCTTGATGCAAGCCTTTTTTTGCCGCCCCGCGGGCCAGCCAAGCACGAAATCCCCGCCTTGCGACCCGATGGTGTCTGTGACGTCAGCTTGAGCGGCGGCAGGTCGTTGCCACCCAACGATGAGCGTTATGAGAAGAAGGACCGAAATGAGGTACCGCATGATCACCTCCGAGCGGGGGTCTCGGGGTCTGGCTGGTCTGCGACGCGCGGATCGAACCATGCGACCCCGCGGGGGACTTGAGCTTACCCATGCCCTCCGTCCGGTGCCACTACCGGGCGCCGACCAGCGCGTCGAATGATCTTCGAGCGCCCCCGCATGTGAGCTGAGTACAGGACCCATCGAAAATGGTGACAAAAGGGCGTGTGCCACACGGCCGGCCGTTGGTGCGTTCCATGGATAGAGAAGCGAGAAGTACGCCACCAACGAAAGGATATTCCGATGATCGGAGTCAGAAACCTAAGTCTGTGCCTTCTTGTGGGACTCTTCGTGCTGCAGGCGTGCGAGCAATCGCCGACGAGCGCCTTTGATCAAATCAATGAGCCCAACCCGCCTATCGCCCTCTCCGACTCGGAGAAGAAGCTCGACCACGTCACGGCCTGCGCACCGACGGGGGCCAACTTCCCGAATCCGCTGAATTCCACGAACCCGTACTTCCCGCTGATCGTCGGTTACCAGTGGACCCTCGAGGGCGAGGACGACGGGCTGGCCGTCGAGGCGTTGCTCACCGTGCTCCCCGAGACGAGGCTGATCGATGGGGTCTTGGCGCGGGTGATTGAGGAGCGCGAATGGGAGGAGAATGAGGATACCGAAGCTCTCGAGCTAGTAGAGATCTCGTGGAACTACTACTCCGAGACAGCCGATGGAACCGTCTGCTATCGTGGCGAAGACGTTGACGATATCGAGGACGGAAGCGTCGTGGCCCACGAGGGCGCCTGGTGCTCGGCGGATCCCGGAAATAACGCTGGGATCTTCATGCCCGCTGATCTGGAACCGGGAGTCGTCTTCCTGCAGGAGGACGCTCCGGGCACCGCATTGGACGGAGCCAAGATCGTCGGAGCCGGGCCGGGGCCCACACAGGAAGTTTTCGGCGGTCCCTACCTGGACACCGTCCGTCTACAGGAGTTCACCCTGATCGAGGGCAGGAAGGAAAAAGCGGATGTGAAGTGGTTTGGCGCGGGCACCGGCATCTTGATCGACGGCCCGCTGGTCCTGACCGACTTCTCCGTGGCCGGAGATCCTCCGCCTCCGCCAACTATCAGCGGTCAAGTCTGCGGAAGCTGATGCCGTGCGTACGGACCGCGAGGATCGTCTCCAGGGAGCCCCGTCCACGGCGGGGCTCCTTTGATCAGTAGCAGCGGCCCCTTCGAGGGTGGCACCTGGGTTCGGGTATGCACGCACCGCCGCGAGAGCTGCCGCCCAAGACTCCGCCCAGGATGCCACCCGCCCGTCCTCCAGTAGCGCCTCCGATCGCACCGCCCAAGCCGCCCGACAAGGCTCCACGCCTGCCGCCGATAATCGCTCCTATCCCGGCACCGATCGCCGCGCCCACGATCGCGTCCTCCGTTCGGCTCGATCCACCGGTCGGAACCGTCGTCGGTTCGGGCGTCGGGAGTGTCGTCGCGACCGGATCGGGAACATCGGCCGGCTCAGGCTCGGGGATCACCGGTGTGGTCGCCGGCTCGACGATGGTCTCCGGAACGGTCTCAGGGGCTGGTTCTTCGGACTCCTCCGAGACAGATGGCTGCTCCTTGATGTACACAGTACGGTAGATCACTTGCGGCCCGGGCTCCGGCTTGCGAACGGTTCGCCGGGTGGCGGTCTCTTGTGGGGCATCGTTGAGGACCACGATCTCGGGGGCCTCATCGCCAGGTCCTACAGCCACGCCGCCTGAGAGGTCTCCTGTTGAAGATTCATGAGAGGACTTGACGACGACCCGCGGAGTGGAACTCTGTGTGATCGTCGGCTCAGCCCTACAAGTCAGAACGCCGGCTAGCAGGGCCAGTGCGGGGAGTACAGCATGCGAACGGGTCATGTGGGTACCTCCGTTCGGAACGTCGGCTGGCTATCTGTGCCATTTCTTGTACGCCACAACCCCGAGCCAGGTTCCAGTCGCTGCAATCGAGGGGTACGCGATGGTGTTCAACTCAGAAGTACAAAGATTCCTATTTAGTATTTGAAACCCCAGTTCTATACTTTCCCGGTGAGGAATCAGCGGGTTATCGTGAGCGACTTTGGTGGTCCCGAGAGTCTGCGAGTCGTCGAGGAAGAAGTCCCGCGACCCGGAGTCGGCGAGGTGCGCGTCCGTGTTCTCGCCGCTGGCGTCTCATTTGCAGATCTCCTGATGCGGGAAGGAGTCCATCCGGAGCGCAAGCGTCCACCTTTCACCCTCGGCTGGGACGTCGTCGGCCGGGTCGATGCGCTCGGTGAGAACGTCGGTGGTCTCGGTGAGGAAGACACTGTGGCTGCGCTGACGATCAGAGGCGGATACTCGCGTTACATCTGTCTACCCGAGACCGAGCTCGTCACCGTCCCAGCGGGTGTCGATCCAGCCTCCGCGGTTTGCCTAGTTATGGACTATGTCGTCGGGTACCAGATGCTCCACCGTTCGGTGAGTCTTGAGTCCGGAAATAGGGTCCTTATCCATGGCGCCTCGGGCGGCTGTGGCACCGCCCTTCTACAGCTTGGGAAGCTAATGGGGCTGCGGATGTTGGGGACCGCGTCACGGAGGAACCACGGCCATGTGCGTCAGTTCGGTGGAGAACCGATTGACTACAAGACCGAGGACTTCGTTGATCGAATCCAAGGGGACGGCCGGGTGCATGCCGTATTCGATGGCGTCGGAGGGCGATACCTGTATCGCTCCTACCGATGTCTGCTGCGCGGTGGAACGCTTGTGTTCTATGGGATGACTAGTGCTCTACGGCACGGCCGCCGGAGTTTCTCATCTCTAGTGTCGAGTTTCGTGTATCCCGCAGGAGGCTTGATGCTGAACCTCTTACCGGACGGCCGAACCTTCAAGTTCTATAGCATCCAAATGCGAAAGCGGCGCTATCCAGAGGATTATCGCTACGATCTCGGCCAGCTTCTTCAGCTATTGAGCAAAGGTAAGATTTCGCCCGTGGTCGCACGACGCTTTCCCTTGCAGGACGCTGCCGCAGCTCATGAACTGCTCGCACGAAAGAAGTTTCCTGGAAAGGTCGTCCTCACAAATGAAGGCTAGGCCTCCCGCCGAGGAGCAGCGCCAGGTCGAGTCCTTTGGGTCCAACCAATTATGCCCGTCCTACTCGAGCTGAATCGAGACCTTACGCGGCTGGCCGCTTCGGTGATCGGGGTTCTCGATGACGAGGCGAAAATCGGCCGGGTGTTTGTCGAGGTGTTCTGCCGCCATCTCGGATGCGCTTCTGCTCATGGAGAATGGTATGAGAGAAAAGCGGGCGTTCCAGCCCTCTGATCTGAGGCTTCCACCCGAGAGCGGGCTCAGATCCTCGACGTCGAACCGGTTTCCGGCCTCATCCACGAGCGCCAGGTGGGGGTGCTCCATGGGGGAGCCTTCGGTCCTGCCCTGCAAGAAGTCGTCAAACGGCTTCTCGTGACGTTCCATGTAGTTCTCGAGCTTGAGGGTTACCGAGACCATCTTGAGTCGAAGATCGCTTCGGCTCTCGATTCGCTCCGTCGCCCGCTCGACCTGGAACGTCCAGGGTCCCATCGTGATGGGCTGCCCAAGCGCGTACTCGTCCCCGTTCGTGCATGCGGTCGTGGTCACCCCCGCCGCAAGCATCGTTAGGAAGCAGTTACGGAAGTTCCACCACCGCGACATCGAAATCTCCTTCCCCTGGGTTCGGGTGCTCTATGTGTAACTCGTAATCTCGGCTGTCCACCCAGGCCCAGAAAACGACCGCCCAGTCGGGTGGCGCGGTCTTTCCGGAGCCGGCTTGAGCCGAGAATTGGTAGATGTCTCTGGTCATCGCCGTCGGCGCGGCGTACTCGAACCCGTCGGAGTCAACCAGGGTCAGCCGATGGCTGAGGAAGGCTTCGACGAAGCTTCGGCGATCGAATTCACCGTATTCATCGAGTCCGCGCCAGCGAACGAACACGGCTACCGGCTTCTCGCCTTCCGGTGGCCGGAGAGACTGGAGGGGAGAGCTGGATCCACGCACCTCTTCCCACTGAGTCACCGACACACTGATGATGCCAAGAGGAATCTCTTCCCTGAGGACGAACTGCTCGGAAGACTCACTGTCGCCATCGCCGCCACAGCCCAGCACCACCGCTGCGATCAGCCAAGTCAGCGTTCTCTCAACGAAAACGCGCATAGGCCTGCCTGGCAACAACATGGTGCCTCAGGCCCTCCTTCAGATTGGCGTCATTGGGGCGTCCCAGGGCAGACATGTACTGCGCGGCAGCCGTGCCTACCTCGGTGTTGAACCGTCGCATCGTCGAGTCCGGCCACCGCTCTACTTTACGACCCGCCCCGCCTCTGGCCTCGCGCCACACGTCAGCTGTGAACCCGACCTCGCGCATGAGATATCGGAGCCGCTTGTACTGCGCTTCAGCCTCGGGCCCCGCCTCCTCGTCACCCCTGAACACGGCTCGGCGCAACGCGGGCTCGAGACTATCCAGAGCGGCCAGGATCTCGCCGGCGCAAGGACTGTAATCCTCGCGCGTGATGCCGACTGTTTTCTTGATGAGGCCATCGCACGCGCTCGGTCTTGACACCGCTCGCGAGCAACCTACGGAAAGCACCGTGGCGTTAAAGATGAAGCAGAACGCTATCCGGCGTGATGCGTACATCGTCTAGAAACTGCGCTCACTCGGTGATCGGTACTGCCTCGGCAAGAATCTCCGTCGCTTCCTTCAGCTCGCCGCGCGGGCTATCCGGGACCGTCAGTTCAACCAGTTGCTCATAGTAACCTCGAGCCGCGTCCACGTCTCCTGCGGCCTGCGCGGCTCGCGCTGCCCCGTAGATGCTGTTGAATCGCTCGCGCGCATGCGCGAGCGAGATCTCGTACTCCCGTTGCGCTTCCGCTGCGTGCCCCAGCTCCATCAGCATGTCCCCGAGTTGCTCATGCGCCGGCAGGACGCGCCCGGGGCTGAGCGAACTCTTGTCGGTCTCGTCCTCTAGCGCCGCCGCTGATCGCATCAGCTCGAGCGCTTGCTCGTTTTGGCCTTTCGCCAGCGCGAGCCAGGACGCGGCCTCAAGTCGCAGCACTTCACTGGTGTTCCGCGCCCAGACGTTCGGATGGTCGTGCAACTCCGCCGCCAACTCTTCGAGTTGCGCGATATCGTGCTCGGCCCTCTCGGTGTCACCGCTGCGAGCTGCACCGACCGCGCGCGCCCAATAGCGCAGGGCGACCAACGCCCGCGTCTCGTAGTCGCCGCCGGCTTCCTCGGCTTCTAACGGTGGGGGTAGTGTTGCGGCGTCTTCCCACCGGCGCCGTTCCAGCGTGTAACGTGCTGAAACCGCGCCCGCGTTGAACGCCACCACGCCGTTCTTCCAATTGAGGTCCTCGATCGCATTGATGTGATCGAGCACCTCTCGGGCCTTCTCGTCTCGGCCTTGTTGTAGGTAGGCATACGCGAGGTAATCGAGGGCGTGCATCTCGCCCAGCTGAGCCTGCGCCAATGCGCCTGTCTGCTTGCCGCGCTCGCGAGCCGCTTCGGCCGAGAGCGTGTTGGCGTGGATCGACTCGTCCCACATGCCAACCTGCGTAAAGATGTGCGACGACATGTGCAGGGCGTGTGGAAGAGCGGAGGCGATCTCCAGGTAACGATGGGCGGCCTCGATCGCGTCGTCAGCGAGCGGCGGATAGTCGTAGCTATGGATGATGTAGTGCACCAACCCGGGGTGGTTTGGCATCTCGGCCCAAAGCTCCTCGGCCCTGCCTCCGGTCCGCTTCTGCACGGCGTACGTCTTATCGGTCGGATCGGCGTTGCTCAGGATCGCCAGCAAGTAGAAGATCTCGGCTTCGGGATCTTCGGGTGCGACCGCATGCACGTCGGCCATCGCGTCTTCGTACACGCGCGCCCGTGTCCGGTGGTCCAGCGTTTCGTAATCACGGTAGAAGGCGGCGATCGCCTCGACGTAGGCTTTCTCTCGTTCCGTGGCGGACAGGCTTTGAGCCTTCGCGGCTGCAGCGCTTCCGAACTCGAGGTCGCTCTCGCTCGGCGGGGCCCAGAGCGGGTGGTAGTACGTCATCGCCACGCCCCAATGGGCCATCGCACAACCCGCATCTCGCTCGGCGATCGATGTAAATACACCGCGCGACTCTTCGAATTCGAACGAGTGGAGTAGGGCCACGGCGCGGTTGAAGTCGGCTCCAACATCATCCGCACACGATGTCGAAAAGCTGACCTCGCCGAGCTGGTCAGCGGGTTGCTGGGCTATCGCCCAGGCGGGCAGAGTCACGAAAAAGCCTAAGAGCAAAGTCGAAAGACGCGAGTGCATGCCCGTCTCCTTGTGTATGGCCTATCAATGCTTGAGGAAGTCCGACCGATCGGCCAAATCGTAGCCGGTTTGGTTCGTACCCGCCAACCTTCGCGCTGTACTGTCGTGCGGACTACGCAGGTTATTAGAATGAGCCCGCCATGACGACGTCCGACGCCCTGTCCCTGCACCGTGTTTTGCGCATCCGCGATGGGATGGCGATCACGGTCGGTATCGTTATCGGGGCCGGGATCCTTCGGACTCCGGGGCTTATCGCCGGGTACCTGGGCGATGCGTGGCTGATCCTCGGCGTGTGGGTGTTGGGTGGGATCGTGGCTGGACTGAGCACGCTTGTGCTCTCCGAGATGGCCGCCGCGCTCCCGGAAGCAGGCGGGAAGTACGTCTACGCTCGTCATGCTTGGGGTCCGACGATGGGTTTCCTGGCCGGTTGGTCCGAGCTCTTGGTGTCCCGCGCCTTTTCCGGCGCGTCTAAAGCCGTCGTCATCGCCGAGTACGTTCGGATCCTGGCCGGACGGGGCTCGATTCCGATCCTCGCCGGTGGCGTTGTCCTTGCTTACTTCTTTCTCCACACCCGCGGGCTCGAGACGAGCACCGTTTTCCAGAACGTCACCACCGCGATCAAAGTGCTGGTGATCCTCCTGATCGCCGCAGCCGGGATTTGGGCCGGAGACATGGCCGGCTTCGCGGGGGGTGTTGGAGTGCTGACGACGACCGAGTTCGGGTTGCTGGGTTTTGCGCTCGCCTATCAATCGGTGTCGTTCGCCTACTACGGTTGGGAAGACGCCGCCAAGATGGCCGAGGAAGTGAAAGACCCCGGGTGGGCTCTGCCCCGAATCCTCCTCGGTGGGGCGTTGGCGGTGATGGTCCTGTACCTGCTCATCAACATCGCCTTTTTGGCCGCGCTCACGCCCGCCGAGATGGCGGGCTCGGAACTGGTCGCCAGCGATGCCGTCGCCGGCGTCTTCGGGACCATGGCGGGGAAGCTGGTGGTGGTTGCGAGCCTGCTGATTCTGTTGAGTAGCATCAACGTCAACTTCTTGGGCATGCCGCGCGTGGCGTACGGGCTTTCTCAGCACGGCCTCGCGTTCAAGGCCTTGGCTCGCGTCGATGCGCGGGGAACACCGCGCAATGCGCTGATCTTCATATCGATCTGGATCGGGATCCTGGCGCTGTCCGGCGCGTTCGAGCTGATCATCCGATTCATGATGATGGTGGCGATCACGGTCGACGGCATGGTGCTGGCAGGATACTTCCGGTTGCGAAAGATCCGGCCCGACCTGGAACGACCGTTCAAGGTGCCCGGCCACCCGTGGATTCCGGCGCTGACGGTCGTCCTTTATCTGGCGATCCTCGTGATCCTGGTGGCGACTCAACCTGTGCTGGCGTTGGGGGGCGGCGCGATGATCGGTGGTATCGTGATCGCCGGGTGGATCACCACCCGTTCGCTCAGTTCCGTCTAAGTACACTGCGAGAAACCACGGCGGTTGTGGAGAGTGCCCCAACCCCCGGACCAGGGGCACCCGCAAGGATCGGACTGAAGAGCCTAGGTTCTCAGTTGATGCTCGACAGCGAGAGATATGACCATGCTACGAGCGCAGCGAAAACCGCCACAAACATCTCTAGGATGCGCCACATGCTAAATTTCTTTTCCACGCCAAGCCTCCGTTCGGCCCGTGTTTACGGTGTTGCTATCTATCCTTGTATATCCGCATCGGCGCAGGATTTCAACCATGAATCATGTCGAGCGGGGATTTTATCTGTCCGAATCTTGCTATACCTACCTGTCTGCATTTGGGTCGACGCTGGCGCCTCTAACTGTCGGATCGGCCCCAGGTTTTTCTGGCCGCTGCGGCCGTGATGGCCAACCCCAGCAACGCGACACACCCGAACACGATCCTGGCGATCGTCACGTTGGTCTCACGCGACAAGAAAGGGAAATCGCCCGAGAACTGCTCGCTCGGTCCGTAGAGCGCTACCCAAGCGCTCACGACCGTCAACGAAATGACGACGGTCCCGGCCGACCACGAAGCGAGGCTGCTTTGTGGGTTGACCACAGTCGCCAATCCGCCGCCCAAAAACAGCAGCCCCAAGAGGCCGATGATCCAGTTGGGAGCATGGACCGTCTCTGGGTCAATGTGGATCACATCGATCGCCACGAGCGATACGACGATCCCGGGAACAATCAGGAAGATGCTTAGCAGAGGACGATTTGCCACGTCACTCAAGCTAATCGAATGAACGATCCAAGGATGGAGTGCGTCTTCGGAGTGACATTTTGGCCTTTGTGTCCCCAGTCAGGAGATCGTTGATGAAGATCGTGGCTCCAGGGTTTGCAGCTCTCTTGTTGATCGCTTCGATGTCGCCGGTTTTGGGCCAAACGGCCGACGTTCGGCCCGAGGATGTCGCGTCACCCGAAGCGATTGTGCTCGCGGGTTATGACGCGCTGGCGCGCGAACCGGGTGAGAACTTCGATTGGGATCGCTTCGGCAGTCTGTTCCTACCGGGTGCGCTCATGATCCCGAGCACCGAGCAACGGGGCGGCGAGTTTGACATCTTGACGGTCCAGGACTTCATCGATTGGGTAGACAACTACTACGCCGAGAACAACCCGATCGGTGGGCCCGACGATCAAGGTTTTCAAGAGGAAGAGATCGCCACCGTCATCGAGCAGTTCGGAGACGTCGCCCAGGCGTTCAGCACCTATCAGAAACACCTGTGGGGTCAGGACGAGATCCTGGGCCGCGGGATCAACAGCTTCCAGCTCGTCTACAATGATGGGCGCTGGTGGATCGCCGGCATCGCGTGGGACGAGGAGGTCGGCGCGGGTCCGCTACCGGAGAAGTATCTGCCGTAGAGGAGGCGCCGTTTAGTACTCCTCGGTGCCCTCGTCTTCCGGCAACCGGAACTTGAGCGCAAAGTGGTCGAGCTGATTGCGGTTGTCCCACTGCGCGCCTTCGTAGGTGTCGTCCGGGTTCGCCAACAGATCGGTGGAGTCGACAAGCTCGAAGCCGGCTGCTGTCGTCTCCTCGATAACGACTTCCTCGGCGATCCGGTGGCCTTCGTCGTCACGTTCCTCTAGCGCACGTACGTCGATGACGACGAACAAACCGCCGGGCTTGAGCGAGCGGGCTACGTGATCTAGAAAGGCCGGCACTTCCTCGGCTTCGTAATCGTGATAGTTCCTCACGACGTAAAAGACGTCCAGGCTGTCAGTGGGGAGCTCGTCGATGTTGCCGGCGAACACGACGTTGCCAACCTCGGCTAGATCACCGGTTTCGACCCGCTCTTTTAGTGCGCCGGCACGACGGCCAGCCATCTCGGTGAAGACGACGCCTTCCGGACCAACCCAGTGTGAGAGGATCCACGTCGCGTAGCCACCACCCGCGTGGAAGTCGACCACAACGTCGCCCGACTCAAGCCCGATCCCCTGAAACGTCTCGACCGGCTTCG
>JBDGYV010000044.1:0-36489 GCA_039588915.1 Gemmatimonadota bacterium
GCCGTCCACGTCGTCAAAGACGTGACCGGTGATGGTACCCTGGAACTGGAACCCGACGTCGCCCGCGGTACCCGTGCCACCCGTCGGCACCGTGACCGTCTGCGGATCGTTGCCCGTCGTCAGCGTCGAGTTCGCCGGATCGGTCACGTCCGCGTCGACATCGCCAGACGGAACGCCGGAACTGTAATCGCCATTGACATCGGTGGTAACGGTGATCGGCGCGCCACCACCGGCCGGGGTCAGCGTGACGTCGACACCTGCCAAGTCCGGCTCACCTACAACGTGGCCGGTGATGGTGCCCTGGAACTGGAACCCGACGTCGCCCGCCGTGCCCGTGCCACCCGTTGGGACGGTGACCGTCTGAGGATCGTTGCCGGTCGTCAGCGTAGAGTTCGCTGGATCCGTTACATCGGCGTCGACATCGCCGGACGGAACGCTGGAGCTGTAGTCACCGTTGACATCGGTGGTCACCGTGATGGGTGCGCCACCACCGGCCGGGGTCAGCGTGACATCGACACCCGCCAGATCGGGCTCACCCACATCTTGGACACCGTCACCGTCTACATCCTCGAAGAGGTGGCCGGCGATCGTGCCTTGGAACTGGAACCCAACATCGCCCGCAGTGCCGGTCCCGCCGGTCGGCACGGTTACCGTCTGGGGATCGTTACCCGTCGTAAGGGTGCTGCTGGCTGGATCCGTCACGTCGGCATCGACATCGCCCGACGGAACGCCGGAACTGTAATCGCCATTGACATCGGTGGTAACGGTGATCGGCGCGCCACCACCGGCCGGGGTCAGCGTGACGTCGACACCTGCCAAGTCCGGCTCACCTACATGGAACTGGAACCCAACGTCACCCGCAGTGCCTGTGCCGCCGGTCGGAACGGTCACTGTCTGCGGATCGTTGCCCGTCGTGAGAGTGCTGTTCGCCGGATCGGTCGCATCCGCGTCGACGTCACCGGAAGGGACGCTGGAGCTGTAGTCACCGTTGGCGCCGGTCGTGACCGTGATCGGTGACCCGCCACCGGCCGGTGTCAGCGTGACATCAACACCTGCGAGATCAGGCTCACCCACATCCTGGACACCGTCACCATCGACGTCCTCGAATACATGCCCGTCGATGGTCCCCTGGAACTGGAACCCTACGTTGCCTGCCGTCCCTGTTCCGCCCGCCGGTACCGTGACCGTTTGCGGATCATTGCCGGTCGTGAGCACCGAGTTGGCCGGATCGGTCACATCGGCGTCGACGTCACCCGATGGCACTGTTGTCGAGTAGTCGCCGTTCGCATCGGTGGTCACCGTGATCGGACCGCCACTCGACGGGGTTAACGTCACATCCACACCGGCCAAGTCGGGCTCGCCCGCATCCTGAGTCCCATCGCCGTCCGTGTCCTCAAATACGTGGCCGGTGATCGTACCCTCACCCGTCACCGTTGTTGAAGCCGTGAATTCGGAAGTGTTGTCCGAGCCGTCCGTTGCCGTGGCGGTAATCGGTTCACCAACGGCCAGCGAAACCGTGGCGGGCACCGTCAGATCACAGTTGAAGCTTCCGTCCGCGGCTGTCGCACACGAGTCGATGAACCAACGTCCCTCACCGTGCGGAACATTTAGACCGTCGCCAGTCTCGATTTCACCGTTGTTGTTTCCGTCGTCGTCGGCCTTGAACACTTCGACCGTATGCGTTCCCGCGATCTGCAGCGTCGAGATCCCGACATAGCCTTCGACATGCAGGTTGCTTCCAACCAAGGTCGCGACCGTGAACACCGGATAGTCCATCTCGTCGTTGGGCAGGCTGGCGTTGGTGACACCGTTGTTCGGTGTCACGCCATCACCGTTGGGATTGCCAGCGAGGTTTGTGACATCGATGTCGATGCTCAGACCGCCGTTGGCATAGATCGCGTTCTCGGAGATGCGGTTCTGTGCGGTGCTAGCAACCGTTCGAACGACGGTGATTCCAGCGCCGACGCTGCTCCTGACTACGTTGTGCCGGACGGTGCTGCCTGTACCGAGGATGCGGATTCCACCGGTTTCGACGCCTCCACCCTGACCAGATCGGGAGATCGTGTTGTCTTCGATCGTGAACGGACCGATGGCCTGCCAAGTCTCGATGGCATACGCGTTGGTGCTGTCGACGCGGTTCTGACGAAACGTGATCGCCTGCCCGGTGGTTAGCTCAGCCGAGATGCCGTCGTCGTTAGCGCTTACAGATCTCGTTTCGTAGATCTCGTTTCCACTGACAACGGTCGCGTTGTCGACGTCAATCGCGATGTCCTCGGTGAAACCAACCAAGTTGTCGGTGATGTCGGCCTGACCCGTCAGGTGAACGGCGTTGTTTATCCGGAGGCCAACTCCCGGATCCACCAGGTTGGCTCGAACGCCGATGAAGTTGTCGGTGACCAGGCTGCCGGTACCCGATGACACCTCTATCGCCGCGGCTGCCGTGTTGTTGAATAGTGCCAGTCGCGTGACGGTCGTGTTGCTGGCGTCGATCTCTAGAATGAAGCCCTGATCGTTACCGTCGATCTCGATCTCCGGACGGAAGTAGCTCGGTAGCTGCGGTTCGTCCCCAGTGCCCTCCACGCCGTCTGGTCCAGTGCCGACATCCTTGCTAGCCCCGAAGAACGGATGGACGAACTCGCCGGGGTTGGTGTCGCCGCCGTTGGTTGTCTGCGTAGATCCGTCGACCACAGTTCCAGCATCCGTCATCGCCGGCAGAGCACTGATTGGAGTGATGAGCCACCACGTGCCCGCGCCCGCGTTGGCCGGCACCTGCATGCGGAATTGGCTCGTATTGGCGGTTGTTCCTCCAGCCGCGCCGATCGCATTGGCGTTCTCGAGAAACTGGCGCAGGCTTCCCTGATCGCCGTCCTCGACGTTGACGATCAGGTTGTAGGCGAACCCGAAGTTGACGTTCGAGACATCGCCACCACTTACCGTAACCGAGACGTACGTGTCGCCGGGGCCGGCGTCGTTGTTGGTCGCCGTGTCGTCCACGGTCGCCGACTGCCCGCCGTAAAGCGCGACGCCGTTGCCCCAGGTCTGCTCGGCCAGCACGCACCCTGGTCCAATCGCCGGATCGGTGATGCCGCAGGCAGCGTTGAACCCGCCCATAGGAGGTGTGTTGCTGTCGCCGATCGTGGCCGGCCGAACGCGAACCTTGTACGTGCCGTCGGCCAACCCGGAGAAGGCGTAACTGCCGTCAGCAATGGTGGTCGTGGAGGTGATATACGTGTCGGTGTTGTCGTACAGCTCGACATCCACATCGGGGAGCGCGAGGTCCCCCGCGCCGCCATCCCAATCCGAAGCCGTGCCGGCGAAGTCTGCATCCTCGAATACCCGGCCGAAAATGCCAACCGCTGTCACTGTCACGATGCCGCTGAACTCCGACGTATTATTGGCGAGCGTCGCGCTGGCCGTGAGTCGCGTGCCACCAGAAACACCTGGTGGGGTCGGGATCGTAAACGCGTAGCGGTTAGCCGTATCCGTGCCTTGAACGAGACCGTTGATCGGGCCAGGGCCATAGGTGCTGCTGGTGGCGTCGGTATCCGCCCCAGACCCTTCGGTCAACGTGACCAGATAGGTCTCGCCCTCACCGAAGTTGGACGGGTCGGAATCCGCAATGAACAGCTCGATGACCGAACCCGATCGGGCCCAGCCCGTCAGCGTGAGATTCCCTCCGGCTACGTCCGCAGTTTCCAGGATCGGGAAGTTGAACAGGTCGTTGCCGCCCGCATCGGTATCACCGGAATCATTGATCGTGACAAACGGCGGAGTGCTGAGATTGATATCGTCTGTGGGCGAGTTGAGATCGATGCCGATTTGACCCGTAGCAGGATTGCCATTCCGCGCGACGATCGTCCCGTTGTCCGCAAACGAATTCTGCGTCAACCGCGTGGTGCCAGCGCCGTCGTTGACCTGAATACCTGCGCCATAGTTGGCACGGACCACATTGCGATCAAAGACCGCTCCGGTAGTCGTCGCTCGTATGGTGATGGCCGCGCTTTGGGCGACGGTGGTTGAGGTTCCGACACCGTTCCCGGTCAGCGTGTTGTTGGTGAATACGACACCGGCAGAATTCGTTACGACAATTCCCTGGCTCGCCGAGCCGGTCATGAGGTTGCCGGTAACGTCGTTCGTCGGCGAGTCCCTCACTGCGATGCCGTCACTATCCGTGGTCTCTGCGTTGTCGCGGATCTCATTGCCGTCAACCGTCCAGCCGGTCGACCCATTGGCCAGTTGGACGCCGCGTTGGCTGTTAAACCCGATCAGATTGTTTCGAATCGTCCCGCTGTCGCCGCCGTCCGAGTAAACGCCGACCGCATTACGCGACCCAGCACCGGGATCGCTGAATGAACCCGCGGACGAGCCGAGAAGGTTGTCTTCTATCAGGGTACCCGTGGTGGCGACGGCGATGAGAATGGCGCCATTCCCGCCGCCTGGCCCAAAGCCAGAAATCGCCAGGCCGCGAATGGTGGTGTTGTTCGCCTGTACGTGCAGCCCGACCGCGATCGCCGCCCCATCGGTGATTTCCACTTCCGGTGCCGCGACCTGCGGGAGCGGCAGGGCGTCAACGCCAACGGTCCCCCCAACGCCGAGCAAGCCGGGGTTGGTGTCGCCACCGTTGGTCGTCTGCGTCGACCCATTGACCACAGTTCCGGCATCGGTCATAGCCGGCAGGGCACTGGTTGGAGTGATCCGCCACCAGGTGCCCCCGCCCGCGTTGGCAGGCACCTGCATGCGGAACTCACTCGAGTTGGCGGTCGTGCCCCCGGCCGCGCCGATCCCATTCGCGTTTTCGATGAACTGGCGGAGGCTGCCCTGACCGCTGTCCTCGACGTTGACGATCAGGTTATAGGCGAACCCGAAGTTGACGTTCGAGACATTCCCACCGCTCATCGTGACCGACACGTACGTATCGCCGGGCCCCGCGTCGTTGTTGGTCGCCGTGTCGTCCACGGTCGCCGACTGTCCACCGTAGAGCGCGACGCCGTTGCCCCAAGTCTGCTCGGCCAACACGCACGGTGGTCCACTGGCCGGGTCGGTGATGCCGCAGGCGGCGTTGAACCCACCCCGCGGAGGTGTATTGCTGTCGCCGATCGTGGCCGACCGAGCGCGAACCTTGTACGTCCCGTCAGCAACGCCAGTGAAGGTGTAGTTCCCGCTCGCGTCGGTTGTGACCGAGGTGACCAGCGTGTCGGTGTTGTCGTAGAGCTCGACGTCGACGTCAGGAAGGGCGAGGTCCCCCGCGCCGCCATCCCAATCCGAAGCCGTGCCGGCAAAGTCCGCATCCTCGAATACCCTGCCGGAAACGTCGTTTCCACCACCGCCGCAGGTCACCGGATCGACAACCGTCGCCCCAGCAGGGATTCCGCCGGTCGGTGTCTCGGCCCCTTGAGTCAAGTAGAAGCCGTCGGTCAGGTGGTTTGGTTCGCGAATCCACGTGTTGAAGTCGTGAAATCCTGCCGATCCGACGTTGATCTGGTTTGACCCGAGCTGGATGCTGTTGGTCCATACCCACAGGTTGTACTGTGCTCCCTCGTTCAACGCACCGACATCGGCTCCGTCGACACCGATGAAGGCGGAGTCGGTAGCACCGTCGACGGCGTATCCGCGCATCCAGACGTTGTAGATGCCGGTGGTGGTGAAATCCAACTGGTACTGCTTGCCCTCATGAACCGGAGAGGCGTCCGTGCCCCCCCCATTGCTTCGGAGGTAGCCGGTACCGTTGAATCCCGCCTGGCTCGATTCGACCGTGAAGAACGCGGTGCCCTGCACGATCGTCCCGGTGAAGTTCTCCGCCTCGATGTAGGTGCCAGATGGGTCGACCTGACAGCTACCCCCGCCAGCAACGAGCTCGACCAAGACGTCGTCGAATTCACGGGTGGCGAAATTGCTTTGACTTAACGCGTTGGTGTAGACCCGAATGGCATCAATCGGTACGTTGTTATCAAAAGCGACATCGCTTGCTTGCGTAATACCATCGATGATCAGATCGAAGGTGTTGGTTGTGAGATTGGCAACGACCTCGATGGTGTGATCATTGGCCGGCCCACCGCTGACGACCGCGACCTCGGTGGTGACTGCGCCCTGCACATACCCGAAGCCTTCGTGGTTGGTCATGCCGTTGCTGGGACCCGCCCATTTCAGGTTGACCGCCACACCCGTGTTGTCGCTGATGGCCGGATCGACCATGGACGCATTCTCCCCCAACTGCATCCAAAGCTCATACGTCCCCTCAGCGCCAGTGCGGTCCCAATTGAATACGTAACGCAGCCTTAGAGACCCGCTGGTCTGCTGGGTCAATAAGTGCGTGACGCGGGGCACGTTGACGCCATTGGCGCTGTCAAACACGAGCCGGTTGCCACCGATCCGAGCGGCATCGGAGCCAGCTTCGATCTCCGTCCAACCGTTGCCGACCGTGGGGCTATCGGCGCGGTTGAAATCGTCGGAGAAAGGCATCTGGGCGAAGGAGGGGGCTGCAAAGAAGAGAGGAGCGACTACAAATGCGGTCGCCCAGAGGTAGCTCGACCCAGCTCCGCGGTCCGGGAAGACCCGACCCAAGGCGAGAGACAATCTGGTACGAAGGCGAACTAGTTTTTGGCCCTTAGATATCGTCGACATCGATCCGCATCATTTTTTTCGGCCTCCCCAGGGGGGCCATCGCCGCCCCTGGGAAGGCACACCGGCAACGTCAATCATCAAATCCGCTGCCTGTGAGAAATGCAGACGTCGTGCCAAGTGCGGCGGCCCGAGTCCCAAAAGCACCCGAAACGGGCGTCTGATATCATTTGACGACTTTTGAGCGGTTGATCGGTTTCCGCTATCGCGGGCTGAAACCGCCGTTAGCGCGGCGCGATCCCGGAAACGAGGTGGGAGCCGGCTTCCACTGGAGAAGCAGAGTTGCAAAACCCGAGAATCTGTCGGGAAACAACACCTGGATGCGCTCCTTCCGGGATCCGGTCTTATTAAGAAAGCATACCGCGTGCCAACCCAATCAGGACCGAACTCTCAGATTCAGGCGACTGACTCTCTAATCAGAGTAATACGAACTCGTACTAACGCTGGCCGTGAGATCGACAAACTCTGCCCTAGAGTCATAAGTTTAAGAAAGTGAAACTATACATTGACAAACCGCACACGCCGATTATAATACCTGCATGACGAGTTCAAAAACAGCCCAAAATTGCCCGGGATGTGGCGATGCGCTCCAGATTCAGCGTCTCGGTTGCGGTTCGTGCGACACCCGGGTCGAGGGCACCTTTCGGCTCCCCCGGCTGGCGCGGCTCTCCCCCTACAGCCAGCGCTTGGTCGAGCAGCTCGTCTTGTCGGGCGGAAGCCTCAAGGCAGTCGCCAAGAACGTCGGCGTCTCGTACCCGACGATCCGCAAGCGCATCGACGCGCTGATCGCCGAGCTGGGTGCCGAGTTGGAGGCCGACGACCGCTTTCGCAAGGAACTCCTCGAACGGGTCGAACGGGGCGAGCAGTAGGCCACCGATGCGGCCCATGAGATCGAATCGAGTTAGGGGAGAGCGATGGAAGGTGAGTTTCAGATTCGTGAGTTGATCGACGCCGGAAAGATTCCGGCAGACGAGGGTCAGCGTTTGATCGAAGCGCTACACGCCGCCGACTCCCACGACCGGATCTTGCGCGAGGGGCTGGCCGAGATCGAGTCCACCAAGCGGGCCAGCCTCAGGTGGGCGCTGGCGGCCGTCGGGTTCGCTCTGCTGGCGCTGGTCGCGCTGGTGGCGCTCGTTCTGACGCCGGCTCGCTAGCCAGGGTCACGGTCAATCCTGCCGGTCGGGTCGGAAGGGCTCACTGTAGTTCCAGATGTTCTCAACGATCTGCCACCTTCCGTTCGGCTGTTTCTTCCATATCGCCAGGCGGCGGCTACGCACAGTGACCGGCTGTCCATCCTCGCCTTCGAAGGTGAGCTCCTCGCTGGCGACGGTGTACCCCAGGTCGCCTGACCCGGCGAGCACGATCCTGGTCGGCTCCAGGTACCGAGCCCCAAAGCCCGGCACTCCGAACCGGTCCTTGAATCCGAGCTCGATCGTTTCCCCGCCTTCGATCGGACCGCCGGGCGGATAGTTGATCGCGTCGTCGGCAAACACCGCCATGAGCCCTTGGGCGTTCCCGTCCATGATCTTCGCCTGAGCGAGCGAATCGGCGGACCGCAGGGCGGCGATTTCGGTGTCCAGATCGGTACCGGCGCAACCAATCGTTGCGACAAGTAGGAAAAGCAGCGCGCGAGACACGCTAATCTCCCAACAATCGGTACGACCCGATCTCCGTCATCTCCATCGCGACGGGAGGCTCGTCGCACCGCTCCTTGATGTGCTCCGTGAATACCTGAAACGCATCCAGGCCGGCGAGCGGATTGCTGCCATCTGCCGTCTCGATCGAAGCGATATGAACGAAGGTCACGTCATCCTCCAGTCTGAAAGACGCGTAGCGCAGACCGGACGGCTGATCTTCCTTCAACTGTCCAAAAACTTTCTCGATCAGTGCCTGGTTCTCGTCGGCTCGATCGGGTTTGACGCGGTATCGTACCAGTACGCGCTTCATCTCCAAGCTCCTTTAAGAGTCACTAATCCACAGGAGGCATCCATGAATCCGGACACGATAGAAGATGGTCGGGGTCGGCTACAAGAGCTGACCCCGGATGTGATACGTGCGCTGAACCAGTTACGAAAGGCTTCCTACGGTGAGGGCGTGCTACCGAGCCGGATCAAGATCGGCGTCGGCCTCGCGATCTCGGCCGCGATCCGGTGCGAGCCGTGCATCGAGGGGTACGCTCGTTCGGCTGCCAAATCGGGCTTGAGCCTGGAGGAGCTGGTCGAGCTGTTGAACGTCGTCATCACGATGCAGGGTTGCGCCGGGGAGCCGTGGGCTCGTAAGGCGCTGACGGCCTTCGAACGAGGCGCCTAGCCCCTCCGGCTGTCGGCAGTACGGAATACCCGCGGCCCACATGGACGTATCAGCTTTCGAACGCGGTCCCCCGACGGTGCCGGGACTCGAGGATTGACTGACAGGCCTGCGGGCCCGACACCGCCGCGTGATCGCCAAGACGCAAGGAGAGCTGATTGTGCCGACGCGATTTCGACTCCATACAGCCGCACCGTTGCTCGCACTGCCTCTCATCCTGGGAGCGTGCGCCGCCCGAAGCCAGCTCTCGCCATCGCAATCTGCCCATCGCGTGGCCGGTGATCCGCACTCCGCGGTCGTCTCGACCGGCGGGGTAGAGGTTTTGACCAACACCGACGCCTGGTCGGGGGACCCGCGACAATTCAACCGCGTGCTCCCGATTCTGGTCACGATCACCAACGATGGCGACGTACCGCTGCGGATTCGCCACAGCGACTTCTCGCTGGTGACCTCGACCGGCGAGCGGGTTACCGCGACGTCGCCGTTCGATCTCGACATCATCGAGGTCGAGGCGTACGACACACCGATCTACCCGTACGCTGCCTTGTCGCACGGTGGGTACTCTTCGTACGGCGTCAGCAGCTTCAGCCGCTTCGGGCACTATGGCCGATTTGGACACTTCGGAGGATTTGGATACTCCTTCGGGGGCCTCTACTACTCCCCATTCCGCCGAATTGAGCTGCCGACGACCGACATGGTCGCCAAGGCGCTGCCCGAACGGATCCTGGAGCCGGGCGAGCGAACCTCGGGGTTCCTGTTTTTCAAAGAGTTCAGCCACGACTTCGAACACGTGGAGTTCGAGGTCGAACTGGTCAACGCGGAAACGCGAGACCAGTTGGCAACGCTGGAGATCCCGTTCACAACCAACGACCCACTCGACCCCACGTCAGGACGTGGCCGGATGGTCGAGATCGAGCGCTCGGAGCCAACCGGAGCCGCGGCCCGTCAAATGGGTAACGATGGCGTGGGGGTCGACGCCCCCGCGGCTAGAGAGTTTGACTACTAACAATGAGGTGCCTTATGAATACGCGCGCGATACAGATCAATTGGATGATGATAGACCGGATAAGGCGAACAATCTTCTGGAGTGGTGTCGGCCTAACGCTGCTGGTTGCTCAAACCGCCCGCGGGCAGAGTGCGCCGGACCCGAAAATCACCGCGGCAGCGGCCACGCTCGTCCCGACCGGTGACGTGCATCACGGCTTCCGCGGCGACGTGGTACTGGTCGCGCTCACGACGCGGAAGTGTGTTAATTGTGACAAGGTCGCCGCCTGGACGCGCGATAAGTACGACACACTCGGTGGATTTGGACTCGTGACCGTGAACGTCGACGCACTCCCCGGCCAGGAGTGGGGCAACCCCTATTTGGTCGAGACGCTACGTGCCAATGGCCTGGCGTGGCCGGCCGAAACCGGCGAGCAGCTCAGGGCGTGGCGCGCCTCGGGGATCACCGATGATTGGCCCGCGCTGCTCGTCTTCGACCGTGACGGCGAGCTGCTCTACGCTGGTATCGGCGAAGGTGCGTTGGGTGACGCGGGAGACGCGATCCGCACGGCGGTCAGCGCACCAAATGCATACGTGGACGCGCCTATTCGCTCCGAGCCCAGCTACTAGAGGCGCAACCCTCTGCGCACGATCGGGCGCCCGCCGCGGCGCTCGATCTCGCTGAACCCGGCATCGTCAAACATCGTAAGCGCGCCCGAGAACATGGCCGCGTTGTCCTTGCGACCGCGTGAGGCGTCGATCGGGTATCCTTCGATGTGCTTGGCCCCGCTGCGCTTGGCGTACTTGATCGCCGCGTCCAGAAGGTCAGTCGCCAAGCCGGTGCCGCGGTAGCCTTTCTTGATGTAGAAGCAGACGATCGACCACACGGGCGTGTCGTCGACACGCTTGAGCTTGGGGGAGCGCTCGAGCCGACCGAACTGCTCGCGCGGGCCCAGCGAGACCCAACCGACGGGTTCACCATCCAGATAGCCGAGAAGCCCGGGAACCTCGTCGTCGTCGACCAGCTTCTTGAACCGCTTCTTGAGCCCTTTCCCGGCCTGCTCACTGAACTCCTTGGACGTGACACGCCACCACATGCACCAACAACCGGAGTAGGCGCCCGAGGGGCCGAACAGCTCCAGGAGATCGTCCCATCGATCGGGTGTCAGCGGATGGACTTTGAGCTTGGCCAAATCAGCTATGCGGAATACGTCGGCTCCTCGATGCCCAGGACGCGATCCTTGAGCGCCGGGAAGGTCTGGCGCGTTTCGCGTACCGCATTGAGATCGATTTCGGCGCGCAGGATCCCCGGTTTCTCGTCGAGCTCGGCTACCCGCTCGCCCCACGCGTCGTAAACGCCAGAGTGACCGGCGTAGGGGTGAGCTGACTGTTGGCCGGCGGCGTTGCACGCCACCAGCGCGGCCTGGTTCTCGATCGCTCGCGCCTTTAGCAAGGTGCGCCACGCGTCGACCCGCGGGTATGGCCACGCGGAGACGATCAAGAAGAGCTCGGCGCCCTTATTGACCTGTTTCCGATAGATCTCCGGGAAACGCAAGTCGTAACAAATCGAGAGTCCGACATTGATCCCGAGTGCCTCGAACGCGACCACGTCTTGCCCGGCGCTCAGAACGTCTGCCTCGCGCGCTTCTTGATAGGAGAAGAGATGGATCTTGCGGTATGCGGCCTGCCGACTACCGTCACGATCATAAACGAGTGCGGTGTTGTACAGACAGTCCCCGTCCCGCTCCACGATCGACCCGGCCGCCAGCAGAACGCCTGCCTCTTTGGCCAGCACCGACATCGCCACGCCGATCGGGCCATCCACCGGCTCGCCGATCTCCGCGTAGTGATCGAAGTCGAACCAACCCCGCAACCACATCTCCGGCAGCAGCACGATATCGGCCCCGGCGTCGGCCTCTTCACGCACCATCGTCGATGCGCGCGCGATGCGTTCGTCGGTTGTCTCTTCGACGCCGACGTCGAGTTGGATCGCGGCCACGCGAACGCGGGCTGTTGAAGGGGACGCGCTCATTCCGGCTCCAAACTAGCTCGAAAACAGCGAGCCCGTGCCGCCCTCTAAAGCCAACAAGCGCCGCTTGTAGGGGACGCCGCCGCCGTACCCGCCCAGCGAACCGTCGGTGCGCACGACTCGGTGGCACGGTACGACGATCGCTACCGGGTTGTGGTTGAGCGCGTTCCCGACCGCGCGGGCGGCTTTTGGCTTCCCGATCCGCCGAGCGACCTCGGCGTACGGCACGACCTGACCGAACGGAATCGTTTGCACGTACTCCAAGACCTGTTGCTCGAAGCCGGTCAAGCGGGTCAGATCCACCGGCAACTCGAACAGCGAGCGTTCGCCGGCAAAGTACTCGCACATCTGCTGTTCGGTTTGGGCCAAACCCTCGGCGTCGTGGATCGCCGGTCGATCCGGGTAACGGGACTCGAGCTCGCGCACAAACGTGTCTGGGTCGGGCTGACGCCAGGACAACCGCGACAACCCGGTACCGGTAGCGGCCACGCTCATCATCCCGAACGGTGTCTCGAAGCGGTGCCAGTGTACCGCTTCCTCGGCACTGCACGACTGGAGTCCTCCGAGGAGTGACGTGTATTCGGTGGCCTGATCTCGACACCCGCGGCACTCACCCAGGTGCTCCGCCAGAGTCAGGCTCGCATTCTGCTCCATATCGCCGGTTACAAACGCGAGCACCTGCTCTTCGGAAACGCGGCACGGCCCACTCGTCATCGCTCCACCTCTTCCTCCCAAATGTCCAACAGACTCTCACGCAATTTCTTCATCCCATGATGAACGTTCGCCCTAGCACTTTCGGTGGACGAGTCCAACCGTTGTGCGATCGCCGGATAGTCGAGCCCCTCGGCCCAGCGCAACCAAACCGCTTCGCGTTGTTTTGTCGGGAGCTTGGCGCACTGTTCCCGCACCCGGGCGCGCGTCTCTTCGTCGAGGCCCAGGAACCCGGCGTCCGGCGGTTGCAGATCGCCAGCCGTCGCGTCAGGATCGATACCCTGCAGCGCGCGTCGACAAAACCGTTTGCGGGCGAGACTGTCGAGGGCGGCGTTTGTCGCCACCCGATAGAGCCACGCCCGCACGTTCGACCCCGGCCCATCGTCGGGCGGCTTTTGTACGGCTGAAAGCCAGACCTGCTGCAGAATGTCTTCGGCATCATCGGCGTTGTTCGTCATGCGACCGAGATGTCGCCGCAGCTCCGGTCCGTACCGCCCGACCCACTCCTCCACACGGTCTCGCGCAGCGTACCCTAATGCGCTCGACGTTTTGCTCAAGCCAGCGGCGCCGGATAGAGCAGCCCAACGATCGGACTCAGCAGAATGAAGGGAAGCAACACGCACGATCCCACCAGGATCCATTCTGCGGTCTCGGCCCAAGCGTTCCGGATTCGGTGTTTCATGTCTGCCTCTCAGATAGTCTGTGAATTCGTCAACCAGCCTCTCGTCGTTCTGTTACCCTTATAACGACTGGCAAGCGCAGACATAAAAAGCAGACGGTCCCGAGAGATAACCCCCAGGACCGTCGTTTCTAGCTCGAACTCGGTGAAGCGCTTTACATCCCGTCGTCGTCGTCGTCATCCTCGCCACGACCGACGGTGCCCACGACGCGCCCTTCAGTCTTCGCCTCTTCCATCAGCGAGACATAGATCTCATCCTGATGGTGGCCGTAGTACTTGTTGAACAGCGCCTGCGCCTTGTCGTACTTCTCGCGCTCCGGCGTCCCCTCTTCGGGGTCAGGGTTGGCTTCCTCCCAATCGTCGCACGGTTGCCCACAATCGGCCTGGATGTCGTCCCATTCAGCATACTCAGCAGCGATCACAACAGCCGACGCATTGGATCCCCAGTTATGGACCATCCAGCGGTAATTGATCACGTTGGGATTGAGTTGGCCAAACGGGTGGAAGTACTGCTCCATCCACGGGAATACGGTGCTGCGATCCCCGAACGGCACCTTGAACGTGGTGACCGTCATGATCCGGTTACTCGGCCCGTCATCGTCCTGAGCGAAGACGGCGGGCGCACCGATCAAGCCGACGACCATTACGAGCGCAAAAGCGACCCACGCGGTTTTCCGCGCCATTGCAAACCTCCTTGATTTTGTAAAAAGAGCGGCCGGTCCCACTCGGAAGACCTTGAAACTACTCTCTCTATTGTCGCGGGGCGAGCGGCGCCCCAGCGAGGTCTTGCAGTCCCCCATCCTGACAATTCCCGGACACAACCCTCACTAGGCGCCAACCTGCAGCGACCAGGACTCGGGTATGCTGGTCGACATGATGAGTCGGGTCTTCATCTTTCCAGTGCTTCTGACGCTCGCAGTGTTCTACGCGACCTCCGCAAACGGAGCTATGGTCGGGGTCGGCGACACGTTGGCCGGGTCCTCTCCGGTCGAGTACCACGGCCAGGGCTCTGACCCCGACCCGGATCCGGATCCCGACGACATACCCAAGAGCATGAAGGCCAAGCGGGCCGAGAGCTCGCCCAGAATCGACGGCACCTTGACGGAGTCGATGTGGCAGGGCGCGCACTGGGTTTCTGATTTCATGCAGAAGGAACCAGATCAGGGCGCCGAGCCGACGCTGCGCACCGAAGTAGCGATCCTATACGATGACCAGGCTGTCTACATCGGCGCGCGCATGTACAGTGATGACCCGGACGAGATCGCGGCGCTCCTGACCCGGCGAGACGATGGCGGAAACGCCGAACGGCTGGTGGTCTCGCTCGACACCTATGGCGATCAGCGTACCGCCTACAGCTTCGCGGTCACCGCCGCGGGCGTACGACTCGACTGGTACCACCCGGAGGACAACGAGTTCAACCGGGACCAGACGTTTAACCCCGTGTGGCAGGCGCGCACAGCGATCGACACGGAAGGGTGGACGGCAGAGATGCGGATCCCCTTCTCTCAGCTTCGCTTCAGCGACAGCGAGAGTCAGCGGTGGGGGATCAACGTCAATCGTTTTATCCCGACCCGGAACGAGGATGTGTTCTGGGTCGTCGTGCCGCGGCAGGAAACCGGTTGGGCTTCCCGCTTTGGCGAGCTCGAAGGGATCGAGCAGATCCCGTCATCGTCGCGGATCGAGCTGATGCCGTACGTGGCCACCGAAACACGCTTACTGTCCGACGGACTGGTCGATCCCGACGATCCGTTTAACGATGGAAGCTCGATGGAAGCGCGGACGGGTCTCGACTTTCGGATGGGGCTGGGGTCGAACCTGACCCTCGATGCCACCGTGAACCCTGACTTCGGTCAGGTCGAAGCCGATCCGGCCGAGGTCAACCTGTCGGCGTTCGAGACGTTCTTCGATGAGCAGCGCCCCTTCTTTACCCAGGGCCAGCAAGCCTTGGCTGGGGTCGGTCCCGACTACTACTACTCGCGGCGCATCGGCGCACCGCCTCATCTGGAGGCCGATGCCGACTTTGTCTCCACGCCCCCCGCGACGACGATCCTCGGCGCGGCAAAGCTGACCGGACAGCTGCCCTCCGGTTTGACGATCGGTGCCATGGCCGCGATCACCGACGACGAGAAGGCGCAGACATTCGACCTCGCGAACAACGAAACACACCAGATCGATGTCGAACCGTTGACCAACTACGCGATCGCGCGACTCCAGCAGCAATTCGGCCCCAACGCGTCGACGGTCGGAGCGACGCTGACGGCCGTCAACCGGAGCATCGAGGAAGGACATCCGCTGGCTGGTGAGCTGGTCAGCGCCGCGTACACCGGCGGCGTCGATTTCAACAAGCGATTCGAAGACGGCTGGTACGAGCTGCTGGGCCATGCCGGCTTCAGCCACGTGCGGGGCGACGAGGCAGCGATCCTGGAAGTTCAAGAGGCGAGCGCACACTACTTCCAGCGCCCCGACCAGGATCACGTCGAGCTGGATCCGACGCGCACGTCCCTCAGCGGCTGGAGCGCGGCCTTTCGCGGTGGCAAGCGGTCGGGTCGCTTGCGCTGGTCGCACGGCGTGTGGATGGACTCGCCGGGGTTCGAGATCAATGACGTCGGTCGGTTGGGGCGAGCCGACGACATAGCGGCATGGGCCAACTTGAGCTACCGCCAGACCGAGCCGGGCCCCGTTTTCCGCAACTGGAACGTCGGCGTGTGGACCAACCCACACTGGAACTTCGCCGGTGTGCAACGCCGCGAGATGGTCGGCTTTTGGACCAACACGACGTGGAAGAACTTTTGGTCCACGAACATCGAGGCGGGCCATAACTTCCAGACGCAGAGCGATACGCAGACTCGCGGCGGGCCGCTGATGAAGAACCCCAGCTCCTGGTGGTTGAGCACCAGCCTCTTCAGCAACTCGGCCAGCGACACCCGTTTGGGACTCGAAACCGACTTCAACGGCGATGAGCTGGGTAGCTGGGGGTACGGGATAAGCGCTCGCTTTTCCACCCGGATGAACGACCGTCTTTCGTTGTCTGTGGGGCCTCGGTTTAGTCGTCGGAGCAACGCACGCCAGTACATCGACACCTTTGACGGTGGAACCGATGCGACCTTCGGGGAACGGTACGTGTTTGGTGAGATCCTGCGCAGCGAGATCTCCGCGCCGCTTCGCGTCAACTACGCGTTTTCGCCCGACCTGAGCCTAGACCTGTACGCCGAGCCGTTCGCCTCCAGCGGCAAGTACTCGGACGTCGGTGAGCTGGCGCGCGCACGCGACTTCGATCTTCGGGTGTACGGCACCGACGGAACCGAGGTCACGAGGAACGACGACGGCGATCTCGCGGTCGTCGATGGAGACGACAGCTTCTCGATCGATAATCCGGACTTTGACGTACTCTCGTTCCGCAGCAATCTCGTGCTGCGCTGGGAATGGCGTCCCGGCAGCACATTCTTCCTCACCTGGCAGCAGAATCGATCCTCGGATGCGACCGAGGGACGGCCGGTCGGCCCGGGTGAGCTGTTCGACAGCTTCAGCGCGGACGGGGAGAACGTCTTGGCGGTCAAGTTCTCATATTGGCTGCCGCTCTAACCCATCCTGGTGTGGCGTAGCTTTTCCAATCAAATTATGGGGAGAGAGTTGAGACATTGATTCGACGTCACCTATCTAGCTCCCGGTCGCACTTCGTCGTCGGCCTGCTTCTCCTGACCCTGGTCCTGACAGGGGTTCTGGCGTTCGAAGCGTATCGGTCGTCGCGCTCACATCGAGTCACCGCCGCGAGCGCGCTCGAGGACAACGCAGCCTTTGCTGCGTGGAGGTTCGCAAGCCTTTCCGAGAGCAAGATCGACTGGCTCATCGCCAAGCCGGCTTTCGCCTATCTGCAAGCGACGTACGGCAAGGAAGATTGGGCCATCACGCAGGACGTAGATCCCGAAGCACCCGAGCTCGAGCAGTGCCCGATCGCCATTCGTTACGCGTTCATCATGGACCCCACCGGCACCAAGCTCAAGATCTTGGAGGGTGTTCGGCCAACGTTTGAGATCGGAGCGTGGCTAAAGGAATCTCTCCGCAATGCCCTGACGTCGTATGACCCAGAGTGGTACCACGCGGTCGTAACCGGCGCGTCGGATGGCATCGACCACATTGTATTCTACAAAGTCGAGTTCGATGACCATGAGGTCCCGGAGGCGATCCTCGGGTTCGAGGTCGATCCCGCGGTTCTCCCGGAAGCGTTCGATCACGCCTTTGGTGGCACGATCTTGCCCCCTACGTTGACCGGCGATCTCGAAAACCCGGAGATGCTATCGGTCAGGGTGATCGGGCCGGCCGGCCAGACCCTCTACAAGTCGGTGCGGGAACACGGCTGGGAGTTCGCCGCGACGGACTACCTCTCACCCCGATACGGGGAGGGTCTCGAGGTCGAGGTCGCGATCCGGCCGACGATGGCCGAGACGCTCATCATCGGAGGATTGCCGGAGTCGCGTCTGCCATTGATCATGGGGCTCTTGGTCCTGGCGGGTGGAATGGTCGCGGCCGCGATCTTCGTACTGCGTCGGGAGCTCGAATTCAGCCGACTTCGGACGCAGTTCGTGTCCAACGTTTCGCACGAGCTCCGAACTCCGTTGGCTCAGATTCGAATGTTCGTCGAGACACTGCTCCTCGGTCGTGTCCGGTCGAAGGAAGAAGCGCAGCGCAGCCTCGAGATCATGAACCGAGAGGTTCGACGACTCTCCAATCTGGTCGAGAACATCCTCGCGTTCTCACGCGCTGAGCGAAATGGAATGAAGCTCAATTTCGAGCCCACCGAGCTTACGCCGCTGTTCAAGGAAGTCGTCGATGCGTTCGAGCCGCTGGCCTCCGGCAGGAGCGTAAAGCTGCGAACAGAGGTCACGAGAGAGGCTACGGCGACGGTGGATCGAAGTGCGGTGCGACAGATCCTGTTGAACCTGCTCGATAACGCGGTCAAGTATGGTCCCGCAGGGCAAACCGTTACCCTCGGCCTCGAGGTTCAGAACGGCACCGTGCAACTGAGGGTCGACGACGAGGGCCCTGGCGTCCCACCCGAGAACCGCGAAGGCGTCTGGGAAGCGTTCTTCCGCCTCGATCGCGAGCGGGAAGATGCCACAGCCGGCACCGGCATTGGGCTTTCTGTGGTCCGCGAGTTGGTAGTGGGACACGATGGTCGGGCTTGGGTCGAGGAGGGACCAACGGGCGGGGCTCGATTCCTGATTGAGCTTCCGGTTGGCCGAGACGACGGTCCGGAGTTGGCGCGTTGACGGCCAAGATTCTGGTAGTCGAGGACAATCACGATCTGGCCTACGGCCTTCAGAACAATCTGGAAATCGAGGGCTACGCGGTGGAAGTCGCCGGGGATGGACGCGCGGCTCTGGAGTGTGTTCCGAAGCTGAAACCGGATCTCATTATCCTCGATCTCATGCTACCCGAGCTCGACGGGTACCGGGTCCTGCAGCAGCTCCGCGCAGATGGGTGGGACATGCCGGTGCTGATCCTCACCGCGCGCGGCGAGGAAGCCGACAAGGTTCAAGGGTTCCGGCTCGGCGCCGATCAGTACGTCACCAAGCCGTTCGGGTTGCTTGAGCTGCTGGCGCGTGTCGATCGACTTCTTGAACGAGCGATACCGCCGCACGGCGCGTGGTGCGGTGCGGCGACGAAGTCCCGTTGACACCGAAGGAGTACGAGCTCCTGACCACGCTTTTGCGCCACCGCGGATCCGCGCTCACTCGTCAAGAACTGCTACTGGAGGTCTGGGGTTATCCATCCAGCGTGTTGACGAGAACCGTCGACACCCACATCGCGGAGCTACGCCGAAAGCTCGAACGAGATCCATCGGAACCCGAGCACATCGTCACCGTACGAAAGGTCGGTTATCGCCTGGAAGCTTGACCGTTCCCTGACACAATCCTCACCCCGGACCCACCTACCACAACCTCCCATCCGGTATCATTTCAGAGACACGATCCTGATCGGTATGCTAACCAGAGGGGGAACGATGAGAGGCTCAGGAATCTTGTTTGTAATGCTGCTCCTGCCGGTCGGCCTCGTGCCCTGGTCCAACGTGCACGACACCGACAAGGCAGCGGTTCGGGAAACGATCGAGCACTACTTCGAAGGACACAGAACCGGCCAAGGAGAGCACTTCGAGCAGGCCTTTCACCCTGAATCGAAGTTGTTCTGGGTCCAAGACGGCGATCTTCAGCAACGAACCAGTGCGGAATACATCGCTCGAGCCGACGGTACGCCGCCGGAAGACGAAGAGCAGCGCGTCCGCAAAATCGAGAGCATCGACATCACCGGCAACGCAGCCGTGGTCAAGCTCGTGCTCGACTACCCATCAGCATCCATCACCGACTACATGACGCTGCTCAAGATCGACGGCCGTTGGTGGATCGTGAACAAGGCGTTCACTTGGGAGGCGAAGGACGACCTTCCCTAACCCACCGAGTCGAGCACCTCTTGTGGTGCGTCGAGCGTCATTCTGAGGAGCGCCGTCGAGTACACTTTCCCCTGGGCGTCAGTCATCAGGCTCACGGTCCCGCCGCCATCGAGTGCGCCATGCAGTAGAAAATTCAACGCGTCCAGGTTGTCGAGTTCGAACCGCTCGACCGGACCGTCGATCATCCCTTGAAAATGCGTAGCCACGCGATCCACAGTTAGTTGTTGCTTGAGAAAAGCGTAGGCTTGAGGCGAGTAGGCGATCACGCCGACGTTGGCGGTGTCACCCTTGTCACCGGAGCGAGCGTGGGCTAGGCGGCGGAGATCGACTTCCGGCATCGGCAACGTCAAGCTAGTTTGCGATCGCTAGAACGCCCGTTTGACATCCATCGTATTTCAGGAGGACGATCGATATGACGACCGCTCGGACAACCTGCATCGCGGTGTTTCTCGGCTTCGTGATCCCAGCTGCTGCTGCTGCGCAGGACGACGAGCCCGAGCTCGGCTGGCACGACGTAGCCGAGATCACGTTTGTCTTGACCGACGGGAACGCGAAGTCCAGCACACTCGGAGGCAAGAACCTGCTGGAGTATCTGTGGGCTAACTCCCGATTCAGCTTCGATGCCGGTGGAATCCGCAGCGAATCGACGACCATCGAGCGGATCGCGGTCGGCGACTCACAGGAATTCAGGATCGCCAAGCAATCCGACGAAGAGGTCACGGCCGAGAATTACTTCCTCCGCTCGCGGTACGATCGCAACATCACTGATCGCTTCTTCTGGTTTATCGGCGGCGGGTGGGACCGAAACACGTTCGCCGGCATCGAGAACCGCTACACCGGCGTCGGCGGGATCGGAAACATCTGGTTCGAGAACGATGTCTCTGGCCTCCGCACCGATTACGGGGTCACGTTCACGTCTCAAGACAACGTGGAGGGCGACGACGACGAGTTTGGTGGGCTACGGATCGGTTGGGACTACTGGCGCCAACTGACCGGCAACACGCGATTCGACAGCGTGTTGCTGTTGGACGAGAACTTGAGCGAAGGCTCCGACTTCCGGACCGACTTCATCAACTCACTGGCGGTCTCGATGAGCGAGAACCTGGCGCTCAAGGCCAGCTATCAGCTGCTGTTCGACAACGAGCCGTCGGGAAGCCTGATCCCGTTGGTGACATTGGTTGGCGCACCGACCGAGACGCTGGTGTTGGCCCCGCTCGACGAAGTCGATTCAATCTTTACGCTGGCGCTCGTCATCGACATGTAGCGGGGGTCGGGTCCTAAAAACCCGAAGGGGCCGGCGGATCACTCCGCCGACCCCAAACGAGCCTCTGACCGCTTCGCTGGCAGCGCGTCTTAGTCTGCGTCCCCCAGCGGGATCATGATGTGCACGTACGGCGTCCCGGCCCACATGACCCACGGTCCGCCGGTCGTGTAATCGGTCGACAGGGCGTCATACGCGGTGGCGTCCGGCACGAGGAGCATCAAGTGTGGACCCCCCTCGACCCAGTCGTTGTCCTCGGTCGGCCCTTCGGCATAGGGGTCGGTGTTGCTGGCCCCAGCGTCGCCCTTCAGCATGTAGCCGATCCCGACCTTGTCGATCACGACGTCGGTCTTGGCTCCATACGCCTGAGCCCACGCCATCCACGGCTCATCGAGGCACATCGGGCCTTCCTCGAAGCCCGGCGGCGGCGGCATGCAGGTCCACCCGTTGGTGCCCTCTTTGAGCGTGTTGCCTTCCCAGTCCATCACCGTGGCGTCGGCCGCGATCGATTCCGGGCCTGCCCCGAGCGCCTTGTCAATGACTGCGTAGGCGTCCGGTTCTTCGGCGTACGCGCCCTGTTCGTCCTGCGCTACGGCCGGGCTGACGGCCAAAACCACCAGCCCCAAACCGACAACCCCAATCCTTGTCCAGCGATCCATTAACACCATTTCCTCTCCTCCATTAGCCTGACAGTTACAGCGTTAGCCTGATCCGACCGTAATAAAAACCTCCGTTGCTGCCGAACTGCGTGACCCGGCGACTGTACACAAACCGACCGTTCGACAGGTTGGCGTCCTTCTGGTGCTCGTCCGGGAACGTGTTGAACAGGTTGTTGGCACCAAACGCAACGCGGACGCCCTTCGCCAGCTCGTACGAGATATCCATGTCGAAGATCGTCTTCGCACCAAACGTCTCGTCGTTGTCGGGGTCCGTCGGCAGGTACTTGATCTCACCAAAGAACGCTGCCGCACCATACACGCTGAATGGCCCCTGTGTGTAGCGGGCCGACAGGTTGAGCTTCTCGCTCGGCAGCGCAGACTCGAGCCGGTTTCGCTCCTCGCGGTTGAACAGCGTCGAACGCACGGCATCGAGGTCGCCGCCGGCGAAGATCTGCGCCATCTCGGCCGGAACGTTGGTCGATTGGACCTCGGTGTCGGTGAAGTTTAGCGAACCTGTTAGATCGAGCGTCCCGAGCCCGACCTCGGTCGCGTAGGCCACCACGAAGTCGATGCCCTGCGTATCGGTGTCAACGGCGTTGGCGAAGAACTGCGCCGCGCCCACGCCATCACGCTCGAAGGGTTGCAGGATCTCCTCGACGATCGGGTCGCTGCTATCGAAACGGCTGGTCAGCACGATCCGGTCATCGATGTCGATCCGGTAAAAGTCAGCGGTGATCGACAGGTTCGGCTGCGGCCTGATCGTGACCCCGGCGCTGATGTTGACCGACGTTTCTTCCTTGAGGTCGGGGACGCCGAACGCCTTCGTTACCGGGCTCGCATTGTTGCTCGTCAGCACGCGGGTCGGCTCCAACCCATCAGGGGTCGACAGGAACTGGATGCTGACGTTGTTAAACCAGAACTGCTGCAGCGATGGAGCACGGAACCCGTTGCTGACAGCGCCGCGGATGGCGACCTGTTCGTTGACCGAGTAGCGCGCGGCGATCTTGCCGGTCGCGGTGCTACCGAAATCGCTGTAGTTCTCGAACCGGCCACCGACATCGAGCAGGAACTGGTCGCTCAGCTCGGTCTCCAAACCGATGTAACCTCCGATGCTGGTGCGGAACCGGTCGACCTCGTTGGCTGGCTGGAAACCGGGGAACACCTGCGAACCTGGGTCCTTTGGCTGACCGCTTGGTAGCGTAACGAAGTCCTCACCTGGCTCGTCACCGCCGTTCCCGAGCAGGTACGACTCGGGCTGGCCGGCCGCGATCTCGTAGTTCTCGAGACGGTACTCGCTGCCCAACACGAGCGATGCGGACTTGACCGCACCACCGGTGTCGATCAACCGCACGATGTCGAGGTTTCCAACCGTCTGTTCGAACTTCAACTCGCCGGCGTCAAACGTCGTCGGGCTCGACGGACCGATCGAAGCGTTGTTCGAGTTCTCGACGTTGAACAGGAAGCTGTTGCGACCGTGGGTCACGCTAAAGTCCATGTCCCAGCCGCTCCGCGCCCCCCGCACACCGCCGGTGAAGTGTGCGTCGTTGATCTTTGGGTTGATCTGGGGCAAGAACCCGTTCGGGTAGATCTCCGGCACGACCCGCGCTTCCGAGTTGGGTAGCCGATAAAAGCCAGTCGCAAACCCCTCGCGGTGTGACAAGCCGCCAAAGGCGTAGACCTCGGCGCTATCCGAGATCGGATAGACGGAGTTCCAGAACCCCATCCCGACGAGCGCTTCGCCTTGACCGGTCTTCATCGAGAAGTCGCGGCGGGTCATCCCGATTCGACTGAGCTCGGCGTCGGTCGCCGCGGTGCCCTCGATACCGGGGAAGATGTCGCCCGTCCAGGGGTCGGAGCGATCAGTCCGGCTCCGATCGAGATACATCCCGGTAACGTTGAAGTAACCATTGTCGCCGATCGGGAAACCGTAGTTGGCATCGACCTTGAGTTGCTCGCCGTCGCCCTCTCCGGTCCCGCCACCCTGGACGTCGATCTGGAGCGCATCGACCTGGTCTTCGAGGACGATGTTGATGACGCCGGAAATGGCGTCCGAGCCGTACTGGGCGGACGCCCCGTCACGCAGCACCTCGATCCGCTTGATCGAGGCCGTTGGAATACCGTTCAAATCGACACCCACCGTACCGCGGCCAAAGGTGCCGTTGACGTGCACCAGCGCACTCGGGTGGCGCCGTTTGCCGTTGACCAACACCAGCACCTGATCCGGTCCGAGACCACGCAGGCTGGCTGGGTTGATGTGATCGGTGCCGTCCGAGATCGTCTGGTGCGACGCATTGAATGAAGGGATCGCCACCGCCAGCAACTGATTGACCTCCGTCTGACCGGAGATCTCGATCTCTTCGGCTGATATCACATCGACCGGCACCGGCGTCTCGACCGCACTGCGGGTGGTTCGTGAGCCAATCGCCACAATCTGTTCGGCCAGAAGTGGTGCCGGTGCCAGCGCAAAGTCGATCGTCATCGTCTGATCCGGCTCGACGATGACCTGCTGCTCGGCGGTTTGGTGAGCGAACGAGCGCGCCCGGAGCGTGTAGATGCCGGCCGGCGCCGGAAGTCGATACTCACCAAGGTTGTTGGTCACCGCGCCGCGGGCAGTACCGACGATCGAAACGTCGGCGCCCGGAATCGCTTCCCCTTCCTCGGTGGTGATCTTTCCTACGATTGTGCCCTGCTGGGCAAGTGTTTCGGCGGGTACGAGGGCTAGTAGGCTGGCTAAAACGACGCTCCACAAAAACCCGAACGTTCGTCGTGACATTCAAGCACCTCCCGAGTGTACGACCCGGTTTAGTTGTCAGATTGGCCTGATTATGAACAGGAAGGGGTACTTGCGTCAAGAAACGCCCTAATGTCCACGGCAACAGCGCTATCGGAGTAGGCAAACACTGGATTGACCTCGATTTCCGAGATTCCAGGGTGGGATTGGAAGCAGGCGACGAGGCTGAGGGCGAGATCGATCAGTGCCTCGTGGTCGGCCGCCGGGCGACCGCGGTAGCCGCCGAGTAGCGGCGCTACTGAAGCGTCAGCCAGCATCGTCGCTATCTCACTGGTGGTTACCGGAAGGACGCGGATCGCGGGATCACCGAACAACTCGGCGGTCACCCCACCCGACCCGATGACGACCACCGGACCGAACTCAGGATCACGACGGACACCGATCAGAAGCTCGGCGATCGGCGGCTTGAGCATCGACGACACTAGCGCGCCGCGAACGTCAGGCTCGAGGCTGTGCGAGCCAGCGTAAGCTTGTACCGCCGCGGTGACTCGATTGTACGCCTGTCTCGCCGCATGGCCGTCAATCACGTCGAGCGCCACGCCGCCGGCGTCGGTCTTGTGCGAGACAGTCGCCGAGACCGCTTTGACGGCCACCGGACCGTCGAGCTCATCCGCGACCCGAGCCGCCTCCTCAGCTGAGCGGCACCAGGTTGCCACCACGATCGGAACGCCAGCCGCTGAGGCGATCTTTCGCGCCTCCGGCTCGGTCAGCGCCGTGCGACCTTCGCTCCGTGCGGTCGCGATCACCGACGATTCACGAACCGTCGTGGGTACGTCGGGGGTCACTTGGAGCAGGCCAGCGGACTCGGCCTCGCCGACGATCTGACTGCGCATCGACGCCGCCCAGATGCACCGCACGCCGACCTCGAGCGAGCCGACGACCACGATGCCGCCAGCCGACAACCGTTTAAGGGCCTCCGTCCGATGAGTAGCGAAGAGGGTGTGAACGACGAGCGGCCGGCGGGCCACGCGGGCGATCTCAACCATCGCGTCGGCGGCGCTCGCCTCCGGCTCGGCGATCTCGTCGGCGAACCGTATTGCGTAGCCTCCAAACAGTCCGACCGTGAGAACACCGCCAACCGCAGGATCTCTGTAGATCGCCTCCAACGCGGCGGCGAAAATCTGCGGCGATGTATCCGCCCGGCCGGCTAGGTCGACCGGATTGCGGACGGTCGCCGCCGGGCCCAGCAACGATCGCAGCCGGGTTTGCGTTTCGCTCGACAGCTCGGCTCGCGGTACATCGAGCGCGGACAGCGCATCGGCAGCCAACGTCGCGTGGCCTCCGCCGTCGGCCAGCACCGCTACGCCCGCACCTATCGGGATCGGCGGTTGGTCGGCCAGCGTCATTCCCACCGCCAGCAGCTCGTCATCGCGTCGAACCTCGATCACGCCGGCTTGGCGCATCGCAACCTGAAACACCGGGTACGCGCCGGCGACCGCGCCGGTATGTGATCGAGCTGCTTCGCGGCCAGGCTCGCGCCGGCCCCCCCTCAGCACCACTATTGGCTTGGTCCGACTCACACGGGACGCGATTTCGAGAAACCGCGATCCGTCGCGAAACCCCTCGACATACATGAGGATCGCTCGGGTCTGCGGCTCTTCCTCCAGGTACTCGAGACACTCGTGGAACGTGACGTCGCACTCGTTTCCGATCCCGACGTACACTGATATACCGCACCCAAGCAAAGTCGCTTCGGTCATGAGCGCCAAGCCGACGTTCCCGGATTGAGCCACGATCGCCAGGCCCCCGGCCGGGACTCCTTCCACGCCCACCAGGTTGAGCCCGATCGCGGTGTTGAGAATGCCGGAGGTGTTGGGACCGATTACGCGGATCTGGTTGCGCTCCGCGACGACTGCGACCTCCCGTTCGAGCGCCGCCCCGTCAGGATCGGACTCCTTGAACCCGGCTGCCGGCACGACCACACCCTGGATCCCGACCTTGCCGCACAGCTCGAGGATCCCCGGCACCGTTTTGGCGCGTGTGGCTACAAAAGCCAGCTCGGGTGAGTCGTCCAACTGATCAATCGAGGTCGCAACGGGGAGACCTAGCAGCTCGCCGCCATCAGGATGAACCGGATAGATCGGCCCTTGAAAGCCGGCCTTTTGAAGCGCACGAAGCGCCTGGTGACCGCGCTTGGTGGCGTTCTGCGACGCGCCGATGACCGCCACCGAGCGCGGTTCGAGGATCGTTTGCAGGGTATGGGTCACGTTTTCGCGACCGGACGAGTTAGACGACCTACTCGACGCGCTCCCAGTGGTCGACAAACTCACCCTCTACGCTGGCGGTGAGCATATCACCCTCGAAAACGGCGCGCGGCTCATCGAACAACGGCAGGTCGAACTCGATCTTGCCGTTTTCGATATTGACCGAACTGCCACCGCTCACCTGAGAGAAATCGTAGCTCACGCCCGTACCGCCGATCTCATCGTTCGCCATGTGAAAGATGTTCGTCTCGGTGTATCCGTCTTCGGTCAAAGCGTACTTTCGAATCGTGGAAATGGAAGTGGTTTTCCCCTCCGCATCCTTCCAGTAGATGTTGAAGTTCCGAAGGGTCTTGGTGTACGTGATCAGACCGTCGAGAGCCGGTGGCTCGATCCGCGTCCCGTCGGGTAGTTCCCGCGCGACGAGCCGATACGTCCCCTCGATGCTCGGTCCCTGAGCCGCTACCGGCGTTTCAGAGAGCAAAACAAGCGCCAACGAAAGAGCGACAAAGCCCAACAACCGTTTCATGTCCAACCTCCAGGTTGACCAAACAAGTGCACGACTGCGGAAACTAATTCCCGGTGAACCGCGGCGGCCGCTCTTCTTTGAAGGCGCGCTGCCCCTCCTCCCAATCGGCAGATGCCAGACAATCGAGCAGCGCATCGGCCTCCATGGCCAGCGCTGTCTCCGAATCGACATGACGTGCTCTGTCCAGGAGACCCTTGGCGAGCGCCAGGGACAACGGCGCTCGGTTCGCGAGTTGCTCGGCCATCGACTGCGCCACCTCCAGCACGCGATCGGCGCGTACGGCGCGATTGGCGAGCCCCATCTCGGCGGCGTCCTGGCCAGAGAAAAACTCGGCCAACATGAGGAGCTCTTTGGCTCGTGTCAGCCCGACCCGTTGGACCAACATGTACGTCGTCCCGCCGCCGACAAAGGTTCCAAAGGCGAGCTCGGGGAACCGCAGTTTGGCGTCCTCGGCGACAATGACGAGATCACAAGCCAACGTCAACTCCAGACCGGCCCCCACGGCCGCACCGTTGACGGCAGCCACAATAGGCTTTGGCAGCAGCTGCAATCGTCGGTGCACGCGTTGGCCGACCTCAACGTACGCGCCCCTCGAATCGGCGGTATCCCCACCCCCGTGCTCTTTGAGATCTGCTCCCGCACAAAACGCGCGCCCCGCACCGGTCAAGACTACCGCGCGCACGGTTTCGTCGGTTTCGATCGCCTCGAGAGAGCGCGTCAGCTCGTCGTACAATGGCAGATTGACTGCGTTCAGACGATCCGGGCGGTTGAGCGTAATGGTAGCAACCGCGCCGGTCTTTTCGACGACTACCGGGCTGGAAGTAGCGGTCACGGGCGCGTGGCTACGACTCTGCCGGTACTGGCTTCCGGAACTTGAGCAGGTAGCGGTCCATCTTGTAGCGCCCCTCCTGGAAGCCCGACTTGCTGTGGTCGTCGTCGGGGTTGGCCAGCATATCCGATGTCTCGACGAGTTCGAAGCCACCATTCTGGAAATCTTCGATCACCACCGACTTATTGAGACGGTGAGTATCCTCGTCCCATCCCGGACGATCGGTGGCAACGTCGACGATTCCTAAGATCCCGCCCGGTTTGAGGCACCGAAGCAGGTGCGCCACCGTCCCCTCGCGCGAGTACTCCTCGAACACCCACCCGACGTCGTGGTAGTTGCGAACGATGACCACCGCGTCCAGGCTGGCGTCCGGAACTTCGTCGAATCCGGTGACGATCTCGACGTTGCTGAAACCGCGCTCTTCAACTCGCCTGCGAAACGTGACGTCGATCGGCTCCTCTAAGCCCTCAAAAATCAGCCCCTCATAGAAACCGATCACGCTCACCACGCTGCCCTCGTCACCGACGAGTCGCGAAAACAGGTGGGTGTTGTATCCCGTTCCCGGGAACACGTCCCCGATCGTCATGCCGGACTCGATGCCGAGCCACTCGTAAACGGCGAGTGGGTTGCGGTACTCGTCCTGATCTCGCTCGGCTTGGGTCCGGAGCTCGTCGTCGAGTACGGATGCGTCCAACGACACCATCTCCTCCTGGCCCGCCGCGACACCGCCGGCGACAAACAAGACCAACAGCGCGAGCGGGAGCGACCTCCTGTACAACCGTTTCATGCTCTTGCCTCCTTCGATAGGATCAGCGTTATGCCTCGACCACCTCTACACATAGACGCGGCTCGATCTGGTCGCGATCAATGAGCGCCGGCCAGAAGGCGACGATCTCTTGAACCCGCGGGCGGCCGCCGGCGAAACCCGTGACACTCGGTGGACCCGACAGGATCAGCGGTGCGATCTCGCGCGTGAACCGGTCGACTGGTGCGCGTTCGGCCGCCCTAACGGCGACGCGAAGCTCGATCTCCGGTACGTCGTCGGCCGGCGGGCCGGCCAGGTCACCGTGGGTCGCGTTCCATCCCACGAACTCGGTCCGGATGACGTCGAACGATAGCCCCAGCCGGTCGAGCCGCTCGCGCAGCACTTGATCCGCTCGTTGCGCTTTCGCAACCGCGTCCGGCCAGGCGTACACCAGCGTCCCCACAGCTTTAAAACCGGCGCGGTAACTGATCGAGACCTTGAGCTGGTCGGTCCGCGGCGCCCCCTTTACCCCCGAAACCCGCACGCGGTCCGGCCCGTCGGCGTCGAGCGAGATCGTCGTGAAGTCGGCCACGCCGTCGGGGGTGATGTACCCGGTCGGGTCGCCCATCTCGTACAGGATCTGTTCCTTGACGATCGCAGGCGTGATGCGACCACCCGTGCCGTCGTGCTTGGTGAGCACAAACGCGCCACTCGAGTCCGCTTCGACAATCGGATAGCCGATGTCGGCCAGATCAGGGACGGATTCCCAGTCGACCAGGCAATTGCCGCCCGACGCTTGGGCACCGCATTCGTTGATGTGGCCGGCCACGATACCGTGAGCGATCCGGTCCCAGTCGTCTGCCGCCCAGCCGAATTCATGGATCATAGGCCCATAGGTGAGCGCCGTGTCGGTCGAACGCCCGGTCACCACCACCCGCGCGTCCCGCCTCAACGCCTCGATGATCGGAGCCGCGCCGATGTAGGCGTTGGCGCTTTCGACTTTATCGAGCACGTCCGACAACGGCCGGCCATCGTCCATGTTGGTGAGCGCGTGTCCGGAGGCGATCAGCTCCGGCAGCCGATCCAGCATATCGTCGCCGGTCACCGTGCCGATCTTGACCCGACCGCTGACGCCCGCCTGGCGCGCCGCTTCTATCAATCCGTCTCGGCACGCCTCGATGTTCACCCCGCCGGCGTTTGACAGCACGCGGATGTCACGCTCGACGATGTCGGGGAAGATTTCCTGGAGCAGCGGCACAAAGTCACGAGCGTAGCCCTGGGAGGGGTCGCGCGAGCGTTGTTTCTGCATGATCGACATCGTGACTTCGGCCAGGTAATCGAGCATGAGGTAGTCGATCGGTCCACGGCGAACCTGCTCGACCGGGGCGTCCAGACGGTCACCCCAAAACCCCTGACCACACGCGATCCGGATCGTTTCGCGACCCATGAAAGGCGAAGCTAGGCCGCAGGCCCGATGACGGCACCGGAGATTCTGGCAGCGATTGAGGGCTACGGCGCGGAGTAGAGGAACCCCCGCCTAGCGGAAGTCTCAGGGACCGGGGTCGGTGGCGACCGTGTCGGCCGGCGCGGGCGCTTCCGGCCCCACCCACGGACCGCGCTGAAACTGCGGCCGCGGCCACAACATCCCGCCGACAACGATGGCGAACACCGCAGCCACGAGGACGATCACGAGGATCAGTCGCCTCGACATCAGAGGCCGGCGTAGGGCAACACAAACGCTCCCACGTGCGGACCCGGGTTGTGGATCGCCGCCCACAGCGCGAACGCCAACCGGTCGCGCATCGTCTTCGGTGCCAGCACGGCGTCGACAAACCCCCTCGCGGCGGCAAACCGAGCGTCGAGCTGGTGCTCGTAGTCCTCGAGCACGGCATCGATTCGAGCCTTGAAGTCGGCGTCGGGCTCGCCGCCCTCCGCGGCTAGCCGCTCCAACTCAGGCGCGAACAGCGCCTGCACCGCGCTCTCGCCCTCCATGACGCCCATGCGACCGGTCGGCAGCGTGAAGATGAAGTCGGGGTCGAACCCCTGACCGGCCATCGCGTAATAACCGGCTCCGCTGGCGTGGTTGATCGTCAACACGAGTTTGGGCACTGTGGCGGTCGCCATCGCCTCGACGAAGTCGGCGCCCGCGCGGATGATGCCATTGTGCTCAGCTTCGGTGCCGACCATAAACCCCGAAACGTCCTGCACGAACAGCATCGCCGTCCGGTGGCGGTTCAAGTTCTCGAGGAAGTACGCGACCTTGCGCGCTGATTCGGCGTAGATGATCCCGCCAAACCGAGGGGTCGACCCTTCCCGTGGGAAGAAGCCGCGCGCGTTGGCGATCACACCGATCGGCATCCCCTGGAGGCGGCCGGTCAAACAGATCATCTCCGGGGCCAGGTCTTCCTGGAACACATCCCACCGACCTTCGTCGAGCAGGCAGCTCAAGAGCTCGGTCATGTCGTACGGTTGGCGGTGATCTGCGGGCAGGATGTCAAACAGCTCAGACGGCTCGCGACCCGGCATTGCGGTCCAATCGTGGGTGTAACCGGGCTCCTCGTACGGCAGCTCGGCGATCAGCTCGCGGATGCGCTCGATACAAGCTTCGTCGTTCTCGACCCGGTAGTGCGCCACGCCGCTGATCTCAGTGTGGACTCGAGCCCCACCCAACTCCTCGGAGTCGACCGTCTGACCGGTCGCGCCCTTGACGAGGTTGGGCCCGCCGAGGCCCATGAACGACGTCCCTTCGACCATCAGGATGACATCTGACAGCGCCGGCAGATACGCCCCACCGGCGATGCACTGGCCCATGACCGCGGCGATCTGTGGCACCTTGAGGTAGTGCCGCATGATCGAGTTGTAGTAGAAGATCCGGCTCGCCCCGTACTGACCCGGGAAGACACCCCCCTGATACGGCAGGTTGACGCCGGCTGAATCGACCAGGTAGACGATCGGGACCCGGCAGCGCATCGCGATCTCCTGCGCGCGGAGCATCTTCTTGATCGTCTCCGGCCACCACGAGCCGGCTTTGACGGTAGCGTCGTTGGCGACCACCACCACCGGTCGCTCAGCGACCTGGGCGATTCCGGTCACCACCCCCGCGGCTGGCGCTTGGCCGTCGTACAGATCGTGAGCCACGAGCAACCCGATCTCGAGGAACCGGCTGCCCGAATCGCGCAACATCTCGACCCGCTCGCGAGCGGTGAGCTTGCCCTTGGCGTGCTCGCGTTCGATCCGCTCGGCGCCGCCACCCTCACGCAATCGAGTCTCGACCTCGCGGAGCTCTTCAGTCAGTCGCTTGAGGCGCGCGTCTGCCACGTTACTCGACCACCTCGTAGCCTGGGGCCGTCGAGACGACGCTCGTGCCCGGCGCGATCTGGCGGCCCTCAAAGTAGCCGGCGATCTGGTCGGAGATCCCGTATTTACCCGTCGCTCGTCGGCGCTCGTTCAATATGCGCCAGATGTTCCACTCGTCGTGACTTCCGAGGCTAAAGTTGGCGCCGGCGCGAATCGTGTAGTAGCGGAAGAAGTCGTTGCGTCGCCCGACGCGCTCCGCTTTCTCGGCGTCACCCCCAAAGGCGTTGCCGTCGGCATCGTGGAACGGCGGATCAAATGCGACACGGAAGTCATCGTCCATGGCGTACTTGCGTGCGAAGTACTCCTCGACACCGGCGGTCCAGGTGCGCGAGCCGCCTTCGGTAAAGAAATCCCGCACGTCGCTCGGGCTCATAAAGTAGAACGCGTCCCACCGTCGACCGGTGTTGTCGATGCCATCCTCAACCATGATGCGCGTCCACATCCGCATGTAATCGCCGCCGGCGGGGGGAGACTCGGCAAACAGCCGGTCGATGTCGATCTGGATCCCGCGCTCCTTCGACAGCGTCTCGGCGTGGCGGTTCATGAGCCCGGTCCCCTCTTTTGATTCCATCTGATAGCGACCCGGGTTGAGCACCCAGAATCGGTGGCCCCAATCCTCCATGAGACGCCGGGCCACGTGATCGGCGATCTCGACATTGGTCGAGAATTGGCTCCCCGCTCGACCGCTGAGTGGCGCGCTGAGAAACACCATGACGTTATCAGCGGCTTTGGCGCGCGCGATGTCGTACTCGAGGAGGGCTATCTGGCGCTCGAAAAGATCGTACCAGACGCCGGCCTGCCACCGATACTGCATCGGAAAACCGCCGACCGGGAAACCCGTTTCGTACGTTGCTTCGCTTGTCATTCGCTTCCGTTTCTCCTCACTCGGTCCGATCTCTCCGATCGGATGACAGATTAGATCACGGTTAGCCTCACGACCATCGACAAGAGGCTGATGCACGACTACCCTTTTTGCGCCTCCGGGCGCCGTCTTTCTCTCGCGGGGTCGCGAAATGACGTGGGAAATCCTCTTCGTATTTGCGATCATTTTGATCGCGCTAGCACTCTTTATCACCGAGCGTTATGCGGTCGATCAGGTGGCGCTCGTCATCCCGGTAGTCCTGCTGATAGCGGGGATCCTGACACCCGGGGAAGCGGTGTCGGGCTTCAGCAACGAGGCCACGATCACCGTGGCGGCGATGCTCTGCCTGTCGCTGGGCCTCGTCAAGACGGGCGCCGTCGCCACGATCGGGCGGTGGGCCCAGAACGCACCGCTCGGCGGGCCGCGCCGACGTCTGATCGTCCTTTCCCTCGTCGTCGCAGCGGTATCGCCGTTTCTCAACAACACCGCGGTCGTGGTCGTTTTCCTACCTGTGTTCCTGGCGCTGGCCCAGCGCGATAACCAGCCGCCATCGCTGTACCTAATGCCGCTGTCGTTCGCCGCCATTCTGGGCGGCACGATCACCCTCTTGGGCACGTCGACCAACCTGCTCGTCTACGGTCTCATCCATTCGCGCGGTTTCGACCAACTGTCGATGTTCTCCATCGCCCCGCTGGGTTTGATCTTCACCGCGGTTGGGCTGGCGTACCTCTTCACCGCCGGCCGCTCGCTGCTCCCGCGCCGAGTTGGGATGACCGACTTGACGGGCAAGTACGAGGTGCGGTCGTTTCTGACCGAGCTGACGGTTCGCCAGGGATCACCGGCGGTCGGCCGATCGCTCGGCGAGCTCAAGTGGGGCTCCGAGTTTGACGTCTCGATCCTCGGACTCCGGCGCCGTCAGCGCACCCTCTGGAGCCCGGGACCCAACCGGCGTCTAATGGTCGGGGATACCCTCTTTGCCAAGGGCCACCACGAAGATCTTCTGTGGCTGGCGATCAAGCAGGGGTTGGCGATGCCAGCCCCATCGGTGGGGGGGCCAGACCTGGAATCGGAGGACGCGCATCTGGCGGAGGTTCTGGTCGCACCCGGCGCGTCGGTCGTCGGCCGCACGTTGGCCGGAGCGCGATTTCAGCAGCGATACCACGCCACCGTGTTGGCGGTCCAGCACCTGGGCGCAACAGTTCGCACACGACTTCCCAACCTTCGGCTCGAGGCCGGCGATCTGTTGCTCGTCCATGGGACCGTGCCGGATTTGGACGCGTTGGTCGAGGAGACCGGGCTCGTTCCGTTGGGCGCCGTCCAACGACCTACCAAACCTCGCCCCCGCGCGTTGTTCGCGGTCGGTGTTCTCATCGCCGTAGTCGCCGTAGCCGGACTCAACCTGCTGCCGATCATGACCGCTGCGCTGACCGGTGTGGTGCTCATGGTCTTCACACGCTGCGTACGACTCGAGGAGATATACGTCGAGCTCGACTGGATGGTGATCTTCCTGCTGGCGGGCGTCATTCCACTCGGGGTGGCAATGGACAAGACCGGTGCTGCCCAGTGGCTGGCGGACGCAGTGGCCGCGTCGGTGGGTCCATTGGGTCCGCATTTCACGGTAGCCGCGTTTTACCTGTTGACTTCGTTGCTCACCTCGGTCATGTCGAACAACGCCACTGCGGTCGTACTGACGCCGATCGCGCTACTCACAGCAGCTGACTTGGGGATGAACCCGTACGCATTGGTAGTAGCGGTTATGTTTGGCGCTTCGGCGTCTTTTATGACGCCGGTCGGATACCAGACGAACACGTTGATCTACGGCCCCGGTGGGTACCGGTTCTTCGACTTCCTCAAGGTCGGCACGCCGCTCAACTTTTTGCTGCTCGTCACAGCGACGATACTGATCCCGTTGTTCTGGCCGTCGTAGGACTTACTCGACCAGCTGCCGAAACAGGCTCGACTCGCGCTGAAAGAACCCCTGCGTGTGGAACGTTTCGGGCAGATTGAACAACTCATAGTCGAGATGGTGGCAGAACTCGTGGAGAAGCGTGCGCAGAAACGTCCGGTAGGCGACCATCTGGCGACGGGCGGCGGTGCGCATCCACAAATCGATCCTGGCCGCCTCGCCGTCAGTCGCCTCATACAAGCCGTGGAGCTCGCTGTTCGGGTTCGAGGGCCGAACGGCCAGCACTCGGACCACCACCCGAGAAACCGAGAACTCCTTGGAGAGCTCGTCGGCCAGTGACTGGCAGGCGTCCCTGATCGCAGGCCGCTTGCCGGCCGACAGCGCCGTCTCGATGCGATCGGCCAGCGGTCGCAGCGGCTCGGGCGAAGCCAACTCGATCTCGGTGATCGCGTCGCTCTTGTCGTAGATCGCCTGTTCGCGGCGGGTCAGCTTGGCGTAGTAGTTGAAGCGGGCTGCCACCACCGACCTAGACGACGCTCCCGTACAGAATCAGCGCTGCGGCGATTCCGAAGATCGGAGCGCACAACTTGTACGGCAACGGTGAAGCCTTGGCTCCAGTGAACAAGCTCACTGCGGCCATGACGAACAGAAAAATGGCCGACATTCTGTACACAATCAGGGATCCGAACTCTGTTGGTCTTCCCCAAACGGTAACGACCAAAATGAGCGCCGCTACGAAGATCAACGTGACACCCTCGAGGATCCACTCCATCGTGAAGACGTAGCGATTGTCATCCGTGAGCGGCTCAAAACCGGCCACCACCGGCCCGGTCTTCACCAAATGCATGGCCCCCCAGAATGCGATGAGTGCGGACCCGATCAACAGGAGCGCGTGCGACAGCAATGGAAATCACCTCCCGATTGAGTCACCGACTTTATGCGTTCTCGACCCGTCCCGGTCCTGCATAGACGTTGAACCCATCCGGCTTCGTGAAACCGATCAGCGTCATGTTGAACTGGTGGGCGACATCGACCGCCAGGCTGGAAGGCGCACCGACGGCGACGACCATCGAGATGCCGGCTGCCAGCGCCTTCTGCATGATCTCGAACGAGGTGCGGCCACTGACCGCCAGAAAGTTGCCGGTGACGGGAATGCGGTCCGCCAGCAACTCGTGGCCGATCACCTTGTCGACGGCGTTGTGACGCCCCACGTCTTCTTTCAGCACCACGAGCTTGCCGCTTGGCTCAAACAATCCTGCGGCGTGGATCCCTCCGGTCCGGTCAAACACCGGTTGCGCTCGACGCAACTTCTCCGGGATCGATCGGATGACGTCGGCTGAGACGCGCGGTCCATCCTGTAGTGGCTCGCAGCCCCGTATCTCGATCGCCTCGAGCGACGCCTTGCCGCAGACGCCGCAGCTCGACGTCATATAGAAATTTCGGGTCAGCAGTGAAGAATCGAAAGCGGCGGGGTCGCGTAGCCGCACGGTCACGATGTTGTATTCCTGGGGCTCTTCGTCGTGGCAGTAGCTCAGGTCAACGACCGCGTCGCGGCCGTCGATCAGCCCTTCGGTAA
>JBDGYV010000045.1:0-32398 GCA_039588915.1 Gemmatimonadota bacterium
GATCCTCCCCCGGTGTCACGCGTTGATCGTTCGCAGCGCAACCAAGGTCGATGCCGAGGCGATCGACCGGGGTGGTGAGCTGCGCGTCATCGGTCGCGCCGGCGTCGGCCTCGATAACGTCGATGTTGACCATGCCAGTCGCCGGGGTGTGCTCGTCATGAACACGCCAGGCGCCAACGCAACAGCTACCGCGGAGCACACGTGGGCGCTGTTGCTGGCGCTGTGCCGCAAGGTCCCGGCGGCCAATGCGAACGTCCAAAGCGGGGGTTGGGATCGCGGCCGATACATTGGCACGCAGCTAGCTGGTAAGACGATCGGGATGGTCGGGCTGGGTCGAGTTGGCCGGCTCGTCGCACAACGCGCGCATGCGTTTGGGATGCACGTGCTGGCATATGATCCGTATCTGGCGGTCGACGCGGCGCAAGAGCTCAACGTGGAGCTGGTAGAGTTGGACCAGCTGTTATCCGAATCGGACTTTGTTTCTGTGCACGCTCCGCTGACGCCCGAGACGCGAGGGCTAATCGGCGCCCGCGAGCTAGCGCACGTCAAACGCGGCGCACGGTTGGTCAACTGTGCACGCGGCGAGCTGGTCGACGAAACAGCGTTGACCGCCGCGCTCGAGAGTGGTCAATTGGCCGGCGCCGCGATCGACGTGTTTGTTTCCGAGCCACCGGTGGGTAGTGCGCTGCTCGGCCGTGATGACGTCGTGCTGACGCCGCACCTTGGCGCCTCGACCGAGGAAGCCCAGCGTGATGTATCGGTTCAGATCGTCGATCAGGTGTTGGCAGCGCTGCGTGACGAAGAGTACCGCAACGCGGTCAACCTGCCATTTGTCGATGCCGGTGGGTGGAGCGAGATCCGACCGTGGCTCGACCTGGCGGAGCGTTTGGGGCGGCTCGTCGGCAAGCTCGCGGACGGTCGCCTACAGCGGGTCGAGGTCGAGGCTCGCGGGAGCGAGGTCGCACCCCACGCACAACCGCTCTCGACCGCCCTCCTCAAGGGACTCCTGGCGCCGATCTCGGCGGACGTGGTCAACTTCATCAACGCGCCGCACCTGGCCGCCGATCGAGGGATCGGGGTGACTCGCAGCCGTCGTGCCTCGGCGGCTGAGTACAGCAACCTCATCGGGTGTCGGGTGGAGACGGATGTTGCTGAGCGGTCGGTGGCGGGCACACTGTTTCACTCCCACCCGCGTGCGGTCGAGATCGACGGCTACCACCTGGACGCTCCGCCGGTGGGTATGGTGTTGTTGGTGTGGAACCGGGATGTCCCGGGCGTCATCGGCAAGATCGGCACGCTACTCGGCGAGGCGCGGGTCAACATCGCCGAGTGGCGATTGGGTCGTACCGCCCCGGGTGAGACCGCATTGGCATTCATCAACCTGGACAGCCCGGCAACCGTTGACACACTGGCGGCGCTGTCCGCGATCGAGGGAGTGGAGGCGGTCCGTCAGCTAGACTTTCCTGCGTAGTACAAAAAGGAGAACCCACGTGTCTGAATCCAAGTTCCATCTCGCGCAAGCCAACATCGGTGATTCGTCGGCATGAGCAGCCGATGGTTCATCGTCACACTATTGATTGGGACACCGGCTTGGGCGCAGGAGCCAGGGGGTGTCTCCCCGTATGCCGGCCTCGAAACGCGCGACATCAAGGCGCTCGGACCGGATGAAATCGCCGCCTACGAGAATGGCGACGGGATGCGGTACGCACTGGCTGCGGAGTTGAACCGCTACCCCGGTCCCAAGCATGTCCTCGAGTTGGCTAACGAGCTCGACCTGTCGCCGGAACAACGAGTCCGCACGGAAGAGATCTTCCAGACGATGCGGGAAAGCGCGCGCGACTTGGGCGTCCGAATCATCGCCGCCGAGCGCGAGCTGGATGCGGATTTTGCGGGCGGGACGATCGATGCCGATCAGCTACAGCATCAAACCGCCGTGATCGCGGCTCTCCAAGGCGAGCTGCGTGCTGCCCATCTGGCGGCGCACCTGGTTACGCGCGCGATTCTCACGCCTGCGCAGATTGACCGCTACGACGAGTTGCGTGGCTACGCGGGTGGGCACGACCCCACCCACCACCAATGAAGGCATTGCTACTCGCCGGGTTCTTGTTCCGCGAACGCGGCGGCTAACTCCGCCGAGAGGAACAGGACTTCGGGCTTGTCCTTACGCAGGACGACGCTCCCGTCGCCGAACGCCTCGGAGTTTTCACTGATCCGCACTGGATCGCCGTACACCGAGATCAACGCGTCCCGGACGCGCGGCTCCTCGGGCTTGCCGGTCAGGATCCAGACGAGTGCCAACTCACCATCGGCGAACACCGCCTCGACCTTGCGAGGGAAACCCGCATAAGGGAATCCTAAACAGTCGATCTGGATCTGTTTCTTTGGTTGGGTCAGGAGGTTGGGTGGTGAGATCTCTCGCTCGACCGCGCGTGGGCACTGGGGCACGAAAGTTTCGCGAATCTGGTCGAGGGAAGCGCCAAACACGAGATCGGGTGGTTTCAGCGCGGATGCCGCTGCCGCAGGCGCACCCTCGGCCGTGACGATCGGCGTTGATCCGAGAAACGGATGCGAGTGCATGTCCTCGGTCCGAAGGATCCACGCCACCTCGCCGTCGATCACGACCGCCTCGTCCGGTCCCATGTACCCGATGAAACCAGCATACTCCATCGTTTCTTCATCGGGTCGCAAGAGCCCGGTGACATTTCCATCCCGGGCTTCGATCATCGCGAGGCCACCGTCGGCGAACCGCAAAACGAGCGTCTCGAGTCTTAAGCCGCTCATGTTTTCGTAGTTCCAGCAAACGAGTTCCGATTCGTTCTCCGCGGCGATTGGGAGGCGCGGCGCGCTGAGCGCGAATGCGCTAATCGATCGGCAGTCGGGCCCCAGGGTCGCTCGCGCGACCTCGACGCCGTCGCCGAAGGCGAGTCCCGACAGCGAGCCGTCGAGTATTTGGGCCTGCGCCGTTCCGGTGGAGAGCGCCAGACAGAGTATCGCGTAAAGGGTGCGCATGATTGGTAGAGAGTACGGTAACGCCCGGGAGAAGGTTTCGGCTAGCGCGCTGTCCGGGTCGTATCTCGAGCGGCGTGGACCCAGACCCGAACTCGCGCCGGGTAGACCGGTTGAGTGGAAACTTCGCGCAATTGTTCGACGAGCCCGGCCGGATCGGCGGCAGCCAGCTCAGCGATCGTCGAGATCCCAGCGGCCTGAAGCCGGCGGGCGTTATCCGTTCCGATGCCTCGCAAAGCGGTCATCTCGGCCAGATCGACCCAGGCGTGGGCCGCTTCGATGGGGAGCCCGGTGTCCGCGGCCACCGCGTTCGGGTCCGACTCCGCTAGCGTGAATACGTCGTAGCCGGCGTGTTCCAGCGCTGCGGACACGCCATCGAGGTCTGCTAGCCGCGGCGTCGTCGAGGAGATCGTGTGCCGCTCCATACCGAGCAAGACCAGTGCAGAAAACGCAATCGCGAGTATAGCAGCGAGACCACGCATCGTTGCCCGCGCTGGTCGACTGCGACCGCGGTCGGGCACAGCGAGCCCGCTCACCAAGAGCGCTTGGTAAAACGCGAATCCCTCGAGCGCGAACACCGGAAAGCCGAAGAAACCCAGCAACGGCATCTCGAAGAGCTTGAGCTCCTCGAGACCGGGAACGGTGTAAATCCACTTGCCACGCGCACTGATGTTGTAGAGTTCCCACAGCAGCCCGATCATCATTCCGCTAAGTAGCAAGCGCACAATCCGGCCCGGCCGACGTCGCTCCAGGTCGGCCAGCAGCGAACGTTCAGGATCGCGCCGGTACACCCACGGGTCGGCCAACAACAGGCCACCGGCCCAGACCAGCGGGAAAAGGAAGGTGGGCGAGACGAGCGGCGCCAGTAGCGCCACCGCGCCAACCGCCTGCATGGCGTGCAGACGAGCGGGTGTGATGGCGTCATTCGGCGGCGTGTCGCTTGAATGCCTGCGTGAACCGAGCGCCCGCTCGGCTAGGAAGATCGCCGGTAGGACGGTCGCGAACGAGAGCCCGATGCCAGCCCACCGCGCCACCGGGTCGTCGGGCACAAAAACGTAGTACCAGTTGTCGAGTCGAAAGTTGAGCAGCTCGAAGAAGAGCCAAAAGGGCACCGACCACGCCAACATCGAAAGGATCGCGTTCGGCCGGGTCACAAAAAAGAGGCGGCCGCCACTCCTGAGAGCGGCGACCGCATCCAGCATGAGCAGCGTGGGGAACCACGCTAGGGGGTAGTACCACGTCGCGAACGGCTCGGTTCCGGTCCGCATCGCAACGCTGACAACAATGAGCGTGAGGGCGCCCGCGACCAGCACCAAAGTGGAGGCGGCTCGGCCGCCGATCGCGTCGCCTCAGTAAGTGGTCGTCGGCAGACCCGCGCCCATCCAGGCACCCATTCCGCCGCGAACGTTGATGACGTTGGCAAAGCCAGAGCGCTGGAGGATGCTCGACGCGACCGTAGATCGGTAGCCGGCGCCGCACATGACGGCTAGGCCATCCTCTCCTACGGGAACGTCGTCCAGCCGATCCGCTAGGTGGCCAGCCATGATGTGGGTTGCGCCGGTGACATGGCCGGCGGCCCATTCTCCATCCGATCGGACATCGAGCACAACCGGTCCAATGCCGCTGCTCAAGCGAGCCGAGAGGTCGGTGACGCTGATCATGGGTAGGGCCTCGGCGTGGAAGCCGGCTTCGGACCAGGCTTCCATCCCGCCGTCCAAATAGCCGCGTACGTCATCTAGGCCCACGCGAGCCAGCGCGTGCACAGCGCCCTCGATCCAGGCCGGATTCGCGACAACCAGGAGCAACGGCGTGTCGTAGGGCACAGCCCAAGCCGCCCAGGTTGACAGACCCTGCCCGACGCTGATGCCGAAGGCGTCAGGAACGTGGCCGCGCCCGAAGGCTTCGGGATCGCGGATATCGACCACGACATGACCGCTTTGGGCCAGCGATTGAAAGCGTTCGGGCGGCAGCGGCTCAATCGCGTCCAACCCCTTGAGCGTGGGCGCTCCCGCGGAGTTCAACTCTTTCATCCGCCGGTAGTACGGCGGAAACGGAGGGCTCGACGCAAGCAACTGATCGACGAACGTCTCCTCGGTCAGTTCAGGGTCGAGGTAGGGGTTGGCGACGCGCTCGAAGCCCAAGGTCGAGAGCGGTCGTGCGCTCATGCCTGCCCCACACATCGATCCCGCGCCATGCCCAGGGTGGACTTCAAGCCCACCGGGCAGCCCCTTCAACCCATCCCGAACGCTGTGGAACATCTGCTTCGCCAGACCGAGCTTGGCGTCTTCGCCCAGCAGATCGGGGCGGCCGACCGAACCCACGAACAGGAAATCGCCCGACAGCATTATCTGCGGCGTGTCGTTCGAGCGAACCATATCAAAAACCAGATAAGACAGGTGTTCCGGTGTGTGTCCTGGGGTGTGGAGGGCGGTCAACTTCACCGATCCCATCTCGATCGAGTCCCCATGATCGAGTGTCTGGTGGTCGAATGCGACCTCGTACCGCTCACCGGCATCGAACCGCGACAGGTGCAGCTCGGCACCCGTCCGCTCACCCAGCTCGCGCGTTCCGGAGGCGAAGTCGGCATGGATGTGGGTTTCCAAGACGTAGCGGATCTCAACCCCGTGGTGCTCGGCGAAGTCGATGTAGGCATCGACGTCACGCCGGGGATCGACGATCGTGATCGCTCCTGCAGCCGGGCAGCCAACACCATAGGAATACTGGGACAGCCCGGGGTCTTCGAAGCGTTCGAACAGCATGGCACCTCCCGTCGCTTTGTGGGTGCGGCAATTATACGCGAACGGTTCGGCGCTGGGCACGACTATGAGCTACAAACGCAAGACGGCGGCTTGGCCGAGGATTTCTGGCCAAACCGCCCGTCGCTGCCAGCGTGAGTTGTCGGGCTAGCTCATCTCCAACCGGAGGAGGATCTCTTCGCTGTCGACCACGGTTGGCTGCGCCTCGACGCCGATCACCGTGATCGGACCGAACTCGGCGCTTGCGCCGGACGGGGGGGAGAACGTCATCGCCAGCAGGGTCGAGATCGAGAGCACGTAAAACGCTGCCGCCAAAAACGTGAAAGTCGCGCGCATCGTGAAGCTCCTTTCGAATCGGTTTATCGCTTTCTTGGCCATTTGGATACCTCGAGATCGCATTTGGTTGGAAGTCCTAGCTGATCTCTCTGCTCCGCCGGGCCCCGCCGCTGTTGGCCACCGTTTCCGGCGCCTCGACGGCGATCACCGTGACCGGCCCCAACTCGGCCGTGGGTCCGGCTTCTGGAGTCGTCGGGGGTGCCGTCATCGCCAAAAGGACGATGATGGAGGCGCTGTAGAACGTCGCTGCCAGAAGAGAATGGATGGTACGCATTTGATATCTCCTTTCAATGGGTATCGCTGGTTTCTGTCCAGTCCCTACGCACGACGATGGCGACTGGTTTCAGTTCAGTTTTTCGACTCTATTGGACCGGCGAGGCGCGGGGCCTATTCCCCCAGGTGGGCTTGGATCGGGGGACCGAACATTTCGGGGTGCAGGAGAAAGGAATCGTGACCGGTATCGACGTCGACCATCCGCACGTCGGCGGGCCGGCCAGCATCGGCGAACGCCTGGGCCAGCTCTTCGATCTCGAACGGTGGGATCAGGACGTCCGATTCGACGCCTATGATCAAAGGTCGGGCGGTGATCCGGGAGACCGCCTGAGCGAGCCCACCGCGGTCGCGAGTGAGATCGTGAAGGTCCATGGCCCGTGACAGGTACAGGTACGAATTGGCGTCGTAGCTCTGGGGGTACTTCTCGCCCTGGTACTGGAGATACGACTCGATCTCGAATCGACCGTCGAACGAGAAAAGTTCGCCATCCCGCCAATCGCGACCGAAGCGACCCGTCCATTCGAGATCCGAGCGGTACGAGATCGTGCCGATTTCCCGTGCCAGCGATAGACCGGCCGCGGGCTGACCTTGATCGTAGTAGTCGCCGCCCCGCCAGGCCGGATCGAGCATCACCGCCCGACGCTGGACTCGTCGCAGGGCGATCGCAAACGGATGGGTCATTCCGGAGGCGCTGATCGCCACCAGCCGCTCGACGCTATCCGGGAACATCGTGGCGTACTCGAGCGCCATCATGCCGCCCATAGAGGATCCGACGACCGCTCGTATTCGACGCACGCCGAGGTGCTCGAGGAGCGCATGCTGGAGGCCGACGATGTCACGCAGGCTGATGATCGGGAACTCGAGCCCATATCGCCGGTCCGTTTTGGGGTCGATCGACGCCGGACCAGTCGACCCGTAGCAGCCGCCGAGGACATTGGCGCATACGACGAACCAGCGATCGGTGTCGATCGCTTTCCCGGGTCCGACCATCGTTTCCCACCAGCCGGGCTCGTCCTCCGGGCCGTGGCTGGCCGCGTGCGCGCTCGGCGAGAGCCCGGTCGTCAGGAGCACGGCGTTGGCATCGCCGAGCTGCCCCCACGTCTCGTAGGCGGTGACCGGAGCCTCGATCGTCGCGCCGGACTCGGTTTTGAACGGTCCCGGGTGGGTCCAGTGCTGTCGGTAAGGTTCTGACATGACGCCATTCTAGTGCCGGTTGGGGGGGTGGCAAACGGTCCAGGCCGGGTCCGTGCGTTAAATTGGTGGTTATGAAGCCGTTTCGTATCGCGCTCGCGCAGATCAATACCGCCGTGGGGGATCTCGAGGGGAACCTGGTTCGGATCCGGCGCTGGCTCGACGAGGCCAAAGCCCACCGCCCGGATGTGGTCGTGTTTCCCGAGCTCGCGCTCAGCGGCTACCCGCCCGAGGACTTGTTGCTCAAGCCGTCGTTCTTGACCGCCGTGCGCGAAGCGCTAGACGAGCTCGCCAGGGGCGTCGAGGACACGGTCGTGCTGGTCGGGTTCCCAGATCGAGAAGCCGATGTTTACAATGCGGCGGCCGTCATTCGGGACGGTGCCGTGCGCCACATCTATCGCAAGCGGTACCTCCCCAACTATGGGGTGTTCGATGAAAACCGCTACTTCCGTCGTGGGGACACAATCCCGGTCTATCAGCTTGGTGACGTCACCTTTGGGGTCAACATCTGCGAGGACATTTGGTACCCAGGCGAGCCACTGACGTCACAGGCGCAGGTGGGCCACGCCCAATTGGCTATCAACCTCTCGGCGTCGCCATACCATGCAGGGAAGGGTCACGACCGCGAACGAATGCTCGCCACAAGAGCCGAGGATAACGCGATCGTGGTGGCGTACTGCAATCTGGTGGGCGGCCAGGACGAGCTGATCTTCGATGGTCAATCGCTGGTCGCCGACGAGGACGGGGATCTCATGGCGCGTGGGCGCGCGTTCGAGGAGGACCTTCTCGTCGTTGATCTACAACTCGAGCGCGTGTTTCACGAGCGGCTTCACGATCCACGCCGCCGGAAGTTCCACTACGAAGGGCAGGGCCACGCTCCGATCGTCGAGTGCGTTGACCTTGGCTCGAGGGGCTCGGCGAAGCGCGATGCGGTTACGCCGACGGTTGCCGAGCCTCTTTCTCGGCCGCAAGAGGTCCTTGCTGCGGTGACGCTCGGGGTAGGCGACTACTTCACGAAGAACGGCTTTCGCGACGCTGTGATCGGCGTATCCGGTGGGATCGACTCGGCGGTAACTGCGGCGATCGCGGTGCGAGCATTGGGTCCGGAGCGGGTCCACGCTTATTACATGCCGTCCCCGTACTCGAGCGATGAAAGCCGAGCCGGGGCCGAGACGTTGTGTCGGAACCTCGGTATCGCTTTTGACGAGATCGCTATCGATTCCGTGTTCGAAGCGTTCCTGACGGTGCTCGCGCCTAGCTTCGACGATACCCAAGCTGATGAGACTGAAGAGAACTTGCAGGCGCGGATCCGCGGCAACTTGCTGATGGCACTCTCGAACAAGCGCGGATGGCTCGTGCTGGCGCCCGGTAACAAGAGCGAGCTGTCGGTCGGTTACTGCACGCTATACGGCGACATGGTGGGCGGGTTCGCGGTCCTCAAGGATCTCTACAAAAGCGACGTCTATGCCGTTGCGCGCGAGATCAACCACCAAGCCGGACAGGAGCTCATCCCACAGGCGGTTATCGACCGTCCGCCAACGGCTGAGCTCAAACCCGATCAAATGGACCAAGACAAGCTGCCACCTTATGACGAGTTGGACCGGATTCTCGAGGCGTACATCGAACGCGACTTGGGAACCGAAGAGATAGTTACGCTCGGTCACGAAGAGAAGATCGTCCGATGGGTGGTGGATGCGGTCGACCGCAACGAGTACAAGCGACGGCAAGCGGCACCGGGCATCAAGATCACCACCCGGGCGTTTGGCAAAGACCGCCGCATGCCGATCACCAACCGCTACCGCGGTTAGACCGCCCCGCTCAACCCCTTTGGGCCGCTTCTGAGCATCGCCGCCAAGTAATGGCGGTAGTGAAACCCCCAAAACACGGTCATTACCAAGTAGACGGCCGCCACCTGCATCCGGAGCGCGGGGACGATCAACTGGGTCGCGAACGGCACGAACAGGAGCAACGCTTGCCACCAGGTGAGGCGGCGGTCGGAGAGCATCACGGCCGCGAACAGCGATTGGGCCGCGGTCAGAAAGATCTCATGCTGCTGCTGTAGATCGAGCGGCAACGCTTGGATGCGCCCGGCCGAGATCGAATAGACGATCGAGATCGTACCGATCAGCAGCGTCCACTGATTCACCTTGGACGAGATCAACGCCGAGAGCGCCATCGTGGCTTGCCCACGGACAGTCCAGATGGCTGCGATGATGAACTCGGGCGCCTCGGATGCGAGCGGTGCCACCCACTGAACGAGCAGAAACTCGTCGATTCCGAATTCATGTCCGGTACCGATCAGCGCTTCCGCGAACGGCTCCGCGGCCAGGAAGATGATTAACCCGGAGAACATGAACAGACCCGCATTGCAGCACAGCCGCCAAAGCCGCGGCAGTCGGGTCAGCATAAGCGCCGGTCCGACCAGGTCCGGCTCCTCAGAGCCGAGCGAACCGGTTCGGTACAGATACCACGCGAAGAGCGCGATCAGCACCACGGTATCGAGCCACCAGAACGAACCGACCGCTGCGATCACAAAGGCGTACAGGGTGGCCATGGCGAGGAACCAAACCGCGATCTGGTCGCTGGGAGCCAGCCGCACCTCGGTCTTTCGCCAACGGGCCCAGAAGAGCCACACTATAAGCGGCCAACCGAGGCCGACGAGCAGCCGGTTGGCGCCTGTCATGTTGGCCGCGGCGTAGTGGCCGTACACCGGATCCTCGGCCGCCCGCCAGGCGAAGTAAAGGTCGACCGCGTACTCCGGGAGAATGGCGATCAGCGCGAGAATGGCGATCGCCAGCGCCTGGCTGATCTCCAGTTGTGCGACCTCGGCAGCCCACGAGAGCAAGAACGCCGCGCCGAGGATGCCAGCCCCAAAGACCAACGCCTCGATCGGTGCGGCAGCATGCACGTCCGTCATCCGGAAGATGAGCGCAGGGATGGTGAGTGCGATCGCGCCGTTCAGCCAGGCGATGCTGAGCCACGGCTTCCTCATTCTTCGGAGGTTGGGTTCGGGGAAGGCGCGTCCGCTGGGCCCTCGGCCGCCCACCAACGCTTGATCTGGGCCGCCACCGCGTCCGGGGCGTCGACATGCGGCCACCGAGCGGTTCCCGGTACCACCTGCTGGGCGATGTCGGGACGCACCGCGTGGTAGTGCTCTGGCGCGAGCGGGTTGGCCTGCGCTTCGGAGCCCCATAGGACGAGCGTGGGGGCACCGAGCCGAGCGAGCGCCGGCCGTGGGTCCCACGCCAGGTCACCGCTCCAAAGCGACCAGAGCGCCCAACGGCCGCCAGGCTGGCGGGCCGACCGCGACAATTGCTCCGCCTGAGTCTCCAGATCGGCCGGCTCGACCGCCAGCGTGCGGCGGAGAGACGTCTTCCGCCATGTCGGACTCGCATGCCACCAGTGATAAGCTGCCCCGAGCGGTGAACGGAGACCCTGGTAAACCAGGGGTCGCCACGTTGGCGCCTCGAGTAGCCCGGGTCCCTCCGCTTCGGGCGGCGCCAGCATGACCACGCCCGAGACGAGGTTTCCTAGCCGCACCGCGGCCTCGGTCGCGTACGCGGCTGACAGGCCGCAGGCGATCAGTAGTGTGGGTCGCTCGATGACGTGGCGCACGAACTCGACGATCGCATCGAAGAAGAAATCCGGCCCGTAGCGCATCGACGGTCGACCCGAGCGACCGAATCCCGGCAAGTCGACCGTGTAGATCGTGAACTCATCTGTGAGCTGGTCACCGAGGGGCGCCATTTCCAGCCCGGAGGCTCCGGTGTACAGATCATGGAGCAGCAACGCGGGGGCACCATCGCCGCGAGTGGTGTGAAAGATCTCTGCGTGCCGCCAACCGTAGCGATCCGGACGGCCGGGCGGTGGCGGTGGAGACTCGGGCGGCCGGGCGACGGCGGCTCGAGCGGTGGCTGCTGCTACTGCTGCGAAGATGCCGCCGACCGCTTTTCGCCCCCGGCCCACCCCTGCTACTCGGCGTCGTTGGTCAGGGCGTGCACTGGAACCGAGCGCAGGTGCCGGTTGGCGACAAACACCTCGAACGAATACGTGCCGGCGTGTGGCAGCTGGAAGTTGTTGATGTCCATGATCGTCTGGGCGGTCATGGGGCGGCCCGGTTTCGCCCCTTGAAGCGACAACTGTCCGTTCACCTTGAAGACTTCCTGGCCATCCTCGTCGGCCAGCTTGATCTCGAGCGGGTAGACGCCTTCCTCACCGATATGGGCCTCGACTCTGAGCACCAACGCCAGGTGGGGGTGGGTGCACGGGAAATCGGATGCGTGGATCGAATTGAAGATCCCGAGCAGGTTGAGTTTTCCCTCGCGGCTGACGTTGGCCGCGTCGCAGCAGACTGCGAGTGTCACGTCCATTGATGGCACAGTAAGCCCTCGCGGGGTCTACGGCCAGCCACGAAGAGCCTTGGTGCAGCCGGTTAACCGGCCAGGATGTCCATGTAACGAGAGCGTTGGGCGAGGTTGAGCGGTGGGTCATAACGCCGGATGAATTGCCGCTCCGCTAAGCGCGCCTGCTCGGTCGAGAGCCCGCCGACCCAATGTACGAACTTGGCGCTCACGCCGCGCAGCTCCTCGAGCTCGAACAGTTGGAGCAGCTTGCGACGCAGGTTCTTGGCGCTCCCGACGAGGAGCACCGGTTCGGGGCTGTTGCCGTCGCCGGCGGCGAGCAGGAACACGCCCATCGAGCTCGGTACGTGCATCCGGATCGAAAACCGACTCCAGCGTGTCTTATGCAAGTCACCCTTCATGTTACTAAAACCGCAGCAACTTTCATGCCGTTGAACGGGTGGCGACGAGAAAACGCGAAACGAAAGAGCGAGGCCGAGCCGGTCGACTTCCCCTGCCACTCGACCCCGCTCAAGGGGGCGACCCCATCCTAATCGCCCCCATCCAACCATTTGCCGCCGCCGCGGGTGGTCTAGCGCGTCAGCACTTGCTCCACCCGCAATGCTTGCATACCAGGCAGGCGTTTTCGTGGGTCACGGGACCGCCACAATCGGGGCACGTCGACATCGGCCTGGCGGCCATCGCTCCCGGTCCGCAGAATTCATCGTTCTCGGCCGCCGCGCGAGCCACCGCGTTGGGGGTTGAGTGGCCATTCCCGTTGCCGTTTGTGCCGCGCCCACTGCGTTCCAAGTATCGCTCCAGCGCGCGTCCGATCGCGTCGGGCGCCGACAGGATCAGCTCACCGTTATCCCATACCGGGTTGGGTCCCGAGATCCCTTTGAGCTGCTTGACGATGGCCGACGGATCGAGGCCCGACCGGAGACAAAGCGAGATCAGCCTACACATCGCTTCCGATTGCACAGCTGCGGTGCCCCCCGCCTTGCCCAGTGATGCAAAGACCTCGGCCAGGCCGGATTCATCCTCGTTAATGGTGATGTAGAGGTTCCCGTCACCGGTCCGGATGCGCTCAGTCACACCATGAGTGATCGTCGGTCGCGGCCGTGGCTTAGCGGGCTTGAGTGTCGGTGTTCCCGATTCTGTCGTCATGTCTGACTTCTTGTCGGTGACCAGGATTCCCTCCCGACTGCCCTCGCGATACACGGTGATGCCCTTGAGACCCGCCTTGTAGGCGGTGATATAGACGTCCGCCACCGTCTCGACCGAGACGTCGGTTGGTAGGTTCACCGTCGACGAGATGGACGAGTCTACCCAGCGTTGGATCACACCCTGCATCCGCACGCGGAAGTAGGGATCGATGTCATAGGCCGTCACGACGTGGTCGGGCAACGTGTCATCGCCCCCCCAAAGCTCCTGCACCAACGGATGGTAAACGGTGTACTCGGAGAACGTTTCGCCATCGTCCTGCTTGACGCGTCGTTTGTACGAGGTGCAGAAGATCGGCTCGACTCCACTCGAGCATTGAGCCACGATCGAGCCGGTCCCGACCGGGGGCACGGTGAGTACGGTGGAATTTCGCATCCCGAACTCTCCGATCTGATCCCGCAGATCACTCGGCAACGCCCGGATGAATTTCGAGCCTGAGACCTCGGGCCACGAGAAGAGTGGGTATGCGCCCTTCTCGCGCGCCAAGTCGATCGACGTCTGATAGGAGGAGCGGGCGATCGTCTCCATGACCCGGTCGACCGTCTCGAGCGCTTCTTCGCTGTCGTAGCGGATCCCCATGCGGGCGAGCGCGTCGGCCAAGCCGGTGATCCCGAGGCCGACTCGGCGATCGGACGCCACCGCGCGACGGATCTTCTCCAACGCGTGGTTATCCATGTTGTAGTCGATCACGTCGTCAAGAAAGCGAGTCGCCGTGCGAGCGACCTCGGAAAGCTCCTCGACGTCCAGAGTTCCACCGGCGTCGACGAACTTCGACAGGTTGATCGATCCCAGGTTGCACGCGGTGTAGGCGGCCAGCGGCTGCTCGCCACAGGGGTTCGTCGACGCGATCGGGTTGGCGTATTCGACGTTGTGGTGCTCCCGCATCGTGTCCCAGAAGATGATCCCCGGCTCAGCGCTGGCGTGAGCGTTCTCGATGATTGTCCGCCATAGATCACGCGCCCGCACCGTCTTGAAGACCTCACCGCCCCAGCGCAAATCGAAGTCGGTGTCTTCGAGCACCGCCGTCATGAACTCGTGGGTGATCAGGCATGAGATGTTGGCGTGCTGCACTTTGCGACGATCGTGGTCGTTCTTGATCGTGATAAAACTCTCGATGTCGGGGTGATCGACCCGCATAGTCAGCATAAGCGCGCCGCGCCGTCCGGCCTGGCTTACCGTATTGGTCGACTCCGACAGGAGGTTCATGAACGAGGTCGAACCTGGTGAACCGGCGACGGTGGCGTTTACCGCGGCACCCTTGGGGCGCAGGATCGACAGGTCGGTGCCCACGCCACCCCCGGTGCGATAGACCATGGCGCTCTCGGCGAGGCACTTGTAGATGCCTTCGAGGCTGTCCTCGGTGATCGGGATGACGTAGCAATTGGAGAGTGTGGGCTTGCGACGAGCGTCGTCGCGACCCGCGCCGTGCATGACGCGCCCGCCGGGGACGAACTTGAAGTCGAACAGGATCGCAAAAAACTCCTCGAACCAGTAAGGAGGCCAGCGCCCGCGCCACCCGCTCCCATAGATCGAGTGGGCCCTCTTCGCCGGGAGCAAGGTACTTGTTCCGCAACACGTCAACCGCAAGGGAATCGTCGTAGTAGGTCTCGGTTCTTTTCGACCGCTGGAGGATGGTTGCGGCATCGGGTTCGGTGAGGAAGGTCAGGTACTGGTCCAACGAGGCTTTGGCCATGAGCGAGCCTTTCTGTCACGACGACCAGAACTCATATGTCGTCGCCCGAAGGAACGAAAAGGGAGCCGCTGTAGGTCGAACGCCGTCCGAGCGGAAGGGCAATCAGCGACCCGTCGATTGCGCTTTTTGTCTGTCAGGATGAGGCGACGATCATTCTATCAACGGCGACGAAGCTTGTCAAGATAAGGGTACAAGATACAGTGGTTTGAGGATTGATTATCCACAATATCTGGTGGAAATCCGGGGAAAGCCTGGGGACCGCCTGGGGATGGCCTGGGGAATGCAGTGGATAGCCGAGAACGTTGACGATCAGCACTCGCTCCGTTACCGTTCGGTGGCCACAGACATATCCATATCCGATTGGAGGAGCATGACCGAGATCGCCGAAGCGCAGAACCAAGACCAGGTGCTGACCGTTACCACGACGGCCAGCGCCAAGATCAAGGAGTTGCGTGACCGAGAAAACCTGGGAGACAAGGGCCTTCGCGTGCGCGTGGTGGGTGGAGGTTGTCATGGTTTTTCCTACGCGCTGGGTTTTGACGATCGCAAAGAGACCGATTCGGTGCTCGCGATCGACGGGGTCGACTTCTTGGTCGACAAGTACAGCGCGCCCTATCTGGTGGGGGCTGGACGGTTTGAACGGCGCCGGGTTCAAGATCGGCAACCCGAATGCCAAGTCGACCTGCGGCTGCGGAGAGTCATTCGGCGTATAAGGGAACAATGCGTTGCTGCTAGCCATCTAAGGCTCCCTCCCGATTGGGGAGGGAGCCTTTTTACATCCCCGCTATCACCTCCAAGGCTTCCTTTGCGTGACCTTTCACTTTCACCTTTGGAAAGACGTGCGCGATCCGGCCCGTCTCGTCGATCACGAACGTCGTCCGCTCGATCCCCATGCTGTCGCGCCCGAACAACGTCTTCTTCTTCCATACGCCGTATCGCTCGCAGACGTCGCTGTCGGCGTCGGAGAGCAGCGGGAATGGCAAGCCCAATCTCTCTTGAAAGCGGCGGTGGTTGGCGACCGAGTCCTTCGAAACTCCGAGGACGATTGTATTGAGCCTGGCGAGGTCGGGCATCCTGCCCTTGAAGGCGTGCGCCTCCGCCGCTCAACCAGGCGTCATGTCGCGGGGGTAGAAATAAAGCACCACTCTTTTCCCCCCGAGATCGGCAAGCTGAATGTCCCGGTCCTCAGTCGAGGGGAGGTCGAAATCCGGGGCTCGGTCGCCGACCTTGAGCGTAGCCATTGTCGCCTTTCGGTTGAGTGGTGCCGGGAGGTCGACCATCAACTTAATATTCGCCCGATGGTCCGAGCGTACCGCCTTGTGTGTCGATCGCTATTCCTGGCCGGGCTGGTGGGCAGTGGTTGCGGGTCGGCTGATTCGGTGCGCGAGAGCACTCAGGACAAGACTGACGACGAACTCCGCGGGACCCGGTTCGCCAGCCCGATCCCCAGGCCCGAGTTCTCGCTGATCGACACCGAGGGTCGCGAGTTCGACTTTTACGCCCGGACCGATGGCTACGCGACGCTGCTCTTCTTTGGGTATACCAACTGTCCCGACGTCTGTCCGGTTCACATGGCGAACATCGCCGCAGCCCTCGGCCGGGTGGGTTGGCGAACTCGGCAACGCGTGAAAGTCGTGTTTGTAACGACCGATCCGGATCGTGACACGCCGGAGCGGATCCGCGAGTGGCTGGACCGTTTCGACTCCTCGTTCATCGGGTTGCACGGCACGACCGCCGAAGTCGCTGCGATCCAAACCGAGCTCAAGTTGGCGCGAAGCGTCATGCCGCACGACACGACGGGCGATTACGACGTCGGACACGCAGCGCAGGTGCTCGCGTTCTCTCCATCGGGCCCGGCGACTGTTGCGTATCCCTTTGGCACCCGACAGGCAGACTGGGTCCACGATCTGCCGCTTCTGGCTAAGACCCGCGGCGACGAGGTGGCTGTCCAGTAACCGTGCAATGGTGGTGCTCGGCCCAAGGCGTGGCCTGGGACTGGACCTGGCGACCTTACGTCGGGGTCTGGATCCTTGTTCTGCTGATGGCGGCGGGCTACACGCAGCTCGTGCGCCATGGGGGTGGTTGGCGAAACGCCGGCTGGCGTCGGGGTAGCTTCCTGACCGGTCTTGGTGTCTTGTGGGTGGGCCTCGATTGGCCGATTGGTGCGCTCGCGGCGGGCTACTTGGCCAGCGTCCACATGGTCCAATTTCTGTTGGTCGGCTTGGTAGCACCGGTGCTGCTCTTGCTCGGCGTTCCCGAGCCCACCTACGAACGGCTTCGAGGCCATTCGACGCTGCGGAGAGTGCTCACCCGCGTCACCCATCCGCTTGTGGCGATCTTTGCTTTCAATACCATCCTCGTCTTCACCCACTGGCCGACGATAGTCGATACGCTCATGGCTTCACAGGCGGGCTCATTCGCGATCGACATGTTGTGGCTGTTCGGCGGAACGCTCTTCTGGTGGCCTCTCGTGTCCCCAGTGCCGGCTCGGCCCGGATTCACCTATCCGCTCAAGCTCGCGTACCTCATCGCCAACACGATTCTCTCGACTGCACCGTTCCTCTATCTGACGTTTAGCCAGTTGCCGGTCTATGCAACGTACGAGCTGGCACCGCCGGTCGGATGGATTACCAAGCAGCAAGACCAGCAGTTGGCCGGCATTCTGATGAAGCTTGGTGGTGGGCTGGTGCTATGGACCGCGATCACGGTGCTGTTCTTTCAGTGGTACCGCGCCGAGGGACAGCCCTAGGAAACTGCCCTTCCGCGGCTTGTTGCCCATAATCCGCGGGGCTATGTTCGGCTCCGTGCCGGCCTGCGAGCGCCTTTTCCTCTTTGACATCGACGGAACGCTGCTCTCGGCCGGCGGCGCCCCGCGGCGCGCGTTCCGGCAGGCGCTCTTGGACCATTTCGGAACCGAAGGAGACGCCGCCAACAACGATTTTTCGGGCAAGACCGATCCGCAGATCGTCTTTGAGTTGATGCGCGCCGCCGGGTTCACCGACGGTGACATCGGCGATCGGCTCCAGGGCCTGTTTGACGACTATCTGGCGGGGTTGGCGACCGAGCTCGAAACCGAGACCCGCCACCGTTTATTTCCAGGCGTGGCCCAGCTCATGCCGGCGCTGGCCGACGATCCGCGGGTCGTGCTTGGGCTGGTGACTGGAAACGTTCAACAGGGGGCGCGGCTCAAGCTCGATCACTTCGAGTTGTGGGACGCGTTCGAAGTAGGAGCGTTCGGGTCGGATGATCGCGGCCGCGACCGATTGCCGGCGATCGCGATCGACCGCGCCGAGGCGAAGACCGGTTGTCGCTTCCACGGTGCCGATGTGGTGGTCGTGGGCGACACGCCGGCCGATATCCAGTGTGCCCGCGCGGTTGGAGCGACAGCGGTCGCCGTCGCGACCGGGCAGCCGTCGCGCGAGACGCTGGCTGGTTGTCAGCCCGACATGTTGCTCGATTCGATGGGCGATTGGCCAAGGTGGCTCGGGGAGTTGGGATTAGAAATGAATCTTTCGGGAAGAAGGTAGAAAATGCCAGGGATCAACGCACTGACAGTGGTATTCGTATTCCTTGTGTTCCTCGCGATGAGCGCGATCAAGATCCTCAAGGAGTACGAACGCGGCGTCATCTTCCGATTGGGCCGCTTGGTCGGCGCCAAGGGGCCGGGGCTTTTCTGGCTGTGGCCGATCATAGAGAAGATGGTCAAGGTCGATCTGCGTGTTATCACGCAGGACGTGCCGGCCCAGGACGTCATCACGAAAGACAATGTATCAGTGAAAGTGAACGCGGTTGTCTACTTCCGGGTGTTTGATCCGGACAAAGCGATCGTCGAAGTCGAGGACTACCTATACGCGACGAGCAAGCTGGCGCAGACCACACTACGGTCGGTCGTCGGCGAGGCCGAGCTGGACGAGCTGCTCGCCGAACGTGAGCGAATCAACGACCGGATCGCGGGCATCCTGGACGAGGGCACCGACCCGTGGGGCATCAAGGTCGCCAAGGTCGAGGTCAAAGACGTCGACCTGCCTCAGCAGATGCAGCGCGCGATGGCGCGACAGGCCGAGGCTGAACGCGAACGCCGCGCCAAGGTGATCACCGCTGAGGGCGAGTTCCAAGCCGCTGGAAGGATGTCCGAAGCGGCCGGGATCATCTCCAAACACCCCGAGGCGCTGCAGCTCAGGTATTTGCAGACCTTGGTCGAGATCGCGGCGGAGAACAACTCGACGACTCTGTTCCCGATCCCGATCGATTTCCTCAAGGCGTTCGTGACACAGAGTGGTGACGCGTCGCCCGCGGGCGGTCAGCGCTAGGAGAAAGCGATGAAGCTCAAGGCGATCAAGGGAAGCGTAACCGAGCTCGAAACCGGGACTGTAGTCGTCAACCTCTTCGAGGGCGTCGACAAGCCTGGCGGAGCTACGGGCGCGATAGACCGCGCACTGGGCGGTCAGCTCTCAGAGATGATCGCGGATGGGGAAATCACCGGGACTCTAGGCGAGACTCGGATCATTCACACCGGCGGACGACTGCCGGCGCGACGCGTAGCGGTCGTCGGTCTTGGTAAGCGCGAGGTGTTTGATCTGGACGCGGTGCGTAGGGTGGTGGGCTCAGCCACCCGCCAACTCCTGGCGCTTGGGATCACCGAATGGCACACGGTGCTGCATGGGGGGGGGAGTCTGAAGGGCGCGACCCCTCGGGACCTGGCACAGGCGATAGCCGAAGCCACGCTGTTGGGCGCCTATCGCTGGGATCGGTTCAAGACGACGACCGGGCCGACGGGAGACGGTCGAACAGCCCCGGCGCTCGACGACGTCACCGTCGTCGAGGCCGATGGCCGGAAGCTGGTGCAGATTCGTCGTGGGCTCGATCGCGGGTCGAAGATCGCCGAAGCGGTCAATTACACGCGCGACCTCGGGAACTCGCCGCCTAACGAGATGACCCCGGCGACGCTTGCCGACCATGCGCGCAAGCTTGGTGACCAGCACGCCATGACGGTCGAGGTGTTACTGGTCGAGGATCTCAAGCAACAGGGAATGGGGGGGATTCTCAGTGTCGGCCAAGGGTCGAGTAACGGGCCGCGCTTGATCGTCTTGCGTTACGATCGCGGTCGATCGTCGGCCAAGCCGACGGTCATCGTCGGCAAAGCGATCACCTTTGATGCTGGCGGGATCTCGATAAAGCCCTCGCGTCACCTAGAGGAAATGAAGTTTGACAAGATGGGTGGCTGCGCAGTGCTCGGAATTCTCAAGGCCGCTGCTCTGTTGGGGCTCAAACAAAGTCTGATTGGGGTTATCCCGGCGGCCGAAAACCTGCCTAGCGCGGCGGCTTATCGTCCGGGCGACATTCTCGAATCGTATTCGGGCAAGACGATCGAGGTCATCAACACCGACGCCGAAGGACGACTCATCTTGGCTGATGGCTTGGCGTGGGCCAGCGAGCAAGATCCGCGTGAGATCATCGATATAGCGACGCTGACTGGCGCTTGCATGGTGGCGCTGGGGGAGACGGCCGCGGGCGCGTTTGGCGACGAGCGCGCGGTGTCGCGGTTCGTGGAAGCGGGCACCAAGACAGGTGACCGCGCCTGGCCGCTGCCGCTATACGACGAATTCGCCGAGAACATGCGCTCCGAGGTGGCCGACATAAAGAACGCTGGCGGCCACTGGGGTGGGGCCTCGAACGCGGCGGCTTTCCTGAAGTTCTTCGTCGGCGAAGGGATCCCCTGGACTCACCTCGACATTGCCGGCAACGCTTACGTGACCAAGGCCCGGCACTATGAGCCGGTTGGCGCAACAGGTGCCGGGGTGCGGCTGGTAATTGAATACCTTACGAGTCGCTAATGGATTTCAACGAAGCGCTCAGAGAGGAGAACCGGCGCCTGAAGCGTCTTCGGTTCATGGTCGACTTGACTCTGGCGCGGTTGTACCAGGACCCCGATCTCTCCATGCTCGAGGCACTGGAACAAGTCGAGCGCTGCCGTGAAGCAGCGCTACGCCTGTTTCCCGGCAAGGAGCCCACGTTCGAGCTCATCATCCGGCCCCGGCTCGAGCGCGCCCTTCATGGTCGTTGGCCACACGATATGCCTGAAGAACTAGGTGAGAGAATCACCGTAAGGGAACCCGAGAGCTCGTAGCGACCCCTTCCAGACGATGAGGAGCACGTGGACCCAGGACCCAACCGGGAAAGCCTTTCCGGAGGCGATCAAGTGGTTGTTGATCGCCAACGGAGCAGTGTTCTTGCTTCAGAATCTGCTTGCCGTAGCGGTGTTCGAAGCCATCGGGCTACGGGTGGAGGAGATCCTAGGACTGCGACCGGCCTGGGTAGTGGAGCGCCTTTGGGGCTGGCAGTTGTTTACCTACATGTTCCTGCACGGCGGTTTTTTCCACCTGCTGTTCAACATGTTCGTCCTATGGATGTTCGGGACTCAGATCGAGCGATTGTGGGGATCGGGAAGGTTCTTGCAGTACTACCTCGTGTGCGGTCTCGGGGCCGCTGCTCTGTCGTTCGTCTTCAATTACAACTCGATCATTATCGGAGCTTCCGGTGCGGTGTTGGGCGTGTTGCTGGCGTTCGGTTTGTTGTTTCCAAATCAATACATCTATCTCTGGTTCCTGATTCCGATCCGAGCCAAGTATCTGGTCGCGGGTCTGGCCGGGCTCGAGCTGTTGTATTTGTTCTCCGAGCCCCGAAGTGGTGTCGCGCGCGCTGCCCACGTGGGTGGGATGCTGGCCGGTTACGTGTATTTGAAGTGGGGCGACCGCTCGCCGGTCGAGCGTCTCGCAAACCGCTGGCGTCGGCGCAAACTGAAACTGATCGATGGTGAAGCATCGAGGGCCAGCGGGTCACCGCAGATTGAGGCCGAGATCGATCGGATCCTGGACAAGATCTCCGAGCACGGATTGAATAGTCTGACGAACGAAGAGGCGCGCATCCTGGACCAAGCCAGCCGCGGCAACAAGCGCGAATAGCGTGACGATCGTTACCCTGACCACGGACTTCGGTACCGCCGACGGTTACGTCGGTGCGATGAAGGGTGTAATCGCGGACATCGCGCCGCACGCCATGATCGTGGATCTAACCCACGCGATCGCGCCGCAGGATGTCCGCGGCGCGGCTTTCGCGCTGTACCGCGCCGTGCCGTACTACCCTCCAGCATCGGTTCATTGTGTCGTTGTTGATCCCGGCGTGGGGACCCCGCGCCGCGCGCTCGCGCTCAAGACTGTGGACCACCAGTACATGGTCGGGCCGGATACCGGTGTGTTCACGCTTTTCACGCCACCATTCACCGATACCGAGCCACAGGCGGTTGAGCTGACGGAGTCCCGGTGGTGGCGTGCTGGGCGCGACCCCAGCGCGACGTTCCACGGCCGCGACATCTTCGCCCCTGTGGCGGCCCACCTGGCGCGATTGATCGAAGCCGGATCTGTGGAGCTCGAGGCGTTTGGACCGCCAGCCACGAGCCTCCGTCGCCTCGAAGTTCCGGCGCCAGTTGAGGAGCGCGACACGTATCGCGGCGAGGTCGTGCACGTGGATCACTTCGGAAACGCTGTCACCAACCTGCCCGAACGTTGGGTCGCTCACGCCGAGGGTGCGGTGATCGTCGAGGCGGGCGGCCAGACAATGCCTGTCGTGCGGACCTACGGCGACGTGGAGGCGGGCTCGCTTTGCGGACTCGTTGGGTCCTCGGGCTGGCTCGAGGTCGCTTGCAGGGATGGATCGGCGGCGGAGCGGTTGGGGTTGGCGCCTGGTATCCCCGTCGTTTTGAGGAGGACGCGCGGGTGAAGAGGGCGACGATGGTCTTGTGAAGTGGGAACGCATCGATCGCCAGCAAGTCTATTCCGGCCGAGTAGTTGACGTCGCAAGAGACACGATCCGGATCACCAGCGGGGACGGTGTTAGACAGACAATGTTTGATGTCGTTCGTCACCCGGGTGCGGCGGCGATTGTGCCGCTCTTTGAAGATGGCACCATAGCGTTGATCAATCAGTTTCGGTACGCGATCGATGAACGGATCTGGGAGATCCCCGCGGGGAGTCTCAGCGACGGCGAGTCGTTCGAGGCTTGCGCCGAGCGTGAGCTGGAGGAAGAGGTTGGTTATCGCGCCCAACGGTGGACACCCCTGGCGATCTTCTATACGACTCCTGGCTTCTGTGATGAAGAACTGAGAGTCTTCCTGGCCGAAGGGCTGATTCAGGGCACAGCCAATCACGAGGACGACGAGGATATCGAGGTCGTTCGGATCCCGATGCACGAAGCGCTCGAATGGACGGCCAGCGGCCAAGTCCGTGATGCCAAGTCGATGCTCGGGTTGTGGGCGGCACGGGATTTTCTGCGGGCCGAGAACCGCTGGCCGCCGATCAGGGGAGCTTGAATGACGGACGCGACCAAACCCGGCGGTGACGTTCGGTTGGTCATCACGACTTGCCCTGACGGGGGAACCGGTGAGGCGATCGTGCGGACGCTAGTTCAGGAGCGGCTGGCCGCTTGCGGCAACATCATCACGGGCGTGCGTTCGATCTTCTGGTGGCAAGGCCGGGTCGACACCGAGGCCGAATGCCTGGTGCTGCTCAAGACTCGCACCTCGCTGCTCGACCAGTTGGCCCGCCGGCTCGATGAGCTGCACCCCTACGACGTTCCCGAGCTGCTTGCCTTGAGGGTCGATAGGGGGGCGATCGCGTATCTCGATTGGGTGGTTGAGGAAACCAAGGGCGGCTCTTAGCTTCTTTCACCTCAGTCCCATGACAGGTCAAATCACGCTGTTTCGGAATCCGTCGATGCGCCGGATCGCAGTCGTCAACCACAAAGGTGGAACGGGCAAGACGACAACCGCGGTCCACCTGGCCGCAGGCCTGGCCGATCTCGGCCATCAGGTGCTGCTCCTCGAACTCGACCCACAGGGAAACGTCGGAACATGGTTCGGCATCGACAAGCGAGATACATGCATGGCGGAGTTTCTGGCCGGCGAGCTGGATGCCTATGATTCGCTGGTTGAGGTGCGCGACAACCTTGACGTGATCGCCAGCGATTGGCGGTTGGCTGAAACCGAGGAGCGCTTGATCTGGGGTCAGGAGCGTGAGCGGGGTCTGGCTAACCGACTCGCGAGCATCGAGGAGTGCGAGGAGTACGAGTACACGATCGTTGATTGCGCGCCGTCGATGAGCATGCTGACGACCAGCGCGCTGGCTTACACCGACGAAGTGATTATACCGATCTCGATGGAGTATCTAGCCTTGGTTGGAGTGCGACAGATCGTCGAGAACATTCTGCGGATGTCATCGTGGAACGGCAAAGAGGTACGGATCGCTGCCGTGGTGCCGACGTTCTATCGACACAATCTGAGAAAGAGCAAAGAAATCCTGGGTGTGTTACGTAAACACTTCGATGACGCTGTAACCGATCCGATTCGTGACAACGTTCGGCTTTCGGAAGCGCCAAGCCATCAAGAGACGGTGTTCGAATACGCTCCTCGCTCTCACGGAGCGATCGATTACCGCAAGTTGGTTGATCGGTTCGCTGGTGCCTAAGCGCAACGACGAGCTCAAGGGTTCGCGGGTCGGCACCGATCCGCTCGCAGCGCTCGATCCGGATCGGATCGCGGCGTTACTGGGTCAGGAGCCGCGTCGGAAAGCGCGGCGGAAGAAACCTCGTGAGCCTGAGCCGAGCAAGTCGCCCAGGCGACGACGGAAGCGGTCGCTTGCGCCGGTGGAGCCGGAGCCTGCTGAACTGACGCTGATTTCCGAGCCGGAGCTGGCGCCGGTGGAGCGGCCGCCCGAGCCGGAACCGGTCGAGCTTCCAACACCTGAGCTGGAGCCTGTAGAGGCTCCAGCACTCGAGCCCCCGGCGTTGGAGCCCCCGTTGGTCGAGCCTCCCATCATCGACACGTCAACGGCTGAAACGTCGCTGGTCGAGGCGCCGGTCGTGATCCGACCCATCGAAGCGTCGCCAGCTGAGCCGTCAGAGACGATTTTCGCGATTGCGCCACCTGAGCCACCTGAGGAGGACGTTGAGTCCGGACACAGTCTCAACGAGCTGTATGCAGCACTGCGCAGCGACCCCCGCGACGTCGACGTGGCCATCCAGGTCGCCGATCAGCATCTCGAACGCGGGTTACACGATCAGGCGATCGCCCAGCTTCTCGAGACCAAGGAGTTCGTACCGGACTCGGTGGAAGCCGCCATCGCGTTGGGCACCGCCTACTGTCGGGCTGGCATGTACAACGAAGCCGAGGCCGAGCTCGCGCGGGCTCTCCGGCTCGACCCCGACAATGCTACCGGTCATTGCGAGTTCGGGATCGTGCTTGGTAAGAAGGGGCTTTACGAGAACGCGATCGAGCGGGTCAAGCAAGCACTCGATCTGAATTCCGAACAGCCCCGAGCGCACTATTACATGGGTGTCTACCTGAACCACCTCGATCGACTCGATGACGCGGCACAGGCGTTTGAGCGCGCCGTCGAGTGCGATCCGACGTTCGGGCGCGCCTACTACCACCTCGGAATCATCTGGGATCGCAAGGGTCGGACCGAGCGCGCACGCGAGATGTATCGCCAGGCGCGCGCGGTCGATAGCGACAACCGTGGATAGCCGGCGCGCCGACGGTCGCGGGTTTGCGACCAAGGCGATCCATGCTGGACAACAGCCCGACCCGGTGACCGGGGCAGTCATGACGCCGATCTACCAGACGTCTACGTACGTTCAGGATGGCGTCGGTCGTCACCGCGGGTACGAGTACGCCCGCACGCACCACCTGACGCGGGCGGCATTAGAGGGGTGTGTGGCCGCGCTCGAGAGTGGCAACCACGGCATCGCATTCGCCTCTGGCACAGCTGCCATCCACGCCGTGATGACGCTGCTCTCGACGGGTGATCATCTGGTGGCCGGAGAGAATCTCTACGGTGGCACCCATCGACTGTTCCAAAACGTGCTCGCACGCTTCGGCCTCGCGTTCGACTACGTTGACACACGGGACGCGGCAGCGGTAGAAGCGGCGATGACCGCTGACACAAAGATGCTGTTTGTCGAAACACCGTCCAACCCGCTGATGCGGATTACCGACCTCGCGGCGATGCGCGAGATCGCTGAGCGAGCGGATTGTATGCTGGTTGTCGACAATACCTTCATGTCGCCATTCTTCCAGCGCCCGCTCGAGTTCGGGGCCGACATCGTCGTTCACTCGACGACCAAGTTTCTGAACGGTCACAGCGACATGGTGGGCGGCATCGCTGTGACCAACGACGACGAGATTGCGGAGCGATTGCGGTTTATCCAAAACGCGGTCGGCGCGGTGCCAGGTCCGCTCGACTGCTTTCTGGCCCTGCGAGGGCTCAAGACGCTGCCACTCAGGATGGAACGATCCGAGGCGACGGCGGTCGAGTTGGCCAGCTGGCTAGAAAAGCAAGACGCGGTGACGGCGGTTCACTTTCCCGGCCTGGCGAATCACCCCGAGCATGAGCTCGCGGCCCGTCAGATGAGCGGTTTCGGTGGCGTCATCTCGCTCGAGTTCGGTGATGGCGCGGCCGCACGGCGATTCCTGGAGCGCCTTGAGATCTTCCAGCTGGCCGAGAGCCTGGGTGGGGTCGAGAGTCTGTGCAGCCATCCGGGCGAGATGACGCACGCTGCTGTCCCGGTCGAGCAGCGCGAGCGGATGGGTCTCGTCGATCATCTGGTTCGACTGTCGATCGGGATCGAGGATCCCGATGACCTGCGATCGGACCTCGAGCAGGCATTGACTAAGGTCTGAACTCACCAATGAAAGTTCTTGTGGTCGGCAGTGGTGGGCGCGAACACGTGCTCATCTGGAAACTCCGTCGCGATCACCCTGAGCATGAGTTCCTGGTAACCGGTCGCAACGGCGGTCTTGACGACGTCGCGCGATGCGTGGAAACGAGTCTGACCGATATCGATGCACTGGTCGATATGGCGCAGCGCGAGCGCATTGGTTTTACCGTTGTCGGCCCAGAGGTGCCGCTGGCGGCCGGCGTCGTGGACGCGTTTCGCGCCGCGGGGTTGGCGGTTTTTGGCCCGACCCAAGCAGCGGCGCGACTCGAGTCGTCCAAAGCGTTCGCCAAGCGTCTCATGCAAGCCCATGGGATCCCGACAGCACGGTTCGAGATTTCTACCGCCAGGGCACCAGCGGCCGCCTTTGCTGCCGAGCTAGGGGTGCCGTGCGTGGTCAAGGCAAGCGGGCTGGCGGCCGGCAAGGGAGCGCTGGTGTGCGAAACGACCGCCGATGTCGAGGCAGCGCTCGTGGCGTGCTTCGATCGCCGTGATTTTGGTGCCGCCGCGGACGAAGTCGTCGTCGAGGAGTTCCTGGTCGGCGAGGAGGCGTCGATGATCGCTCTGACCGACGGGCGAGATCTGCTGCCGCTGCTGCCATCCCAGGACCACAAACGAGCCGCGGACGGGGATCAGGGTCCGAACACCGGCGGCATGGGCGCCTACGCGCCGGCGACGATGCTCAACGCGTCGCAGCAGGCGGAGATTGTGGAAACGATCTTTCGACCGATCCTATCGGCGCTCGAGGCTGACGGGGTGGCGTTCTCCGGGTGTCTGTACGCGGGGCTCGTGTTGACGTCCACTGGTCCACGGGTGCTCGAGTGGAACGTCCGCTTTGGCGACCCCGAGGCCCAGGCTCTGCTGCCGCTGATCGAGACCGATCTGCTGGCACTGCTGATGTCGGCCACGCCCGAAGGTGGGCTAGGTGAACACAAGATCAGTTGGCGCGGGGGCGCCTGCGTGACGGTTGTCGCGGCATCGGTCGGGTACCCGTCCGACTACGAAACCGGCGTGCCGATCGACATCCCGTCTGAGCTAGAGGCCGACACCGCCTTTGATCGTGACGGCGTGGTGGTGTTTCACGCTGGCACCAGACGCGACGGCGACCGCTTGGTTACCGCCGGCGGCCGGGTGCTCAACGTGACCGCGGTTGGCGGCGATGTCGGAGACGCGCGAGAACGGGCGTATGGTGCGCTCGCGAGAATCGACTCGCCCGCGCTGCGGTGGCGGTCCGACATCGGGTGGCGGGAGCTCGCACGAGCGTACGCCGGGTAGCCGCGCATGCCGGAGCTGCCCGAAGTCGAGACGATCGTTCGCCAGCTGGTGAAGGTCCTTCCCGGAAGACGGGTCGAACGGGCCAAGATCTTGAGAAAAAACATTGTGCACGGTTCGCCGGCTAGGCTCGTCAAAGCGATCGAGGGAACGGCGATCCGTTCAGTCACCCGCCGCGCCAAGTTCATTGTGGTCGAGCTTGAGAGTGATCGGATGTGGCTCACGCACTTGAGGATGAGCGGTAGCTACCGGGTGGTGCCGAGCGGCAAGAACGGCGATGCACTTCCCGTGTACACCCGGGCGACGTTCGACCTCGAGGATGGCACGCGACTCCTGTACGTCGATCCGCGGACGCTTGGTCGCCTCGAGATCATGCCCACCGTTGATTGGGAGGCCCGCGCCGCCGAGTTCGGCCCGGAGCCGCTGAGCCCGGCATTCACGATGGCGGTGCTCGAGCGTTGTCTGGCCGCCAGCCGCCAGCCGCTCAAATCCTTCCTGCTGGACCAGAAACGGATCGCTGGACTCGGCAACATCTACGTCGCGGAAGCGCTGTGGCGGGCTCGCGTTAGCCCGCGCCGGCGAGCGAAAAACGTGGGCCCAGTGCGGGCCCGTCGCCTCCATCGGGCAATTGTCGACGTGCTCTCCGAGGCGGTCGGCGGATCGGGAACGTCGCTTGGGAGGACGTATCTGAACTTCGCCGACGCCGACGGCGACCCGGGTGAGTTCTATAAAGCGTTGAACGTCTACGATCGCGAGAACGAGCCATGTCCTCGTTGTGGCGAGGCGATCAAGCGGATCGTGCAGGCGCAACGCTCGACGTACTACTGCCCATCCTGTCAGCGTTAGGGCATTGGTAGCGGGCAGAAAGCGCCTTCCGAGAAACCATCCGATTCAACTCCGAGTGCGTGGTTGAATCGAGCCCGAGAGTTTTCCCACGCCAACCATGCCGTCAGCTCGATGACCTGGTCATCGGTGAACGCTTCTGCCACGTCAGCGAAAGGATTCACTGTGAGACCCTAAAGCCGCACGTGAGCGACCTCGAAACTGCCGTTAGCGAGCGTCAAGATCCCCGCCGACGGTTGGGCGCCAAGTCCGCCCGCCGTGCCGGGATTGAAGAAGCGCATGCCATCGACGACTTCTGATATCGCGATGTGACTATGCCCGAATAGCACCAGATCGGGACCGAGGCTACGGAAGTGATGCGCCAAATGCTGGGTGCTGCCGCGCGGAAAGCGGTGGCCATGGATGACTGCGATCGTTACCCCGGCCCGATCGAGTACGAGCTCCTCAGGGAATCGCTCGACCAGCGCCATCGCGTCGCAGTTGCCGTAAACCGCCGCCACTGGTGCGATCGTCTCGAGCTCGACCAACGCCACATCTCGGCAGATGTCGCCACAATGCACGATCTCGTCTACATCGCGAAGCGCTTCGTGTAGCGAGGCAGGGATTCGGTCGTGGGTATCAGAGACGATTCCGATCCGCATGGCTCGTTACAGGATCGACTTGCCCATCGCCGACAGGAGGAGTTCCATCCCGAGAGTTCCGGTACGGTTGCGATCGTCCAGAATTGGATTCGTCTCGACGCAATCGATGCTCACCATCCCGCCGCCGTCACTCACCAACTCGAGCGCCAGGTGTCCCTCCCGATAGTTGACGCCGCCCGTGACGGGTGTCCCGACGCCGGGCGCGTAGTTGGGATCGACGAAGTCCATGTCCCATGACACGTGAAAGCCGAGGGTGCCCTGACGGACGATCGCCATCGCCTCCTCGAGCACGCGGACGATCCCCTTTTCATCGATCTCGCGCATTGTGAATACGCGGATTCCCGATTCGCGCACCATCTCTCGCTCGCCGGGATCGACGTCGCGCGCACCGATTAACGCGACTTTGTCGGGTCTCACCTTGGGGGTCAGCCCGCCTAGCTCGGTCAACACCGGGTCACCGTATCCCAGCGATGCGGCCAGCCCCATGCCGTGGATGTTACCGCTGATCGTTGTTTCAGTGGTGTTCATGTCGGCGTGAGCGTCGAACCATAACAATCCCAAGTCGTCACCTTCGCGCGCCGCCCACGATGCAGCGCCGGCGATCGAGCCGATCGAGAGCGAGTGGTCACCGCCGAGCACGATCGGTAAAGCGCCGGCTTCGAGTGACGCCTGGACTCGTTCGGCAAGCGCCTTATTGGTCGCGGTGATCTCGTCCCTGAAACGCGCCTGCTCGGAACCGGCATCGGCCGATTCGGGGATCGTGACCGGCACGTCGCCGGTGTCGGTGACATCGTATCCGAGCCGGATCAGCCGCCCGCGCAACCCGGCGATCCGCAGCGCGGAGGGTCCCATGTCGACGCCACGCCGGCTGGCGCCAAGATCGATCGGCACGCCGATCAGGTGAATCGGTCTCTTGCGCACCGCGGCCACCCTATTCCCTGACCCCGGTATGGAGGGCGGCGATTCCGCCGCTGAGCAGGCGATAGCGGACGCGCGAAAAGCCGACGTTGGTTAGCATATCGGACAGAGCCTCGCAGTCAGGGAAGTCGGTGACCGAGTTGGGCAAGTAGCGGGCGGCGTCGGGGTCGCCCGAAATGAGCGCCCCGGCGTGCGGCAGGAGGTGGTGAAAGTAGCTGTGATAGAGGGTGCGAAAGAGCTTGCCGGGCGGCGTCGTGAACTCGAGCACGACCAGTCTCCCTCCAGGCTCGAGGACACGGCGCATCTCCGACAACCCGGCCGCGTAGTCGACCAGGTTGCGCAGCCCGAAGCCGATCGTACAACCAGCGAAGACACGGTTGGCTACGGGCAGCGCGAGCGCATCGGCGGCCACCGAGAACACTGCCTCACGGTGATTCAGCTTTCGTGCACCCCGCTCAAGCATCGGCAGCGAGAAGTCGGCGCCGACGGCGATCGCTCCCGGGGCGCGGGTGGTGATCGCGCGGGCGAGGTCGAGAGTACCGGCGCACAGATCCAGATAGCGATGACCCGGCACTGGCGCCAAACTGTCGATCGCGTCGGCCCGCCAAAATCGGTGGATACCGACCGACAGCAGATCGTTGAACAAGTCGTAGCGCGGGGCGATCGAGTCGAACATCGATCGCACTTGAGTCGCCTCGGCGCGATCAGGTTCCAAAGGCGAAACCGGTGAGCCAAACGCTCCGTATTGGGTGTAAGTGGGCATAGCGGATGAGCAACTCGTGGTCGAGGCGCTCTCGGGGTCGCAGAGCGCGTTTAGGGAAATTGTGCATCGCTTCGAGCGCCCCGTGTTCAACCTCGTTGCCCGGATGGTGCACGATCATGGGTTGGCCGAGGACCTCTCGCAGGACGCGTTTGTTAAGGCGTTCAGCCGTCTCGACACGTATCAGCCAGAACAGGGAAAGTTCTCAAACTGGTTGTTCAAGATCGCCCACAACACCGCTATCGACCACCTGCGCCGCCGCGCAATCGACACCGTTTCATTGGAGACCGGCCGTGAGGATGAACTCGATTACGCGTCGACGACGCCAGATCTCAGCGCGGGGTCGCCACTTGACTCGATGCTGCAGGCTGATCTTGCGGCAGCCCTGTCGACGGCGATCGATCGTCTTCGGCCCGAGTACCGCGAGGTGATGGTGTTGCGTCACCAGGAAGGGCTGGCGTACGAGGAGATCGCCGAAATCATGGAGTTGCCCCTGGGTACGGTAAAGACCTACCTGCACCGGGCACGGAAGGAACTGGCGGGCGAGTTGTCAGCGGGCGGTTGGGGCCCCACAGGGCCCGATTCAAGCCTCCCAGCCGTGACTGAAACCCATCTCCCCGGCCCGGCGTAGGGCATGATAGGAGAATGAAGATGATGCGGAGACTCCAGACCGATCTGAAGCGCTGGCTCGCAGCTGAGGCCACGGGCGACGAGCGCCGGGCCGAGGACGCGTTCGGAGCGTTGCTCGCTACGACGCCTCGGCTGGGGCCGTCGGCCGGCTTTGCCGAGCGGGTGCTGTGGGCGATCGAGCCGGCACCGGCGCCGCTCTTGGCGTTTGGTGCATGGTGGTGGAAGGCGGCGATCGTCGCCTCCGTGACGCTGATCGGCATGGCCGCTGGGCTGCTGCCGCTCGTGCGGTTGTTGCCGCTCGACGCGCCGAGCTTTGGCGAGGTCTTGAGAACCGGCGCCGACGGCTTGGTTTGGATCGGCGAGTGGCTCGCCGCGGGGCTCGCACTCTGGGGGCTCTTGGCTCGGATCGGAACCGCGTTCCAGGTCGCAGTGGTGACGCCCGAGGTCGCATCGCTGCTCCTGGCGAGCACGCTGATCGGTGCCTCCGCGCTCTATAGTTTGAATCGTCTGTTGATTTTTGAGAGGAGAACATGGTGATGAACGCGTCGACGAATCTCTGGCGCGCCCTGACGCTTGGAACGTTGCTCATGTTGAGCTTCGCTCCGACCAGCCTGGCGCAGGCGACCGCGGGATCCGCGGCGCAGGAAGTTGCACCACGTCCAGTCGATCGAGTTGGCGAACGGCTCGATCGGCATCAACGGAGAACCGGTGACCGGGGCCGAGTTGACCGAGCGAATCGGCGACGACGC
>JBDGYV010000046.1:0-16716 GCA_039588915.1 Gemmatimonadota bacterium
CAGCCACGCGCCTGGAGACCGTCGATGAGGGTAGCGAGTGCTTCGGGCACCCCCGTTCGGGCGGGGTTCGCGACGATCGCCGCGCGGGACGCCACTAGCCGATGTCTACGAGCCGGCTGGCGCGCGCTCCACGGCCAACACCGCGTCACGGATCGACGCCGGCGTCAGCCCGCACTGCTCCAGCTGTAGTTTGCGCGGGGCGTGCTCGATAACGCGGTCGGGCAATCCCAGCGAACGGATCTCTGGGTAGGTGCTGCGGGCGGCGAAGTGGGCGCCGACGTTACTGCCAAACCCGCTCCAAAGAGCGCTCTCCTCAACCGTTACAAAGCGCGAGAAACGCTGTCCCAGCTGAGCCAGGAGGTCTTCGTCCATCGGTTTCAAGTAGCGGCAGTTGATGACCTCGGCCTCGAGACCGTCGGCGGCCAGTTCCTCGGCAGCAGCAAGCGCAGGTTTGACCATCGTGCCTACCGCAAGAATGCACACGTCCTCGCCAGAACGAATGGTCTCCCATTTTCCAATCGGGAGGAAGGTGAACTCGGTGCGCGTGAGATCCACGCCTGCTGCGATCGAATCACGTGGATAACGCAACGCGAACGGGTGCTCGCGCTGCTTTACCGCGGTGTAGAGAAGATCCTGCAACTCGTGCTCGTCCATAGGCGCGGCTATGACCATGTTCGGGAGCACCGAGAGGTATGCCACATCGTAGGCTCCCATATGTGTCGGACCGTCTTCACCCACCAAACCCCCGCGATCCAGCACAAACACCACCGGCAGATTCTGGATGCACACGTCGTGAACGATTTGATCGAAGGCACGCTGCAGAAACGTCGAATAGATGGCGCACACGGGGACGAATCCCTCCCGCGCGAGGCCGGCGGCAAACGTCACCGCGTGCTGCTCAGCGATTCCGACGTCAAAACCACGTTCTGGGAACTCCTCCAGGAAACCCTGGACCCCGGTTCCATCGGGCATCGCAGCGGTGATCGCAACGACCTTCTCGTTCCGCCGGCCAACTTCGACCAACGCGTTCGAGAGCACCTTTGTCCATTTGGGTGGAGATGAAGGTCCCTCGACCTTGCCCGATTCCAGATTGATCGCTCCCACACCGTGATACTTCCATTGGTCGGCTTCGGCGAAGGAGTACCCCTTGCCCTTCACGGTGAGAATGTGGAGCAACCGCGGGCCGGGCAGGTCCTTTATCCGCTCCAGGGTGTCGATCAACTCGTCCAAATCGTGGCCGTTGATCGGTCCGAAGTACCGGAACCCCAACTCCTCGAACAGTATCCCAGGAGTTACCAAGCCCTTGATGCTCTCCTCCATACGATGCGCAAAACCCCGGACTTCATCCGCTACCTTGGGAATCTTACCTGTGAGATCCCAAATCTCGCCTCGAATGCGGTTGTAGAGAGGATTTGTGAGGATCCCGGTCAGGTAGTTGTGCATCGCTCCCAGGTTGGGCGCGATCGACATCTTGTTGTCGTTGAGAATGACCAAGAAGTCGCGTTCTGACGCACCCGCGTTATTGAGTCCTTCGTAGGCGAGACCCGCGGTCATCGCCCCGTCCCCGGTAACGGTCACGACCTTGAAGTCGTCACCGGCCAGATCGCGAGCAGTTGCCATCCCGAGTGCCGCCGAAATCGATGTGGAAGCGTGACCGGCTCCAAAAATGTCGTGTGGGCTCTCTGAGATGCGGCAGAACCCGGATGGCCCGTCGACCTGTCGGAGGCGGTCCATGTCTGCGTTTCGACCGGTCAAGATCTTGTGCGGATAGCACTGGTGCCCGACGTCCCAGATGATCTTGTCAGTCGGGCTGTCGTACACGTAGTGAAGCGCGACCGACAGCTCGACGACTCCCAGCGGCGCTCCCAGGTGGCCGCCACGATTGGCGACGATCTCGAGGACGCGCTGACGGACTTCGTCGCTGAGCTGATGGAGCGCTTCTCGCGACAGACCGTTGAGGTCGTCGGGGTCGGAAATGCGGTCGAGGATTCGTGACATAGGCGGTTGTTTCGAAAACTAATGCTCGCCGACCGGTACCGGCAAAAGAGTCCTGGCGCTGGCGCTCACTAGTGCAGACGATCGAGCACGAAGTCGACCATACCCACCAGAACCGATGTGTCGCCAGGGAGCTGGGCTAGCTCTTGAAGGGCCGCATCACCGGCTAAGCGAGCCTGCGCCTGGGTTCCATCAACACCGTGGACAGCTGGATACGTGGCCTTGGCGCGCGCTTGATCGGCCCCGACCGCTTTGCCGGTGTCAACGGGATCGCCGGTGACGTCGAGTAGGTCGTCCACGATCTGGAAGGCGAGCCCGAGTTGCGCGCCGTAGGAACCAAGGGCCCTGACCGCTTCCGAGGTGGCGCCGGCGGTCAGCCCCCCAAGCGCACAAGCGGACGAGATGAGAGCGGCGGTCTTGGCCCGGTGGATCGCCTCCACTCCCGCTGCGTCCAGCGCCCGGCCCTCGGCTTCCAAGTCGAGAACCTGCCCCCCAGCCATCCCCTCGCCCCCGACCGCAACCGCAAGGCGTCGAACAAGTGACGGCAACCGGGCGGCTAAGACTGGCGCCGATCCGGCAGCTTCGCCGAGAGCCAAAAACGCGATCTGCTGCAGCGCTGCTCCGGTGGCAGTCGCGACCGTGGTCCCGTACACGCGGTGCGTGGTGGGCAACCCACGCCGGAGCGCATCGTCGTCCATACACGGCAAGTCATCGTGGATGAGCGAGTACGTATGAATCAACTCGATGGCGGCTGCGATTCGGTAAAGCTGGGTTCGGTTACCGTTGTCGCCGACTCGGTGTTGGCTTTCCACTGCAGCTTCGTACGCGGCCACGGTGAGCAACGGCCGGATTCGCTTGCCGCCGGCGCCAACGGCATACGCGGCGGCCGCGCCCAGCGGAGGTCCCAGCGGCTCTATCAGATCTCGGATCGCCGTCTCGAGCGCCGGCCGCTCGGCAGCGACAAATTGCTCGACGCGATTCAAACCTGCCGCAACTTGGGCGACACTAGAGATCGAAGTCTTCGAGCGAGAACAACCCGCCAGATCTCTCGACGATCTCCCGGATTCGCCCCTCGCTGACTTCCAATCGGCGCCGAATCTGGACCGCCAACCCGACCCCCTCTTCGAATAGGGCAATGGATTCGTCCAGCGACACTGCCTCGCTCTCCAGCTTCTGAACGATGGCGTCGAGACGTTTTAGCTGTTCCTCGATCGGGAGACTGTCCTCTCCGGGGCTCGTTGCCTCGTCCTCGATCGGGATCTGGGTCATTCACCGACCTCCATTTCCGCCACCGGCATACTCCTCGCGACCGTAGCCAACAGGCCTCCACGGGCTAGCCTGACGCCGATCTCGTCGCCACTGCTGACGGCAGCAGCATCCCGAACGAGGGCGCCATCAGCGGAAGCCACCACCGCGTAGCCGCGTTCGAGGATCGCCAGTGGGCTCGCCGCTCTAAGCCGCTCGTCCAAATGACCAAGGCGGGTTGCGGCCTCTTTTATCTGCAACCTCATCGGCAAAGGCATTCGGTCGCACCCTTGGTCGAGGCTCTCGACGGCTCGCTGCGTACGCTCGGCTACCGGTTGTACGATCGCACCTAAGCTGTCATCCCACCGTTGCCGTGTTTCGAAAAAGCGGTCACGAACCCTCCGGAATCCGTAACGACGAATTGGCGCCAGCGCTTCGTCGATGCGTCGCCTGCGCTGCCTTTCCATTCCCCGTGCCAACCGTTTGAGCCATTGCTCGAGAGCGATGTCAATCTCGCGCGTCTCCGGCACAACGCGTTCGGCGGCAACCGACGGAGTCGGCGCCCGCAGATCCGCCGCGAAGTCCGAGAGCGTGGTATCGCTCTCGTGACCGACCGCGCTAACGATCGGAACCGCGCTCGCGGCGATTGCACGGACGACGACCTCCTCGTTGAACGCCCAGAGGTCCTCCAGCGACCCACCTCCGCGCCCGACGATGACTACCTCGGCCTCCCCCTGAACCGAGAACCACTCGATCGCCCGAGCGATCTCCGGTGCCGCCTCGCGGCCCTGAACTGGCACCGGTTTTAGCAAGATCCGCGTCGCCGGCGCCCGACGATGGATGACGCTGATGATGTCACGAACCGCAGCTCCCTCTGCCGATGTGACGACGCCAATCCGCTGTGGCCAAAACGGGAGGTCGCGCTTGCGTTCCGCACCGAACAAACCCTCCGCCGCCAGTTTCTTTCGCAACGCCTCGAACTGAAGGTGGAGCTCGCCCCTGCCACGCGGGAGGACCTGCGTGATCTGAAGCTGGAACTGTCCCCGACTGGGATAGATCGTGGGTCGCGCCACGACCACGACGTGCGTTCCGTCAACCATCGGGAAGTCGAGTCGTTGATTGTCGCTCCGAAACATGACGCAGCGCACTTCACTCGTCGCATCCTTCAGGGTCCAATACATGTGGCCCGACTTGCCGGCATGGTGCAACGAGGAGACCTCGCCCTCTACCGCCACGGATCCGAGCTCCGCCACCAACGCATTGGTCGCTTTCAGGAGAAGCTGGCTGACGGTTAGGACAGATCCTGGTTCGAGCTGAGCTATCACGACGACGAAGCAGCAGTGCGCTCGGCTGCCTTCAACGTATTCGCGAGGAGCATCGCGATCGTCATTGGACCCACGCCACCCGGCACCGGAGTCAGCCAAGCCGCGACGTCCGCAACGGACGCATGATCGACATCTCCGACCAGCCGATGACCATCGCCGTTCTCCCGAGGTACGCGGTTTGTTCCGACGTCGATCACGGTAGCGCCGGGCTTTACCATATCTCCACGCACCGTGTTCGGGCTGCCCACAGCGGCAACCAGGATGTCAGCACGCCGCGTGTGAGCTGCCAGGTCCGGGGTCCGACTGTGACACACGGTTATGGTGGCATGAGCGTGCATCAGCAAGAGCGCTGTTGGCTTGCCGACGATGTCGCTGCGGCCGACGATGACCGCTTCGCGACCCACCGGATCAATTCCAGCTTCAGCGATCAGTTTCATGATACCTGCCGGCGTAGCGGATACGAATCCAGTCTCCAGGTCGCCGGCGACGAGCCGACCCACGTTCGTCGGATGGAACCCGTCGACGTCCTTTGACGGCGAGATCGCCAGCGTAATCGCGTCGGGATCGATCTGCGATGGCAGGGGCAACTGAACGAGGATGCCGTGTATCTCCGGGTCAGCATTAAGCTGGGCTACCTGTTCCAGTAGCTCGTCCTGCGTCGATGTACCAGGCATGCGCACGATATGCGACTCGAATCCGACCTCGTCACACGCCTTCCCCTTCATCCGCACGTAGGTGGCTGACGCCGGGTCGTCCCCGACCAGCACCGCTGATAAACCGGGTCTGATCCCGGTGTCGTTCGCCAAACGCTCGGCGGCGGTCGCGATCTCCCCGCGTACCCGAGCCGCCAACGCCTTTCCGTCAATTAGCTGTGCGGTCATTGATCTGAACCGTGACCTTTCTCGTCTGCCGCGTGTTTCAAGGACAGTTCGGCTTGGGCCAGGCGCGGCTCGAAGCACTGTCGGCAACGAGCCTCGTACTTGCTAGCCCCTCCGACAACGATCGTCTCCTCGGAGGGAACCAGGCGCTGCGTGTAGTTGGCTGGATTCCCGCACTGTACACAGATAGCGAGGGTCTTGGTGATCTCCTCGGCCTTGGCCAACAGCTGGGGTATCGGGTCGAACGCACGCCCCATGAAATCCTGATCGAGCCCGGCTACGATCACGCGCTTCCCCATGTTCGCCAATCTGTCGACTACTTCAACTAGTTGTTGCTCAAAGAACTGCGCTTCATCGATCCCAACCACCTGTGTGCGCGGATCCACTCTGGCCAGGATTTCGCGCGCAGGCGCGACTCGCACCGCATCGATCCGCATCTCGGAGTGACTCACAATCTCGTCCTCGGAATACCGATCGTCGATCAACGGCTTGAAAACTTGGACGCGTTGACGCGCTATCTGCGCACGTCGGATACGCCGAATCAACTCCTCGGACTTACCACTGAACATGGGTCCACAGATAACCTCGACCCACCCCACTGGCCCGCGCACGAACGGATTCACTCTACGGACTCCTCAATCTGGTCGACAGGCCAATCGATCTGTTCGATCGATCGCGCCTGACCGGTCTCAGCGTTGATCTCGACCACGACAGCCTGAAATCGAACCTCGTCCTTAGCCACCTCGAACCGATTGGGCGTTTGTGTCAGAAACCTCTCAATCGCACCCTCGGCTCTAACCCCGATTACACCGGCATGAGGACCCGTCATCCCGACATCCGTCACAAACGCGGTTCCTCCAGACAGCAAACGTGCGTCCGCTGATGGGACGTGCGTGTGAGTCCCGATCACAGCCGCGACGCGACCGTCTGCGTATCGGCCAAACGCGATTTTCTCGGCCGTCGCTTCAGCGTGAAAGTCGACCACGATGGCTCGGGCACGACACACATCGTCCCGCTCGAGCAGGGTGTCAAGCCGTCGAAATGGACAATCGATCGCCTTCATGAAGACTCTACCCTGGAGATTCAACACCGCGCCAATCATGGACCCCATCGCGCCCGTCCACACTCCACGACCCGGATTGGAGCGAGGGTAGTTGTCAGGCCTCAGCAGGCGTTGTTCGGTGTCAAGGAACGGATACACCTCTCGGTGGTCCCAGACGTGGTTACCGGTCGTGATCACGTCAGCACCCGCCTCGAACAACTCGCGGGCAACACCCGGGGTGATCCCGAATCCCCCGGCCGCGTTCTCGCCATTGGCAACGACGAAGCACCCTGGATCGGCAGCCCGAACCCGCGCGACCCCCAAGGCAAAGGCTCGCCGGCCGGGTCGCCCGAAGATATCGGCAACGTGGAGTATCTTCACCGACCCTGATTCGGCGCGGTTGAGCGATGATCGACCGCGTGGGCAAAGACCCCGCCGCAGATCCACCCGAGAGGATTTTTTGACGCCCTCAAAAAACGAGTGGGCAACCTCCCCACCCGAGTCTCACTTCCTCTCTCGAGGCGTGTGATCGTCCGATGGAGCGAGGCTCCCTGCGAGAACGCGTTGGCTCAAAAAATGAGTCTCTCAAGCAGTCCGCGCGCGGGGTCTTTGCCCAACGCCGGTCCTATCGTCAGCGCCGATCGGCCTCCTTCCCTAATCCGTTGCTCCACCCTCGAGGCACGCATCGATCGCGTCTTCGACACGCCGAATCCGTTCGACCAGATCGCCGCCGATTTCGGCCAAGTCCTCTCGAGCGCGAAAGAGCTCATCGGAAATCTCCATCGCTCCGAGCACGGCCGCTTGGAAGGGCTCCAGCGTCGGTGCGGCCCTGCGCAATTCGCGCAGCACGGCATCAACGTGTGCGGCCACTCGCTGGGTGTACTCCTCGTCAGCTTCGGATCGGATCCGAAACGGCTCGTCGAGCACCGTTACCCTGACGGCGTCTGTCGTTGTCTGATCGGTCATGCGTCTACCGCGTAACGAACGCGCGTAAGCAACTCACGTATCTTGCCTTCGAGAAAGGCGGCGTGTTTGGAAAGGCGGTCACGCTCGGTTTCCAATACTCGGACGCGCTCCTCAAGCACCGCCGGATCGAGCCCGGCACCGAGCCGCTCGCTGGCGGCCACTGCCTCGTTGTACTGCTCTGCCAACTCCGTGTGCCGGGAAAGAAGCAACTTAACCTTGCGCTCGAGTCCGGCCACCGCGTTGATCAGGTCGGAGTCCGCAACTCCATCGCCTGTTTGTGTCTGTTTCACCGTTGCCGGTAGCCCCTTTCTTCCAGCAGATGAGCCATCAGGTGGTCAACCTGCTCATCGACTTCATCGTCGGTCAATGTCCGATCCGCCCGAAACGTAAGCCGGACCCCTAGGCTGTAGTACCCACGATCCAGTTGCACTCCCAGATAACGATCAAACACCTCTACTCGCTCGAGATCTTCCAGCCCCACCGATCGTACGGCGTCCACAACCACGCGGGCTGTATCGCCATCCGGCACGACCAGCGCCAAGTCACGGGCGATCGCCGGCTCCCTCGGAACGTCGGTTACCGAGAGACTACCATCGTCCGTGGGCAGAGCGTCCAATCCAAGCTCAGCGACGAACACCTTGGAAGCGAGACCCCAGGAAGCGGTCACCGCGGGGTGAAGCTCGCCAATAAACCCGATCATGTTCCCACCGGGATCCTTGACCTCGCCTTGCCGGCCGGGATGAAGGAACCGCCTCGCACCATTATCAACGACACAATTGCTCAACCCGAACTGAACGAGAAGCTCCTCAACATCGCCCTTCAGGTCAAAGAGGTCGTACTCGATGAGATCGGTCGCACTCCAATCGAGCGACCCTCGCTGGCCGGCAGCAGCCATCGCCACCCGGCGTCGCTCCCGCAACGATGCTCCTTCCCGCACATCGCCGCGATCAAAGGTGTGGCCGATCTCAAACAGCTTCACGCGATTGGCCTGGCGGTTCAGGTTGTACGCCACAGCACCTCCCAGCGTGGTAAAAACATATGGTCTCAAGAACCTTTGGCTCTTTGATATAGGATTCTTGATCTCAACCAAGTTATCAAGTAGCTCGAAGGTTGCCAACGTGGCCGAATCGACAAACGATGGCGTCTGCGCCTCGTCAAAACCCGCCGCTCGCAGCGTGTCACGCACGCGCTTGGCTCGCCGCTCATCACCCGTCGGCTCGGGTGCTACCGGCGGCGCCGGCAACGCTTCCACCGGAATCCGCGAGTAGCCTGTTACGCGGGCGATCTCCTCGATCAGATCGACCTCACGGGCAACATCGAAACGCCAGGTTGGCACCTTTACGGAGACCGCTCCGTCGGCTTCGTTTTCGGTGTTGAACCCCAACGACTCGAGTGCTCGCCTGGCCTTGGGAACAGGGATCGTGTACCCGACAAGCGTCGCGACCCTCTCCTCGCGTAGAGTGAGCAGGCCGACGTCAGGCGTCGCGAGTTTCGCGTTCGCTCCGGCGCCCACAACGCCCGGCGCCACGGACCCACCCGCGAACTGAGCGATCATCCCGGCTGCGCGGTCGATCGCCCAGCCAGTGATCTCTGGATCGACGCCGCGTGCGAAGCGTGTCGAGGCCTCGCTGACCATCCCAAGCCGCCGTGCCGTTCGCCCGACCCGCTGGGGATCAAAATGCGCGCCCTCTAGGAATATCGTGGCCGTGGCGGAGCTGACCTCGCTGTCGCGGCCACCCATCACACCACCGATGGCGATCGCGTCGTGCGCGTCAGTAATCATCGTCATCTCCGCGGTGAGCAACCGCTTCTCGCCATCGAGTGTTTCCATTTGTTCACCCTCGCGCGCGCATCGCACCACGATCTGCCCGTTCGCAATTCGATCGAGATCGAACGCGTGCAACGGCTGACCAACTTCGAGCATCACATAGTTGGTCACGTCGACGACGTTGTTGACTGGTCGTTGATCGAGCGCGAGCAATCGGATCTGTAGCCAGCCTGGGCTGGGGCCAATCGATACTTCGTCGATCACCCGACCCAAATAGCGAGGACAACCGGTCCGATCCTCTACATCTACGCTGGCCAACTCGTGCGCTGACCGACCGGCCTCGCTCAGATCGAGGCGAGGCAACTGCAACTTCTCGCCCACTATCCATTGCATTTCACGCGCGATACCGAGATGGCTGAACGCATCACCGCGGTTCGACGTCACGTCGATAACAAAAATGGTGTCGTCGAGCTCTAGAGCCTGGCGCAAGTCCCGGCCGAGATCCTCTTCCTCGGCGTACGGCACCGCCCATATCCCCTCGGCTGACCCGAGTGCGTCGAGCCCCAACTCTGGCGCAGAACACAACATCCCATCCGATTCTACGCCGCGGATCTTCGCGCGCCGAATCTTGTTTCCACCGGGTAGCACGGCCCCCACTTGAGCGTAGCCGTAGAGAGCGCCGACCTCGACGTTCGGGGCTCCGCAAACCACTTGTCGGCTGCCATCGCCGGCGTGAACCGTACAGAGTGTCAATCGATCGGCGTCCGGGTGTGGTCTCGCATCGAGCACCTTCGCCAGAACGACGCCGGAAAACGGACCGAACGCCGGGCGCAGCTCGTCGACAGCCAGCCCCTGATCGGTCAGGCGTTCCGCCAATCCAGCCGGTCCGATCTCGTCTAAGACCCCGTCCTCGAAAAACTGGGACAGCCAGCGGAATGAGACGTTCATCGACCAACAAACTGGTGCAGGAAGCGAAGATCGTTCTCGAAAAACATGCGAATGTCCGGCACGCCATACTTGAGCATCGCGTGTCGCTCGATGCCCATCCCCCAAGCGAACCCAGTGTAGCGCTCGCTGTCGTAGCCGACGCCCTCCAGCACCGCTGGATGAACCATCCCGCACCCGAGTAACTCGAGCCAACCCGTTTGCTTGCACACGCGGCAGCCTTCGCCGTCGCAGAACAGACAGCCTAGATCGAGCTCCGCTGATGGTTCGGTGAACGGGAAGTAAGATGGTCGAAAGCGGAGCTCTGCACTCGGCCCGAAGAACTCGCGCGCATACTCAGTGAGCGCCCACTTGAGGTGGCTCATCGCGATCCCCTCCTCGACCCATAACCCCTCGATCTGGTGGAAGTATGGAGAGTGGGAAGCGTCGGGAGTGTCGCTACGGAACACGCGGCCGGGGCAAACGACACGAACCGGTGGTTCCTGTTCCTCCATCGTTCGGATCTGGACCGGCGAAGTGTGGGTTCGCAGGACCTGCTCATCGCTGAGGTAGATAGTATCCATTTCCTCTCGCGCCGGATGGCCCTCAGGGATGTTCAAAGCCTCGAAGTTGTACCAGGTAGTCTCGACCTCGGGTCCGCGCGCGACATCAAAACCCATGCGGCGGAAGATCGCCAACAGATCTTCGGTTACGATCGTCAGTGGGTGGCGGGTGCCCAACCCTCTTCTGCGCCCGGGTAGGGTGACGTCCTGCGCCTCGGCATCGAGCCGACTACCGAGCGCCTCCTCCCCCAACGCCTTCTCGCGTCCGGCGATCGCCGACTCGAGTTTGGACTTGAATTGATTGACGAGATCACCGGCCGCCGGCCGATCTTCGGCGGCAAGCGCCCCGATCGCCTTTGCCTCGGCTGTCAGTAGGCCCTTTCGACCCAGCGTCCGAACGCGGATCGCCTCGATCTCAGCCAGGTCTACCGCCTGCTCGAGTTCCCGAGCGATCTCGCGCTGGATCGCCTCCAGGCGCTCAGACAACCCACTCGACATGCGTCACTGCCGGATTTGCTAGAGGTGGGCCTTGGCGGCCGAAGCCAGCTCCGCGAAGCCGTCGGGATCGTTGATCGCTAGATCGGCCAGCATCTTACGGTCAATCTCGATCTCGGCTGACTTCAGGCCGTAGATGAAACGCGAGTACGACAATCCATTCTCTCTGGCAGCGGCGTTGATCCGCGTGATCCAGAGTTTGCGGAACTGCCGCTTCCTGTCCCTGCGATCGCGGTAGGCGTAGCGCAAGCCCCGCTCCACAGTCTCTTTCGCCGACATGTAGAGTCGGCCGCGGCCTCCGCGATAACCACGAGCTTGCTTCAGGATCTTCTTCCTGCGCTTGTTACCCCGGCTGCTATTGCTTGTGCGCGGCATCGTTTCCTCCTATGAAGAAAGCAACCGTTTGATTCTCGCCGTGTCCGCGCGACTCACGAAACCCGACTTCCTCAGCTGCCGCTTCCGCTTTCTCGATTTCTTCGTGAGAATGTGGCGCAGGTGACCTTGTTTCCTTTTGATCTTGCCCTTGGCGGTTTTGCGAAATCTCTTCGCCGCTCCGCGATTGGACTTCATCTTCGGCATACATGCCTCCTTTTACGAGGCGCTAGTCCTTCGTATCTGAAGTGCTCTTGGTGTTGGGCGCCAGGATCATGAACATGTTTCGCCCTTCGAGACGAGCTTGGTGTTCGACGATGGCCAAATCCCCGATCTCCTGAACCACATCATTGAGTACTTCCCTGCCGTTCTCGGTATGGGCCATCTCTCGACCTCGAAACATGATCGTGACCTTCACCTTGTTGCGATCATCGAGGAAACGCTTGATGTGGCGCGTCTTGAAATCGAAATCGTGCTCCTCGATGTTGGGCCGCATCTTGATCTCTTTCATCTGGGTGACGTGCTGTTTCTTGCGCGCCTCCCGTTCGGCTTTCGCCTGTTCATACTTGTAACGGCCGTAGTCCATGATCCGGCAGACCGGCGGCCTTGCACTGGGGGACACTTCTACCAAATCCAGGCCTTGGGAGCGAGCTGCCTCTTGTGCCTCCTCGATCGGAACCACCCCGACCTGCTCACCATCTTGATCGATGAGCCGAATCGGTGAAAAGCGGATCTGCTGATTGATCCGCGTCTCGCTTTTGCTGATAAGAACCTCCTCCGCTAGTGACGAGTGAACGCTAGCCAGCCGCATCGCTCGGAAACGCAAAGGCGGACTACCTGTCGATGCAGGAGCCCGCCCACTAAAACGCCGCGCCGACCACCGCTAGCGGGCGCGTCGGCGTCGCGTTCCCGTACCTGCGAACAGCCAGCGGCGTCCGTCAGGCGAGAAGCCGTGGGCTTCTGCTTCTTTGCAAAACGGCCTCGGCGAAACCACCGAGGCCCCAGAATCTTACTCGATCCGAGGGGGTCCGTCAAACGTGGAGACGGCTCCTTGGCTCAACCGCTTCGGCCAACTCGGGGCCGTCCCAGTCAGCCGGTCGGGACCCCAAACCGAGACGCCACGCGACTGCTCTAGCGACCCGTTCCGATGCGTGCCCGTCCCCATACGGATTCATCGACAACGGTATCCGGCCTACCGATTGGTCCCCGGCTGTTAGAGCGACCGAAATCGTCTCCAGGAGCCCCTCGCTATCGGTTCCCACCAGGAGAAGGGTACCCCGCTCGATCCCTTCGGGGCGCTCGGTCACGTTCCGAACGATCATTACCGGCACGCCGAGCGTGGTCCCCTCCTCTTGAAGCCCACCTGAATCGGTGATGATGAGTCGACTGGCCTCCATCAGGGCGACCATCGAGCTGTACTCGAGCGGGTCGAGCAGGAAGACGTTCTCAACATCAGCCAGGACCGGCCACACCGCCTCACGAACGACTGGGTTCAAGTGGACCGGATAGACAAATGTAACGTCCGGATGGCGGTGTGCGGCGCGGCGCATGACTCCCGCTAGCTCCGCCAAGCGGGGCCAGTTCCCACGTCGATGCATTGTAATCGTGACGTACGGTCCGGGAGGTAGTTCATCGGGCAGCGCCCCCTGTCCAGCGGCGAACAGCAAAGCGTCAACACCTGTCTGACCGGTGACGAAGATCGACTCCGACTTCTTGCCCTCACGCAGCAAGTTCTCGCGTGCCAAACCCGTGGGAGCAAAATGAAGATCGGCGACGACCGCTGTCAAACAGCGATTCGCCTCTTCGGGGAAAGGTTCGCTCGCGTCGTAGCTCCGCAACCCAGCCTCAACGTGCCCAACTGGAATGCGCTCGAGGAATGCAGCCCAGGCGATCGCGAAGGTCGACAGCGTATCGCCCTGCACCAACACGTAGGTCGCGCGCATCTCTCTGAGGTGTCGAGCCGCTTCGGGCAGAATCCTTTGGACTAGTTCGGGAAGCTGCTGTCGCGCTGTCATGACCCGGAGGTTGGCGGAAGCGGTGAGGCCAAAGATCGATAGCGCTTGGTCGAGCTGCTCCTGGTGCTGACCGGTTACTAGAAGTAACGGGTCTATGCCTGGAACCCGTTCCAGGGCACGATAGACCGGCGCCATCTTGATCGCCTCCGGTCGGGTTCCGAAGCTGACTACGACCCTTTGTTCCGACACGGTCCCACCTCGGTCCTCATCGCAAGGTGACGCGGATGGCGGATCGTCATCCGGGTATCTTCGTACTCTCGTTCAGCACCCGACCTACGGGGACAGCCGGATGCCTACTGGCCAGGGTGGTTATAGCAATAAGCAGGCCATCTCGCCCGCGGAAAATTAGAGCTCCGATCTAGCCCGAACTATGGCGAGGTCCCGGAAGAAATCGCTCGATGACCCAAAGTCGAAACGCTCAGCCTACATATACGTAACGCGTCAACGACGTGTGGTACAAACGCATCACACTACCCGATGGCGCGCAACTAGATGACGACGCTATTGGAGGGACGCCGCCCGATATGCGGCTTCAACAAACGCCACCGCGGCCAGCGCCCGATCGAGAGGCTCCGGCTCCACCTCGTCGCGCACGCTCGTGACAAAGCGATCTAGCATTCGCCTGAACGCATCACCTTTGTCATAACCGCTGCCAAATCGCTCCCACTCGCCTCCCTCACAGCGAATCCACCCACCGTCCCATGCGATTCGGAGCTCGCCGCGATTCCCGCGAACGTGGACATAGTCGAGGGTCGCGCTGTTATAGACCCACGACAGCGCGACCCTTCCGAGCGGGCCGTCAGAAACGCGAAAAACGATCTCCGCGGTCTCTTCAACGCGATCGTTGGCCACCTGCGATCCGAATGCAGCCCCGACGACTCGGGGTCCACGATCCCCGGTCAGGACAGACAGCACATCGTAGGCATGCGGTCCATTATCCATAACCACGCCGCCGCCTGACAGCTTGGGTTCTGTGTGCCAGGTATCGACCAGTGGCAAGCGCGAACAGAACGACACCTCGACGTGAACTAGATGACCGATCTCGCCCGATTCGATTCGACGCCGGGCCTCCCAAAGATCTTCGACGAACCGGAACTTTGATGACACCATGAGCACCCGGTTGACGTGACCCGCTTGGGATACCATCGATTGAGCCTCTTCACTGGAGATCGCCAGCGGTTTCTCGCACAGCACGTGGACCCCGGCTTCGAGCAACTGGGAGGCGCCCTCGTGATGTGTCGCCGGCGGCGTGCAGAGGCAGGCAGCGTCGGGTGTTCCCTCGGCCAACATCGATGAAATGGTGTCGCAGGGTTGCCCACCGTAGGTCTCGGCGAACTCTTGGCGCTTCTCCTCCACCGGATCGACAACCGCGACCAAGCTTAAGTCGCTGCGCTCCTTTATAGCTACGGCGTGCGCATGCGCGATCCGCCCACACCCGATGATCGCCAGCTTCACGCCTTGACCTCCGACCGACGCCTCGAGAGCACATGTCTTGATATGAGCGACAGGTACCGCATGACCGTGGGCAGGACTTCCATCTTACTGGCGCTAGCCTTGTGATCGTAGCGAAGAACGAGCGGAACCTCGTCGGGTTGGGCACCGATCGAGCGGAGCTGGAGAAGAAGCTCCAGCATGCAAGCGAACCCCCTCTCGGCGACAAAGCGCCCGCGGACCGACCGTATCTCGGCCAGCGTCTTTGCTCGGTAAGCCCGGAAGCCACTCGAATAGTCGCGTACTGGTGGGAATGGCAACACCGTGCGCAGGAATCGACTTGCCGCGTGGCTTAGCAACCGCCGATGAAAGGCAACTCCGATCTCGGCACCACCCGGTGCGAAACGAGACGCCACGACGACGTCGCGCCCCGCACGTACTCGATCAAGCATTTCAACAATCAATCTTGGATCGTGCGAGTTGTCGCCGTCCATCGTGACCACCACATCCGCTCCGTCGACTGCGCGAGTGAGTCCAGCATCGAGCGCGTCGCCAAGTCCCGAGCCCGGCTCCAAAGTCACGATCTCGATGGGTACGCGGCCCTGAAACTCGACCACGCGATCCAGCGTGCCGTCGGTCGAACCACCGTCGACAACGACCACGCGGTACATATCACGCTCTGTTTCCACTAGCGTCAGGATCTTCTGGAAAAGCGGATCGATCGCCTCGCTCTCGTTGAGTACGGGAATCACGATCACGGTCTTGTCGGCGGTGCTCAACCCGATCGTCCCGACGGGCGACTCGAGTCTCGCACCAGTCGGTCTGCCGCTTCGGTGATTCGTTCCGCGATGAATGCCGCGTGTGTCTCGTTGTGGCGTTCGGTCCAGGGTAGAACCAGAACGTTCGCCAAACCCGTTTTGCAACCTGGAAAGTCGTCGAGGCTTTCCAGCGGATAGTCTCCGTGCAACGAGTACGGGTGGTCGGTCTGCCCGAACGTCACACGCTCTCGGAACTGACGGCACATGAACGCTGGGTAGCGGATGTAATTGGGAGTGCTCCAGACACCCAATGACTTAAGCTCGCTCGCCAACGCGGCCGGCCCACCTGGCACGATTTCGGAATCCACGAGCAGCGGGAAGCGCCAGTAGGTGGCAACCGCGTGGTCCGAGACCGGGACCGGCCGCACCCCGGCTACCCCATCCAATCTCTGGCGTAGTATCTCAGCCACCCGTACTCGGTGATCCACCATCGCGGTGAGCTTTCTGACCTGGGCTAGGGCGACCGCTCCTTGAAGCTCTGACATGCGATAGTTGAGACCCAAGAACTCATGGTCTGGCGCCTCCGATTCATAGTTCCAACCCTTGTCAGCCCATACCCGGGCGCGCCTCGCCAGCCCGTCCGACTCTGTAGCCACAAAGCCGCCTTCGCCACACGTGATCTGCTTGGTTTGCTGCAGACTAAAAGCCGCGATCTGGCCAAATGTTCCTACGTACCGGCCGCGATACTCCGCCAGATACGCCTGAGCTGCATCTTCCAGCAAAGCGATGTCGCGTTCGGTGGCCAACTTCATGATCGGATCCATGTCACATGGGTTTCCGAAAAGATGTGTGACGATGACCGCCCTGGTCCGATCCGAGATCTTCTGGGCTACGGTCTCCGCGGTGATGTTGAGCGTTTCCGGATCCACATCCGCAAAG
>JBDGYV010000047.1:0-15943 GCA_039588915.1 Gemmatimonadota bacterium
ACGTCGGGCGGAGCCATCCCCGACAACTCCGACTATCAAGTGATCCTCGACCCGGAGGGCGTGATGGTCGGGTCGATCAACGAGGACTTCGCGATCGAGTCGTTGCCCGGCGACATCTTCCAGCTCGGCAACACGTCGTGGGAGATCCTCAAGATCGAGACCGGGCGCGTCCGGGTGGCCGATGCCAAGGGCCAACCGCCGAACATCCCGTTCTGGCTTGGCGAGGCACCCGCCCGCACCGACGAGTTATCGTGCGAGGTCAGCCGGCTCAGGACCGATGTCGAAGAACGACTAGCAGCCGGTCCCGGGGTCGCCGCCCGCTGGCTCACCGAGGACGTCAACATTCCGCCCGAGGCCGCGCGCCAGATCGAGGAGTACCTGGCCGCCACCAAAACCGTCCTGACCGTCATTCCCAGTCGCGAGACCCTTGTGTTGGAGCGCTTTTTCGACGAGGCCGGCGGTATGCAACTGGTGATTCACTCGCCGTTTGGCGGGCGTATAAACCGAGCCTGGGGCTTGGCGCTTCGAAAACGATTCTGTCGGGGCTTCGACTTCGAACTGCAAACCGCAGCAACCGAGGACTCGATCGTGCTGTCGCTTGGGCCGACGCACTCGTTCCCGCTCGACGACGTGTTTGGTTACCTAGAGACCGGCACCGCGCGTGAACTCTTGGTCCAGGCGCTCCTGGCGGCGCCGATGTTTCAAACCCGCTGGCGTTGGAACGCGTGTCGATCGCTCGCGGTGTTACGGATGCAGAGCGGGAAGAAGGTTCCGGCGCAGCTTCTGCGGATGCGGGCCGAGGACATGCTGGTGGCGGCCTTCCCGCAGGCCGCGGCGTGTTTGGAGAACGTCGTCGGTGACATCGAGGTACCGGACCATCCAATCGTTCAGCAAACGGTCGAAGACTGCTTGATCGAAGCGATGGACATCGACGGATTAGAGGCGCTGCTCGCCCGGATCGAAAACGGTGATCTCAAACTGGTCGCGCGCGATGTCCCCGAGCCGAGCCCGATGGCGCACGAGATCCTGAACGCCCGACCATATGCGTTCCTCGACGAGGCACCCGCCGAGGAGCGGCGCACGCTGGCCGTTTTGACCCGCCGTAGTCTCGACTTCCGGACCGCCGATGAACTCGGCACGCTGGACCCAGAAGCGATCGATCGGGTGCGCGAGGAAGCGTGGCCCGAGCCCGAGAACGAGGATGAGGTCCACGACGTGCTGGCGTGGCTCGGGCTCGTCACCGATGACGAGGCCGAACCGTGGTCGACCCTGCTCGATCAGCTCGAGGCTGACCACCGCGCAACCCGTTTCATAGCAACTCGAGCCGAGCGGGCGTTTTGGGTCGCCGCCGAACGACTCCCCGAAGTCGCAGCTCTATACGGCCAGATCGAGCTACGCCAACCGGTGGAAGCGCCGGAGCGCCTGCGCGAGCGATCGTGGGGTCGCGCCGAGGCGTTGACGGCACTGTTGCGTGGGCGAGTAGAAGCGTTGGGCCCGGTGACGGCGATTGGAGTCGCCCATGCGCTTGGCTTGGATCGGGAGCTAGTCGACGGAGCTCTGATCGCCCTCGAAGGTGAGGGGCTCGTCCTCCGCGGTCACTTTACGCCCGATGCCGCGGGAGCATCAGAGCCACCGCTCGAGTGGTGCCACCGACGCCTACTGGCCCGGATCCATCGTTACACGATCGACCGGTTGCGATCCGAGATCGAACCGGTCACGCCCGCTCAGTTCATGCGCTTTCTGTTCTCTTGGCAGGGGTTGACCGCGACTGACAAGCCCGCCGATCCTCCCGGCGTGTTGGCGGTCCTGGAACAACTCCAGGGTTTCGAGGCACCGGCTGCGACTTGGGAGACCGACCTCCTGACCTCGCGCGTTCGCGATTACGATCCGGCTTGGCTGGATCAGTTGTGTCTGTCGGGCGAGATCGCCTGGGGCCGATTGATCCCGCCAACGCCAACGATGGACGACGACGGCCAGGTCAAACCACGCACCGGCCCGGTTCGAAACTCCCCCTTGGCACTCCTTCGGCGCGATCAGCTGACCGAGTTTCTGTGGTTGGCGCCGACGCCACCGGTGGCCGAAGAAGAGCTCAGCCATTACGGCCGCACCGTGTTGGCCGCGTTGCGTGACGGCGGCGCCGCGTTCGAGCAGGATCTGCAATCCAGAACCGATCTCCTCCCGACTCAGATCGAGCGCGGACTCGGTGAGCTCGTCGCATGGGGCTTGGTCACCGCCGACGGGATCACCGGGTTGCGGGCGCTCATCACGCCCGAGAGCGAGCGCCACCGGCGTCGCCGCCGCTACGCCGGCCGACCGCCCAAGTTCAGCGCCGGCACCAGCACCGGTCGTTGGTCGTTGTTCCGGCCGATTGCGAGCCAACAGAACTCGAATGGCTCGGCGGCTGAAGTCGAAACACACCGCGAGGCGATGGTCGAGTTCTTTGCCCGTCAGCTCTTGGCACGCTACGGCGTGTTGGTTCGACGGCTCCTCGATCGCGAGCCCCCGCTCGCACCGTGGCGAGACCTGTTACGGGTGCTCCGAAAGCTCGAGATGCGAGGCGAGATTCGCGGCGGACGGTTCGTGCAAGGTGTTTCTGGGGAACAGTTTGCGCTGCCCGAGGCGGTCGACGCGGTGCGCGCCATTCGGCGCCGCGAGCCGGAGGGCGAGCTGGTCGTCGTGAGCGGTGGTGACCCGTTGAACCTGGCCGGCATCATCACGCCGGGGGAGCGGGTGGCGGCGCTACCTTCGAACCGGGTGCTGTACAGGGACGGCGTACCGATCGCGGTCAAGGAGGGAAAGCGCCGCCGATTGCTGAGCGAGACCGTCGGGACCGGAGAGCGCCAAGCGATCGACACCATGCTGACGACCGGGCGACTCGTTCACTAGCCGGCGCCGGCCCTCCCCTCTCGAGCTTCTAGAACAACGACAACTGCGGTCCGCTGATCTCCGCTGGATGGCGTCGACGATCGTCTGGCGTCACAAGCCGGTGCTTGGTGCGCAACTTCCGCACCAGATCGCGCAATCCCGCCGCGTACGTCTTCGACATGTAAGCGCTGCGTTCGAAGTCGCGCTGATACCGCTCGACCAGTTCCGGAAACTCCTGCTCGAGAAACGGGAAGAACACCGTCATCGAGGATGGCATGAGGAAGACCGGCGCGGCGATGAACCACCCCGCGCCGGCTCCGGCAGCCGCAGCCGCCAGCCGATCCAGTGCCACCGGGTCATCGGTAATCCCAGGCAGGACCGGCATGGCGAAGACGCCGACCGGGACGCCGGCTGCGGCCAACTCGCTCACCGTTTTGAGTCGCAGATCCGGACGCGGCGCCTTGGGCTCCAGCGCTCGCGCCAACCGTCGATCAACGGTGGTAACGGTGATGTTTACGCCCACCCGATGACGCACGGCCAAACGCTGTAACAGCTCCAGGTCGCGCGTCACCAGATTGGACTTGGTTGTGATCGAGAAATCGAGTCCTTCCCAATCCGCCAGCACGTTTAGGATCGCGCGCGTTCGGCGGTACCGCTTCTCGGCCGGCTGATAGGGGTCGGTTACCGTACCGATCGCGATCGACTCGCTCGGCTTCACCTGATGGAGCTCACGTCGCAACAGTTCGCTGACGTTGCCCTTGGCGAAGATCTGCTCTTCGAACGTCACCGGGGTCAGGTCCATGAACTCGTGGGTGTACCGGGCGTAGCAGTACTTGCAGCCGATCTCGCAACCGCGGTATGGGTTGATCGTCCACTGGAAGTGGACTCGGGGGGAATCGCACCGATTGAGAACGCTCCTCGAGGGGAGCGTCCGATAGTCGACCTGCTGCTTGGCGTGCAGGGTCGTACCAGTGCGTGCCAGGTGTGCGATACCGCGGTTTTGAGGCGGGGCGGCCTCGATCGTCCCAATCATGGGAACCCTATTTTCGGTCTTTTTTCGGTTCCTGTCAAGCCCCTATGGGGACCGCGCCTCGCCTACCCGTTCAGGGGCCAAATCAGCGGCAGGATGAAGACGACGATCAGCAACAACAGCACGACCAGCGGCAAGCCGACCTTGGTGTAGTCGGTAAACCGGTACCCGCCGACTCCCATCACCAGCAGGTTGACCGGGTGGCCGACTGGGCTCATGAAAGCCGCCGAGCTGCCGACCGCCACAACCATCAGAAGCGCGTGCGGCGAGAGCCCAAGGTCGCCCGCGCTGCTGAGCGCGATCTGAGACATCAACACCGCTACGACTGCGGTCGGCATGACTTGAGCGGCGAGAGCGGTAATCACGAACAACCCCGCAATCAAGGCGCGTGGCCCGAACGTGGCAACCGAGCCTAGCACGCTGCTGGCGATCATCTGGGCCGCGCCCGATTGCTGCATCGCGACCCCCAGGCTCAGCATCCCGGCGATCAACACGACCGCCTTCCACTCTACCGACGAGTACGCCTCCCCAGCGGTCAGACATCCGGTCACGACCATCGCCGTCGCCCCAGCCAAGGCGGCGATGTAGATCGGCAGGAGCCCGACGACAACCGACGTGACGACAGCTGCCATGATCACCGCCGCCACCGCTGCTTTGTCTTCGCGCAACGGGTCGCGTTCGACCTCGGTAAGTACGAGAAAATCGGGCTCCTTTGCGAGCAAGTTGAGTTTCTCGCGTGGCCCGTAGACGAGTAGCGCGTCACCGAACTTCAGCGCCATGTTGCGCAGCTTGGTCGTGAACGATTGCGCCTCACGCCAGATTTCCACCACCGTCAGACCGTACTTCTCATGAAAATCGATCTCGCGCAGTGTCTTGCCGCTCAAACGAGTGCGCGGCGCCAGTACAACTTCGGCCAAACCCACGTCATCCGATTCGAGCGTGTCGATCGTCGGCGAGCCCTGTTCGTCGATCTCGAGTTGTTGCATCGCTTCGAGGTTCTCGAAATCGCTTTGCCGGCCTTCGACGAGACAGAGATCGCCGGCCTGCAGAGTCTCGATCGGTTCGGGCAGGAGTCGGGTTTCGCTTTCGCGCAGGATCCCCACGATCGAAAGCCCGAAAGCATCACGCAACCGAGTTTCGGTTAGCGACATCCCTGCCAACCGGGATTCTTGGGGGACGCGAATCGCCAGGAACCGTCGCCGCAGCGCGTAGATCCGCGCAACCTCGTCGGCCGTTAGCGTGCGAGGGTTCGTGAAATCGTCGCTCCCAATGAGCGCCTCGACACGCTCCGGAACCCCAACGACGAGCAGGCGATCGCCACTTTGCAGCGTGAACCGTCGCAGACGAGTCCGACGAAACCGTCCGTCGCGCGTAATCGCCACGACCAGCACTCCGGTCAATCCACGGAAGTCGACCTCTTCGAGCGTCCGACCAATCAGCTTTGACCCGTCGGCTACCGTGAGATCGGCAAACTTCAGCGCCGTGACGAGATCTTGCTCGACGTGCCAATCCTCCTCGAGCCGCAGTTGGCGCCAGCTTCGAAGGGCGCTCAGTCGCCCCGGGGTTCCCTGAACGACGAGCCTGTCGTCAGCGCGAAGCTTGGTTCTAGCGCCCGGAGCCAGGATCGTCTTGCCTGCGCGGAGGATCGCCATGACAGTGATTCCCAGCGCGGGACGGAACCGGACATCGCCCAGCGTTTTCCCTGCCAATGCCGATCCGGGTGGCAACGTGAGCGTGAATAAGACACTTGGGAGCTGATAAGCCTGATCCAACTCTTTGGCACCGCGACGTGACGCTTGACGCGTCCTATCGCGGACGGGCAACAGCCGCCGACCGACGATGACCATGTACGCCGTACCCATGACCAGGGCGATCAATCCCACCGGCGTGAAATCGAAGAACGAAAACGGGCGCAGTCCGGAGTCGACCAGCGCGCCGCTGATCAGAATGTTTGGGCTCGTGCCGATCAGCGTCGTCAGCCCACCCAGCAGCGACCCAAACGCGAGCGGCATCAAGAACATGGATGGTGGGCGATCGGTTCGCCGGGCGATGTCGAGGACCGCCGGAAGCATGAGCGCGCCCACAGCGATGTTGTTGATGATGCCCGACATTAGGCCGACCGCGAGCATCATCACGGCCAGCAACCTAGTCTCCTGGTGGCCCGCCAAACGCAGGACATGTTGGCCGAGAATGTTGGCGACGCCGGTTCGCATGAGGCCACCGGAGAGAACCAAAACCGACGCGATCGTCACCACAGCTTCGTTGGAGAACCCCTGGAGTGCCTGCCGATGCGTGATGACACCCAGCAGGGCCAGGCTCAGCAGCACCAGAAGCGCCACCACGTCGACCCTCATCCGCTCGGTCACGAACAGGACAATCGCGCCGACCAAGACGGCGATGACGATGAGAATGTCGGGGGTCACGGCTGTGACACTGGCTCCTACCAGCGACTCCGACGTCTACGAATGAGCGGCCAACCCTGCCTCCCGCGGGTCGAAGTACACTCGCTCCCCGCGAAACAACCTTCGCTCAGGGTCCCAGGGAAAGAAGATTATCACCGTGAAGTCGACGCCGCGATCAGTGGCCTGAAAATCGAGCCAGTCGCCAGCATGGGTGCCGGTCAACCGGGCCTCCTCACAGACGCCCTGCGGTCCGATCACGATGTTCGTCAGCGCGAAGTCGACATCCGGAAAGGCGCCGAGAAGCTGGGTGTAAAAGTCGCGCGCCCCGGCGTGACCCTCCCAACGGTGGCCAGTCGGGACGATCTCGTACACGCAGTCGGGGGTAAGTGTGGCGATCAACCCATCCAAATCCCGATCGTCTTCGGCGATCGAGTGCGCTTTCCAGAGCTCGCGGATTCGCTCACACTCGGCAGGATCAAACGGTCGCTGCAAAAGTTCACGCGGATCGTCGCCAACGACCAACTTCAGTCCTCTCGCGGAAGCTATTGCGTGGGGTTGGCTGTGTAGCCGAGGATCGTCAGCACGACGATAAACGCGATGGCGGCGATACCGAGCCAGATGAACAACCGTTCGCGCTCACCGCGTATGCTGCGCCGATCAAGAAATGGAACGAGCAGCAACAGAACTCCTGCCAATCCGAAGGCGAATACGCCGACGGCTTCGCCTTCCATGAACAGGATATGGGGTGGCAGGTACTTGAGGGACTGGAACATGAACATGAAGTACCACTCGGGCTTGATGCCGACGGGAGCGGGCTGGAAAGGATCTGCCTTGACGCCGAGCTCGGCCGGGAAGAAAGCCGCCAGCGCAGCTATGATCGCAAATACCGACAGCCAACCGATCAGATCTCGCAGCAGGAAGTTGGGGAAGAACGGCATCGCGCGTCCCCTTTGCTCACTTGTCTCAGCACTATCGGGGATGCTCATGCCGTGCTTCTGAACCAGGAACAAGTGAAGCCCGAGAAAAACGGCGGCGGCGGCGGGGAGCAATGCGACGTGGATCGCGTAGAACCGCGTGAGCGTGGCGCCGGAGACGTCCGTCCCGCCGCGGAGGAGGCTCAGAAAGAAAGACCCTACAAACGGTACCACGCCGATGATCTCAGTCCCGACCCGGGTCGCGAAATAAGCGAGCTCGTTCCAGGGCAGCAGGTAACCGGTGAAGCCGAACGAAATCGACAACCCGAGCAGAGCTACCCCAGACAGCCAAGTGATCTCGCGCGGTGGCCGGTACGCCTTCAGGAGCAGCACGCTAAACAGATGGATGAAAACGGTGAGGATCATCAGGTTGGCCGCCCAGGCGTGGATCGAGCGGACGAGCCAACCAAACTCCACCTCGGCCATCAAGAACTGGATCGATTCGTACGCCTCTCCCGCGCTGGGACGGTAATAGAACAGGAGCAGCACGCCGGTGGCGACCTGCAACATAAAGAGGAAGAGCGTCATTCCTCCCAAGTAATACCAGATCGTGTGGCGGTGGACGGGGACATCCTTCTTCTTGGCGATCTGTTGGACGTGCGAGAGGTCAAGTCGCGCGTCCAACCACCTCCACGCGTCGCCCAGCCACTCTCGGTCGCCGAGCCAGTTCGGACGTGCGAGCATGCTCAGGCGCCTTTGCTCACGACGATTTGATCAGCCGTTTCGTTGACCACAAAGGCCTCGAGCGGACGCGGTGGCGGGCCGGCGATGTTCTGTCCGGTGAGGTCAAAGTGACCGTTGTGGCACGCGCACCAGATGTGACCGAGCTCTTCACGGTATTGGACGGTGCACGCCAAGTGGGTGCAGGTGGCCGAGAAGGCGCGAAGCTCACCAGCAGGGGTGCGAACCAAGATCCCTGGTCGGTTTCCAAACTTGAATATCTTGGCGGTATTCGGCGGTATCTCCTCGGGCTTGAATGGCAGTCTCACCGTTGCCGTCGCCGACTCGCTGGCTTCGGGCGGGATTAGATACCGGCTCACCGGGATGCCCATTACTACCAGCAAACCCCCAACGCTCGTACCGAGGAGCCAGTTGAGAAAGCCCCTGCGGGACCTATCAGGCGGTTTCGTATCGTCGGTCATTGTGACCCCCTATTCCAAGCGTATATCCAGGGTTGAACTAGGCGCGGCGCTCCATTTCCTGGATCTTCATCACCAGCCCTACGATGAGTGCCACAATGATGACGACGGAAACGACAAGCCACACGCGTCGTAGCCGGAGGTCCGAGAGCGCCTGCTCTCCTCGCGATCGAACATCGGTCACGATCTCCAGTCCCGACCCAACCTCGGCATTGACCTGTTCGATATCGAATGAATGAATGGTTGCGCGGGCCTTGACCAGAGCATCCTGAGCACCATTCAGCGCGAACAAGGCCTGGCTAACCTCCATCCCCGAGTTCTCCGCCCGTAGCAGTATCGAATGGGTTTCTTCGGTCGTCGTGCGTAGCGAGTCGATCGCCATGCGGAGTGCCCCCGCTGTCTGTCCACCCTGATCATCGGCGGTGTGACACCTCACGCAAACCGCCCCCTCTCCAAGCCCAAGCATCTCGTCCGATGCCGGGTGGATGTCGTGGTTCCGGTGGCACGTGGCGCAGCCTGGGTTACCCAACAGAGCGAACACTCTCGAGTGCCGGCTCTCGTTGAAAAGTTCCGCCATCATGGAATGACATTGCGCGCAGACATTCCCCACCCAGGAGAGCCCAGGAGGTGCGGCCCCATGATTGCCATGACAATCATTGCAGGTCGGCGCGGAGAGATCGCCGTCTTCGCTTATCGTCTCCCAGTGAATGCTTGTCTGATACTGCTCGAGCTGATTGGTCGGGATATTGTAGCGTGCCATGCGCTCTGCATCGGCATGACATCGCCCGCACGTTGCCGGCACGCGAAGCGGGTGCACGCTCGATCTCGGGTCGGAAGCCGGTTTGATGGAATGCACCGTGTGGCAACTGGTACAAGTCGCAACGTTGGGATCGCCGTCGCTCAGTAGCCTTTGACCGTGCACCGAGGTTTCGAACTCAGCCACCTGATCGACGCGAAGCGCGGGGTTGAAGCGTCTCATGAATTGCGCATTCGAATGGCAACGACCACAAAGCTCCGGCACCTGTTCGCGCTTCGGCAAACCGATGTATCCCTTCGCCGGGTCCATCGCTCCCGGCCCGACAATCGTCGCATCTCCACCGTGACAGGCGATACAGATGAACCCTTCGGTCGCGTGGATGTCTTCGGAGAACTTCTCGGCAGGAGCCGAGAGGCGCTCGTCGGGAAGCACTTTGTGGCATGTTATGCAACTGTTCTGCTCAGATTGCGCCACCGCCACCTGCGGCCAGACGACGACAAGCAACAGACCCAACAGTGGTGCGCACCAGAACGCGAACCGCATCAGCGTGCTGACTGGAGGAAGGCTGCAAGGTCGGCCATCTCGGCCGCGGAGAACGTTGGCCACTGGCGAGGTTGATCGCCAGCGTCTGCGTCGATCAGGGCATGGTTCCACAGGATCGAGATCACCTCGGCCGGGGATCCGAGTGGTGCGATTCGAGCAAGGTCAGGTGCCGTGGTTGCACCGCTTCCAGCGAGCGAGTGGCAAGCGAGACAACCTTTTTGACGGACACGAGTCCGCCCGAGTTGAGACGTGCCCGAACCGGCGAAGTAGCGAACGGAGTACAGATAGGCGACCAGATCGGCCATCTCCTCGGGCTGAAGCTGGGGAACGGAGATCCCACGGGGGCGCATCGTCGCCAGCATTGCGGGCTGCTTGTTCCACATCGCCGCCGCGAACTCGGTCAGGCTCTCGTGCGCCGTCCGTTCGGCGAGATCAGGCGCCACCCGGCTACCCTGGCCCCGAACGCTGTGGCACTGGATGCACCGCTTTTCGGTAAATAGCGTTCGCCCTTCTTCTGCTCGGCCCGGCAGAACAGCAACTCTTTGATCCAGGGGAGTCGTCACGTTCGAGCCGATATACCCAATGAGATCGATCAGCTGTGAGCCGGTGAATGTCGGTCGCTCGATCCCTTTGGTTTGCAGCACGTCGCTCATCGCCGGGCCGTGATTCCACATCGCGGATGCAATCTGAATTGGCGATCCGTACTCGGCGAAGTAATCGAGGTTCGGACCGACGACGCCGCCAACCCAGCCAACCTGATGACACACCACACATCGTTTGTCGAAGAACAAACGCCGACCATTCTCTGTATCGGGGGCTGGATCGAAGTAGTCGATTGTGAACAAAAACGCGACGAGATCACCGGATTCTTGTCGATTCAGACTCGGCCACCCGATACCGAGCTCGCGCATTCGTTCGAACATTTGCGGAACGTGGTTCCACATGTGGGCGGCCAGATCGTAGAGGGACCGGGCCTCCAGGGCGCGGCCCAGATCAGGTCCTCCGGCACCGCCCTGCCCATCAATCGTGTGACAGCGCACGCACTCCTTGGCACCAAAGACACGCGCCCCCGCGGTTGCGCTCTGGGTGGGACCGGTGGACGCCTGTGCCCAAGTCGATTGCGGCGAGAACGCAACCAAACCAGCTACGGTTAGCGTCGCCGCAACGACCCGAACGTCGTTCAAGACGCTTGGGAAACGTTTCGAGACGATGGCCTTTCGCTCACCCTCGGTATCCGCTCGCCTACTCTGCCTTCTTGGCGGCGGGTTTAGGGCCGAGGCTCAGAATGTAGGCGGCAGCCGCCTTGACCTGGTCGTCGGTGAGCTTGTCACCAAACGCCGGCATCGCCAGCCCACCTGACTTCTCCGATGAGACGCCCTGCTTGATCGCCTTTACCAGCGCTTCGAGCGTGCCACCCGTGGCGAACTTCCACTCAGCGTCGGTCATGTCGCCGGTCATGTTTTTGATTCCCTTGGCATCCGCCCCGTGACACATCTTGCAACCGGCATCACCAGCGAAAACCTCGCCGCCGGCGGCGACCATTTTGGCGGTCATTGGGGTCTGTCCGGACAAGAGGCTCAGGCTACCGCTTGTCGTCGTTGCCATTAAGAGAAAGATGACCACACGCATCGGCAGAGCTCCTTTCAGGTAGGGACATCCCTACTCACAAGTCTAGCGGATTTCCCTGGCCCGACATAGCAACCAAGCTCAGTCGAGTCGCGAGCCGAATTGACGCGGCACCTCCAGCTGAAGGAACGCCGCCAGATCGGCGATCTCGGCGTCGGTGAACAATCGCCAAGCGACGGGTGCTCCAGCCCCCTCCTCGACCAGAGCGTGATTCCACAACACCGAGATCACCTCGGCCGGTGTACCGAGTCTCGGCACCTGACCGAGATCACCGGCGCGCGTCGCCCCGCGACCGTTTAGCGCATGGCAGTCGAGACAACCCTTGTTCCCGACGATCGTTCGACCGCGCTCAGCCACGCCCGAGCCCGCGAAATACCGAACGGAGTAGAGATACGCCACCAAGTCGGCCATCTCTTCGGGGCTCAACTGGGGGTCCGGCGACGACCTCATCGTCGGGATCGGCGACGACCTCATCGTCGCCAGCATCTTCGGCTGCTTGTTCCACATCGCGGCCGCAAAATCGATCGGGCTGCGCTTGGCTGAACGTGCAGCCAGATCGGGTCCCACCCGACCGCCACGACCGCCAACGCTGTGGCACTGGATGCACCCTTTGTCGCTAAACAGTTCGCTCCCGTTTATCGCATCGCCCGGCAGGACATACAACGGCTCATCGGTAATCGCCGTCGATCCAGAGCGGATATATCCGATCAGATCGAGCAGCTCGGCGCCGGTTAGGCTCGGGCGCTCGAGCCCCCTAGCCGCAAGCTCTTTGGTCATAGCCGGACCGTGATTCCACATCGCCGATGCGACCTGCATCGGAGAGCCGTAGTCGGCCAGATAGTCGAGATTCGGTCCCACGACGCCGCCCACGCCACCCACCTGATGACATAACACGCACCGTTTTCCTGTGTACAGACGTTGACCGTTCTCCGTGTCCGGCGCACGGTCGAAATAGTCCACGGTGAACAAGAAGGCGATGAGATCCGCCGCCTGTCGTCGGCTCAATCGAGGCCACTGAACGCCGAGTTGTCGCGTCCGCTCGGTCATCCGCGGGACGTGGTTCCACATGTCTGCAGCCAAACCGTACAGGGACCGCTCTTCCCCAATCCGACCCAGATCGGGACCCACGGTGCCGCCGCGACCGTCGATCGAGTGACACTTAGCGCACCGTTTTGAGCCGAAGACCTGCGATCCGGCGCTCGCGCTCTGCGTCGGGCCGCCGAGTTGCTGAGCGACCGCCGGCAGGGGCGCCAACAGCAGCACCCCGACGATCGCCCACGCGAACCTGACACCCAGCCGAGCCCGACCACCGGGGTTCACGCTCACTCAAGCTGCGAGCTGAAGTGGCAAATCGCGCACGACATTTCGCTCCGATCGGCGACTCGGTCAGGATCGAAGTCCGGTCCGTGCGGGTTGATCCGCCATCCGTCCTTCGCCGAGTGGCAGCGCAGACACGAGCTTTGCTGGTGGCACGTCGTACACGTCTCGAGATTTTGACGCGCCGCCCGCCCGTGGCCGATCAACCACGAGTCGGTAGCGTCGTGGTAGGCGGCATTGCTCCGGCCTCCCTGCGCAAAACCGATTCCCTCGTGGCAATCGCGACAGAATGCCTCGCTGGAGTGACAGGTGGCGCACTCGGTTTCCCTGGCAAACGCCTCGGCGCCGTGCCGAGCGACGAAGTTCACCGGGTGAAATCCGGGGCTCGAAGGACCGTCGTGGCAATCCGCACAATACGTCTCGGTGTGGCACGTGCTGCAGTTCGGGATCCCCGCAACCGCCGCCGAGCGGTGCTGAGTCTTGAAATCTGGCGTGTGGCCCGGCGGACCCCCGGCGGCGATCATCACGCCACGCGGCCCGTCCGATGCCGGAACGGGAAGCTCGCGAATAACAACCGGTCCGGCCTCGCCGTGGCACGTCTCGCAGCTTGGCTGAGCGTGACAGTTCGCGCACGTGTCGATGGCGGTTTCGGCCTCGGAGCTGTGCACGTTGCGCCAATCCAACTGTTCGTGGCTGGACGGTTTGGGCCACTGTCCCGGTCGATCTGCGACCAACGACGCGACGCGCTCGTCCCGCGGCAGATCCTGGATTTGGGTGATCCGCTCGGCGTTCAGATGACAGCGGCGGCAGCTATCCTGAGAATGACAAACCGCACACCGGGCCAGGTCTTCCGCCGCCTCTGAAGAGTGCATCGAGAGGAAGTCATCCCGTTCGTGGTCGCTTGGCTGTGGAAACATCGCGATCTGATCCACAGTCAGTGTGGTCGCCTCGCCGAGCGGCTGGTGGCACTTGGCGCAATCGACTCCGGCTGCCTGGTGCTCTTCCGCGCTGGGTGCATGGCAGGTCAGGCACGCTGTCAGGTTTGCCCGCTGGATCTCCATCGACTCGGTGCCATCGGGCATCTTGTGGCACAGCGCACACGGCGCTGGCGGGTGCTTGGAGTGAGAAAATGTCACGTTGCTCGGCGGCGGTGAGGGTCCGGCCCAATCGACCACAGGCTGCACCGTTCCGTTGTGGCACCCGGCACACGTTTCAGGCGTTACTGAATAGACCGCGGTCGTATCACCGGATGTGATCCCGGAATGACATCCTTCACAGCTGGGAAACAAACCGGCGTGTTTGGCGTGCGGGAAGCGGTCGGCCTGCGGAACCGAGAACAGTGCGCCACCCCCGATCCCGAGAACCAATACAAGGAAAAGCGCGCTCTTTTTCATCGGTAGCCTCCTTCCCGACTGCTCATGTCGCTGCCAAAGCGATAGGCGAGGCCGATGTAGCCACGCGTCTGCGTCCAATCCGAAACTCGAGCACGATCGAACGAAAGGCTGTAGCCACTCACGCTTCCGGTCAGCGAAATGTCTCCAATCCGCCACGCGCCTTCAACGCCGCCGCCCGAGGTAATCTGCTCGCCAAGCCGAAACTCGTTGAACGTCTGCGTCGACGAACCGCGAACCGCGAGATAGGTACCCGGGTCGAATTCGTAGCCGACCATAAGGTCGCCGCCATATCGCGCCGCGCCAGAGCCTCGCTCGGCACGATAGGTTCCATCTGTGAACCAGTCGCGCCATTCCCAGCGCGCCCGTCCGTGGGCCCGCCATCCGTCTTCCTCGAAGCCCAAGAAGTCGGCCCCGGCGTTGGTTTCTTCGTAGCTGCGGTAGGCGCCGCCGCCCTCCAGGCTGAGCGTCGTTCCAGGCACGCTCCAAACGACCGTCCCCCCGCCCTCGGTGTACCCGACCGGCGTAAACGCACCCCAGATCGTCCAGAGCTCGAAGTACGGTTCGTAGTGGCGCGCGTAGCCGGCCAAACGGACGCCCGCTACGACCGGTGCGCTGGCACGCAATTGGACCTCGTTGAACTCGTCGTATGCCAGGTCGTAGTCCAATGAGAAGTCAACCGTAACCCGCTCGACGAGCGCCCGTGCGTCGAACGCCATCCGTTCGGTGTAGAGCCCGGCCTGATCGGTGCGCATCTCGCGCTGGTATGTGAACGTCCCCGAGACCGTCTCGCCCAATCGCGCATTGACATCGAACCCCGCCAACCGGGCACGCTTGTCGGGCGCGAAAACATCGGCCTCACGCAGTAGGTCACCGTCGCGTGGCGCATTCAGCCCGCGCGCCAGACTCCAGCCATAGAATCCTTCGATTCGCAACGGCCCGAGACCGCGCCACAAAACGGATCCGCCATCGAAATTGTAGTAGCCGAGTCCCGACGTGCGACTCAACCGCCCCCCACGGAATCGGAAATCCGCACGGTCGTAGCTGACAAAGGCGGTGATCGCCTCGATGTCCTGGCTGCTGCGCGGCCAGAAACTGTCGGTCCCATACCGCCCGCGTAGATGAACGTTGGCCGCTAGACCTCGGATCCCGGGCCACGCGATCAGGCTGAGATCCTGAGTTACGACCGAGATCGATTCCTCTTCGTCCACTGACGCGAACCAGCGACAGAACTCGTCTGGGATGCAGCTCACGATCGTCCCGTCCTCTAGCACGCGGCGGATGCCATCTCCAGCCACCGCCCCCTCGGGGAGGCTGTCGCGTTCAAGACCGCGCAGCTCGAGGAAACTCCCCGCGACTCGGAACTCGCCGCGATACCCCTGGGCCATCAAGCACTCCGGACCCAACAGCAGCGCGAGGGCAAGGGCAACTCCTGCTAACCAGTGACCTTTCATCCTTCCCTCCTAGCGGTAGCCGAACAGCATTGTGAGAATAATCAGAAAAATCAGCGTCAACCCGACCGCGAGAGCGATGAAACCGAAGATCTTGAACCCGCGTTCCACATTTTCGGGAAAGGGATCAACCAGCCGCTCCTCCAGCTTACCATCGGCAACGAGCTTCTCATACTCTCTTGGTTTGTCGTACTTCAATTCATCGAGCGCGACACGACCGGTGAAGATGACCGGGTCCATCGGGAACTTGTCCAAGCGAAAGTGGGTGTTGAAAAAGTGAACGGTGAAAATAAACGCCACTGCCAGCAGAGCTTCGTCGCTGTGGATAATGGTGGCGATGTTGATCGACCGACCGGGCAGAATGTACGTAAACAACTCCGGAAACCAGAGCATGAGACCCGACGTGCCGATGACGATCATGCCCCAAAAAACGGCGAAGTAGTCGAAC
>JBDGYV010000048.1:0-22230 GCA_039588915.1 Gemmatimonadota bacterium
GGGCCGACGATCCGATCAGATCCAAGACTGTGACAGGCCGTGCACTTCTCCTCGAAGAGTTCTTGCCCCTGATCCTCGGTCTGGCCGAGGAGTAGCGACACGCCACTGGTCGGTAGACCTGCTAGCACGCCCGCAGTGAGCAACACCACTAGGTGGAAGCGCCGGTCAGACACCATTTGTGGCCTTCGCCCGTGCAATGAGTTTGCGTTTTCGCGAAACACCCGCGGCCAGATCCAGGAGCGTCGTCTCCTCTAGATACTGTTTGATCTCCATACGCAAGGGCTTCCAGGTATCGTGCAGTGGGCATGGCATGTCGTCGGAACACGGGTTCAGTCCGACGGCGCAGCGGTCGAGATCGGCGGTGCCGTCGATCGACTGTACGACATGCAACAGCGAGATGTCGGCTGACGGGAGCGCCAGTGCGTAGCCGCCGGTAGGACCCCGAGCCGATCGCAGCAGCCCGGCCCGGACGAGATCTTGGAGAATCTTTCCGGCGAACGCGCGGGGCAAGTCCTCTGCCTCTGTAATCTCGGCCAGTAGAGTGAACCCGTTGGCCGGCTGTTGTGCCAGGTAGGTCAGGGCGCGAACCGCGTACTCGCAACGACCTGAATACAACATCGGGAGTCCCTGTGTATGGCGAGTAACAGACTTAAGGACCGGAATGTCCAGAATTATACTCTGACTCGGGCTTCAATTGCAACACGGAGACTAAGTCAGCGGCAAGATCGCGGGCCCAGGCTAGACATCTGACGTCATGATAAACAGCGGCTGCCGCAGCAACGTTTCGTACCGCGGCCTGAGGCGCTCCGCGTCGTAGTACTTCTGCACATCGACCACCTTCTTGTGCCCAGTAACGACATCGATGGGCACGCTGTCGTACACCCCGTTTCGAAGACAGACGAGGCGCCCAAAGCTGCCAGAGAGGACCAGGTCGAGGGCCAAGTTGCCGAACGCCATTGGGACGATGGCATCCAGTGCATCGGGGTCACCGCAACGAACCAGATAACCGAGTCGCTGATTCACGACGTTGATGCGGCGGCGACCGTCGCTGTACTTGGGTGAAAGCTCCTTGAGCGCGGCCGACACCTTGTCGCCGATCCCGCCGAGCTTGCGATGCCCGTACTGGTCCAGTTCATGGCCCTCGAAGGACATGCCGGAATCGCCGGTCATCTGGGCACCCTCCGACACCATAACGACCGCGTACTTGCTGGGATTTCGGTCGCGATCGTAGGTGAGGAGCTCGAGCAACTGCCCAATGTCAAAGGGCTGCTCAGGTATGCAGCAGCGATCTGCAGCGCCGGCCATCGTCGGGAGTAGCGCCGTATAGCCGGCGTAGCGACCGAAGACCTCGATGATCAGAAAGCGCTCGTGGGAACCCGCGGTCGTTCGCAGGCTGTGCGTGAGTTGGATGGTGCGGGCCACGCAGGTGCTAAAACCAATACAGTAATCGGTCCCGGGCACGTCGTTGTCCATCGTCTTCGGAACGGCAACGACCCTCATGCCTTTCCGGTGCAGGTGTTCGCCGTAGCTGAGCGTGTCGTCGCCTCCGATCGGGATCAGCGTGTCGATGCCCAGGAATTCTAGGTTCTTGAGGATATCGGGCGTAACGTCGTTGATCTCGTCGGTGTATTTGTCGACCAGATGTGGCGGCACGACCGGCTTCGGCAGATGGCTGGGCCGCGTGCGGGACGTGTGCAGGAAAGTGCCACCCGTGCGGCCGGCGCGATTGACCACCTCCTCGGTCAACGTCATCACACAGGAGGAGTTGTCCGCGTCCCGCTCGGGCACTGTATCCACCAAACCGGCCCAACCGCGGCGGATCCCCAAGACGCGATAGCCCTCACGCAGAGCGCGGATGGTGATGGCGCGAATGGCGGGGTTGAGCCCCGGCACATCGCCGCCCCCCGTCAGTATCCCTATAGTGCCGTTATGACCGGCCATTCCCTGCATGCCTCCTTCTGCCCTGACCGTTACGATTCTTGGTACCACAACCTTTAATCATAGCACGCTGCCGGCGCCCCCTGACTACGGCGGTCGAGCGAGATGTTTCAAAGAGTGTCCTCCCTGGCGCGTCATCTTGCTTCGGAGCGCACTCTCGTGAAGGGCGCTTCCAGCTCCGCCAGACTTCGCAACGCCTCGGTGGAGAGACCCTCGGCGTTCGACGCTCGGAGGGTTCGAACTCACTGCGGATCAGGGCGCGGTACCCCGACGTGGCGAATAGGGCCCGCCCCAGCTCGGGGCTCGGCTCTTTATCTTGGGACAGCAAGTCCACGATTTGCCAGAAGAGCTCGATCCCGCGTCATGCCTCCTTCGCGCGGGTCGCCCAATTGTAGAGCCACGCCAGCACGGCACCGCCGATCGCACCATCGACTAGACCGTACAGCGTTACCACGATCACCGACCCGATCCCGTCCGGTCCGTGGTAACCCGGATAGATCGAAGCCCCAAGGTCGAGAAACGCTCCTCCGTAGCCAGGAAACGCCAACGCAAATAAACCAGCAAACAGGAAACAGCCGCCCGTGAGGAGGGCGATCGCCGTGGCCAGCCCTTTTGCACTCAGCTTCATGAGGACCTCCTTAGTGTGGGGCATGCGTCAGGTGTCTATCATTGGCTCGGAGCGTCCTGCCACTTCGCTACTCGCGCACCATCACCAATAACATCTTGCTCCGCGAATTGGCATGAACTGCATGAGCCTTGTTGGCCGGCATAAACAAAACCTCCCCGCGGAGTAGCCGGTGGCGATCACCAGCTATTGTGATATCGAGCTCGCCGTCCAAGGAGAGAGCCAGAGCATCATACGGGGTAGTATGCTCACTCAGACTTTGGTCTTTGTCGAATGCAAACAGAGTGACGCTTCCAGCCGATTTACCGAGTACAGTTCGGCTAACAACCGATCCGTCCTGGTAATCGACGAGGCCAGCCAAGGACTGTGCTTGATTGCCGAGATTTACTTGAGTCATATGTCTAAGAGATCTCCATCTCTGCCCGACGTTTGATACCCAAGAGACACTTCCGCATCATGATTATTTCGAAGGCGTCCAACGTGAACTGAGAAACTACACTCGTACTACGCCATCGGAGGCGGGTCACCAGTCGTGTTCGCTCCGCGTCGATCTCGTAGAGACCCCATGCCCACGTTACAGGGCCACTAGATTGAAAAACGAGCAAGAGCCTTCTGTTCGGCTTCATATCGACTACGTCGGCATCGGTCTCCTCGCTGAGAGGCATCGAGTCACCGACCTTGAGATCCTGGTACTCAGGTATGATCCGCTCGGCGCTCGGAACGCCATCGTTGTCCAGTATGTCCCAGCTGTAGAATCCGGCCCTCTTGTACCCCATCTGTACTATCCACGGCCAAATGCGCTCCGCTGTCGCATTGATTGTCACCGCGCGCGTCGCATTGAAGGTCGGATTCTCGACGAGCGCATCCCCAACCATCGGACGAGCGACTTCGTCAGCCGTCGCACCCCAGGACAACTGCCAAGGACGATAGACAGAGTAGAAGAAGGCGACGAAACCAATGAAGGCGCCTAAAAACGCCGTAGCCAAGAGCGCAATTCGCCTAACTCTGTTTACCTGCATGATCGAAACCCTCAGCCCTCGATATCTATTCTACCCCGAAACGCAAAAAGCCCCGCCGTGACGGTGCTTCCTCACAAGTAAGACTCGCACCTCACTTCACGATGGCTTTCTTGCAACTACACACCACACTCGATGCTCTATCAGCATGGGATCTGGGTATTTTCCACTCAGGAGACGACTCAGAGCATCATCGAAGCGCAGCACCTCAGATGGAGAAAGGCCGCCAGAGCCCACCGCGTTGCAGGTCCGCATTCTCCCGCGCCAACGAGCATGCGAGAATTCTTCATCATGCTGGTAGCAAAACTGCTCGACTAGTCTGAATCCGCCGCGGATCACTTCGTCAATCAGCTCGGGAAAAATTCCTGCCGAACCAGCCATTGACCATGACGGATTGAACTCCAGAATCAGATCCTCCGTTTCGCGTGCCACAGGAGCATGCTCTGCCAAGTAAGAATAGTGAGCGATAGCCAGTACACCACCCGGACGAAGAACACGCTGTGTTTCCACCATCGCCGCGACACTGTCGAACCAATGCCAACACTGGCCGGCAGTTACAAGATTAAATGAGCTCGCATCCAGGCCGGTATTCTCCGCGTCGGCAACCCTGAAGTGCGCTTTGTCCTCTAGGTTCCGTTCCTTCGAAACGCGTTTTGCGGCAGCTACTTGTTCCGCAGATATATCGACACCGACGACAGAGCTCCCAAGCGCAGCAAGTTCTAATGCGATCGTCCCTGGGCCAGTGGCGAGATCGAGCGCCCGGGACTCTCTAATACGGGTAATAGCGTCGATTCGCTGATAGAAAGACGCGGGGAATCCAGGGCGATACTCCGCGTAGTCCTCGCTGTGTCTTCCGAAATCTATGTTGCTAGTGCCCGGCACTTACGGGTTTCAATTTGGATTCGTTTACACCTCTAATTAGCAGCCAGAGAACAAACAAGATCTCCGCAATAGCCGGCTCGTAATAAACCAGTTCAATGATCCGGTCGTAGTTGGGAAAAAGAAAGGATGCAAAACTACCTACCACATAGCCAAACGTTGCGATCATCAACAAGATGCCCAAAATTTTTGGAAGGAAACCCGACTTGAAAACCAAATAACCAAGGGGAAGCAACCAAATGCCCCAAAATATTTGGGCGATGAGAGTTCCATGATCGAGCAGATCGAGAAATAACATCACTAGAGCATGCAACTGATCTGCTTCGAATACTGCCAAGTAGTTGGCACCGCTCAAAAGTAGCAGCGCAGCAAATTGATTAAGCAGATTGAGCATCGCTATGGGGACACTGACCAAAACGAATATCACCATAAGCAAAGCAAGGTTTCTATTTACTGGTTTGAGTAACACGTATAACGCTAGACCCAACAGAATAAAGCACAATTGCCCGATGAGGCCGCTCACAAAGGCGATACGAAACAGCCACTCAGAAGCCATGATATTATTTGCTGTTGCTCCGGTATCTCCGGGCACAGCAAGACTCACGCGAAAAAAATGTGAGAAACCGTAGAACACTGCGACAAGTAGATACAGTAACCCTGCAATTCTTGCGGTGTTTTTGTTTGAATTCATATTCTTTTCTCCAAGCCTCGCTCCGTGGACACCGCCAGCATTCGCCTGCCGAACACATCTAGGGTAATCGAATGACTCATGACTCCGTTCTCATGTTGCTCGGCCTACGTGAGCTGATCGTCTGTGGTGCCCACCAACGGTTAGAAACAGGACCAGTAGCACAATCGGGTTCGCCATAAGCGCGTTCATAGTTTTTCAATCTACTCGGACAGCGGCAATCGGGACTCGCTGGAGGGTTCGGGAGGTATGCCGGATCCCCGACCTCGTTACCGTTCTTGTTACCACGCTCGCTAGACTCACTCAAGCCGCCATCTTCCAAACGCAAAGAAGCCCCACTGTGAAGGGGCTTCCTCATAGTGGGCCTGGGTGGAGTTGACACACAGCGGTTGAAAAGTGGAATCTTGGCGCTACCAGGAGCGTTGATAACGGATAGGATGGCATCTGCATGACACACGAAAGATTGCCGATCATAATTCAAGGCGGCATGGGGACAGGCGTCTCGGGCTGGTCGCTCGCGCGGGCCGTGTCGAAGGCGGGCCAGCTCGGGGTGGTGTCCGGATCGGCGCTGGACGCGATTCTGGCCAGGCGCCTTCAGCTTGGAGATCCGGGCGGTAATATGCGCAGGGCACTCGGGCACCTCCCGATCCCCGGTGCCGCGCGACGAATCCTTAACGAGAAACCATCGCGTCACCAGGAGGAGTTGCTGGTGGCAGCCAACTTCGTGGAGGTATTCCTTGCGAAGGAAGGCCACGATGCGCCGGTCGGGATCAACTACCTCGAGAAGGTCCAACTTCCGACTCTGCCTTCCATTTACGGCGCGATGCTCGCTGGCGTGAAGTACGTCCTCATGGGGGCCGGCATCCCGAGAGCAATCCCTGGCGTCCTTGATCGCCTTGCCCAGCGACCAGCGACAGATCGTTGAGCTGCGCCTCGATGTTCAGGGCGCCGGGGGCAGCGATGAGTTCACCACCCGGTTCGATCCCAACTCGTTCTGTGGCGGCGAAGCGCCAGATCTCGTCCGACCCGACTTCCTTGCCATCGTCTCCTCCGCGACTCTCGCGAATATGCTGGCCCGCAAGGCCAGCGGCCGAGTGAACGGATTCGTGGTGGAAGGCCCCACCGCGGGAGGTCACAACGCGCCGCCGCGCGGGCGACTACAGTTGAGCGTAGAGGGGGAGCCGGTTTACGGTGATCGTGATGTTCCCGACCTCGAAGCAATCAGAGCGTTGGGGCTTCCGTTCTGGCTCGCCGGTTCCTACGCGGAGCCTGCTCGCTTAGCCGAGGCGCTCCGGCTAGGGGCGGCCGGAGTCCAGATAGGAACCGCCTTCGCCTATTGCGAAGAATCCGGGCTCGATCACGAGTTGAAGGAGCGTGTGTTGGCTATGAGCCGCACCGGTAGGGTCAGAGTCTTCACCGATCCGATCGCGTCACCGACCGGCTTTCCGTTCAAGGTCCTGCAAATGGAGGATACCCACTCTGACCCCACGACCTACGAAAAGAAAACACGCATCTGCGACCTTGGCTACTTGCGCCAAGCGTACAAGAAGCCAGGCGCCAAGCTCGGGTGGCGATGCCCGGCCGAGCCGGTGGAGGATTATGTGCGAAAAGGTGGCGATGAGGAGGATACGCGCGGTCGCAAGTGCGTCTGCAACGGATTGATGGCGAACATCGGCCTCGGCCAGATCCGGCGTGGTGGCGAACAGGAGAAACCGCTTATCACCTCTGGAGATCCGCCCTTAACCCGTCGACTCACTGGTGCAAGGCCACCCCGTGAAGTTCTCGTCCCACAGATCCAGGCGCAGGGAATGTGGTCGATCGCATACTCTTGGAACGGGCGCGCATCAAACACTGTGACGGTCTTGTCGACCAGAATAGTTCGCAATTCTTCCGTCGAGACAACGCGACCACTTTTCTTGCCGTCATGTGGTATTCCTGTTGGTTGTGGGCGTCTTCATCGGTCTCTCCTCTCCCGGTTCCACCCTTGGAACTCTAACGAGTTGCCTTTCGGTCCAGGAACGACCTTATGTAGTTGGCCATTTCACGCCCGTGTTCTTCAAGTGCGAAGTGACCCGTATCAAGTAGGTGGAACTCCAGGTCGGTGAGGTCGCGCTTGTATGGGTGAGCCCCTTCGGCCGGAAAGATGTAGTCGTTCTGGCCCCACACGATGAGCGTCGGCGGCTGATGGGTCCGGAAGTACTCCTGCCACTCCGGGTAGAGGGGCGGGTTGCTCCCGTAATCGAAAAAAAGCGCCAGTTGAATCTCGCTGTTGCCCGACCGATCAAGCAGCAGCTGAACATGGTGCCAGGTGTCTGGGCTAACAGCGGCCGAATCACGCACCCCGTGCAGGTACTGCCACTTGGTCGTCTCGAGCGTCAAGAACCCCCGCAGCGGCTCAGCGTTCTCGTCCGTCTTATCCGCCCAGTACGCCTTGATGGGATCCCAAAACTCGCGCAGTCCCTCATCGTACGCATTGCCATTCTGGATGATTAGCGTTTCTACCCGCTCGGGGTATTTTGCAGCCAAACGAAAACCCACCGGCGCACCGTAGTCCTGCAAGTAGATACTGTACGAGTTGAGGTCGAGCTTCTCAGTTAGAGCCTCGACGATGTCCGCAAACCGATCGAAGGTGTAGTCGAACTCGCCAAGCGACGGCATCGCGCTATAGCCGAAGCCCGGGTAGTCAGGCGCGACAAGATGATAGGTGTCTGCCAGAGCGGGCATGAGATCACGGAACATGTGCGAGGACGTCGGAAATCCATGCAGCAGAAGGATAGTTGGGTTCTCCCGCGATCCGGCCTCGCGATAGAAGATCTCCAACCCGTCGATTTCCGCTGTGCGGTAGTAGACCCTGGGAGGAGCTTGTGCCAACACTTCGCTTGTCGCCTCGGTCTGTTCCGACTGATTGCCTTCCTCGGTGTCTGCGGTCTGGCATGTGGAAAGAACGACCAAAAGCCCGAACGTTATAAGTGCTGCAACAAAAGTCTGTCGGATCATGGGGCCTCCAGGTTCACGAGTAGGTACTTCTTCGCGCCGATGCACGCTCAGTTCAACCCGATGGCAATAGCGATCGCGATGGAGACGACACCAAGCGTCACCATCGTCAAATACAGCGGCGTGGTGAATTTTATCCAGTCTTCGTAGCGAACCCCGGCTGAGGCGAGCATTGCCATGAGTGCGCCGTTCGTTGGCGTGATGAGGTCGCACAGCCCCGCTCCGGTCTGATACGCAAGCACAGTTACCTGGCGGGAAAGTCCCAACAAGTCCGATAAAGGAACGAGGATCGGCATCGTGAGCACAGCCTGCCCGCTGACGCTCGGAACCGGGACGTGAATTACCGTCTGGGCAACGATCATCCCGATGCTGGAGGCGAGTAGGGGGAGACCCTCGAGGGGTGAGAACATCCCTTGGACGATTGTGTCGACGATTCGACCGTCTTCCAGGACAACGAAGATCGCGCGGGCGAACCCGATCAGGAGCGCGGCGTAGGCCATGCCGCGGAAGCCCTTCACGTACGCTTCCGCCGTCCCGCTGGCACCCATGCCGGCGAGGCCACCGACGATGATTCCCATGATGAAGAAGGCGCCCGATAGCTGGTTGAAGTCCCACCCCCATTGAAGAAGCCCGATCACGAGGATGACAAAGGTCACCCCGACCAAGCCGAAGATGAGCCAGTCGCTGCCATTGACCCCGTCTTCGCCGGAATCAGGCACAGCTTCCGGTTCTACCCGAGTGCGATCGGCGTGCCTCATCGTGATGCCGATCCAGAGCGCCAGAGCGATCGTCAGCATTACGATTCGGAAGAGCGCGCCCGATCCGAGCGGGAGCTCTGCCAGTTTCTGAGCGATCTGGACTTGGAACGGGTTGATCGGGCTAAACGCAGAGCCGATGAAGGCCGCCCCCCCGCTCATCGCCACCGCGACAAGAGGCGTGAAGCCGACCCGACGCGTGATGACGAGCAGAACCGGAATCAAGGGGATGATCTCTTCTTGCATGTTCTCGACGACACCACCCATCGCGAAGAACAGCGAGATGACCGGGATCACCAAGAGGTCCCGGCCGCCTAAGGCGCGGATCAGCGAGGTGACCCCGCGCCGGAGGGCTCCGGTTTCGTCAACGACCGTGAACGCGCCGCCGATGAGGAAGACCAGAAAAATGACGTCGGCCGCATCCGCCATACCCCGAGGCAGCGCGACCATCGCGTCAAACAGATTTACGGGGGTCCGCTCGACGGAATGATAGGTGTCCGCCACCACGACCGTGCGACCTGTTGCTTCGTCCTGCGCCCGATCGAACTCACCGGCGGGCAACACGTAGCTCGCGAGGGCCGCGATCATAACGCAGCTCGTGAGCAGAACGAGGGGGTGGGGGACGCTGAACCGGCGCTTGGCTTTAGTCATCGAGCTGGCTGCTCGGGCCCTTGCTCCGCGGCCCCGGCCGCCTCGACCTCGTCTGCCGTGTAGGCCGCATGGATGAAAGCAAGCGTTTCGAGATAGGCCGCGACGTCGGCCGTCGTGAGCCCCAACCCGGCGAGTCGCTCGTGATCCAGGTAAATCTGGCTGTCCGCCCCGCCCAGGCCGAGGACGACCCCAGGGCCGTTGGTGTCGAAGCGCCGATCGATCTCGCCGATCAGCTTGGCGTGGAGGTGTCGACGATCCGGACCCACCGGCTCGTCGGGCATTCCGTGGTCGCTCGTGATCGCGACAACGTATCCCTCCGGACCCGCCTTCTCCTTCAGGATCGCGAGGATTTCGCCGATCTGCCGATCGAGCTCCGCGACCGCGGCTTCTTCCGCGCCGCTGAACGGACCGAACGCGTGTCCTACGTGATCGGCCACCTTCAGGTTGACCAGCAAAAGATCAGTAATCGAATCAACGCCGAAGGGTTCGCCGCGGAGGAGAGCCTGGACACCCGCGCCCTCGAAGCGCGCCAATTCGGTCGCAGCGACCACGGCGGCCGAGTCCTGTGGCGATACCCCGGCTTCGAGCAGCTGATAGATCCGCGCTACGGCGTCGGTCGAGCCCAGCCCGGCCATGAATTCCGGCAGGCGAAAGCATTCGGGGTTCGAGCTCCAGGCTCCGGTTCGACTGCTCAGATAAGCCAGCACTATTGCGCGGCCGCCTACGAGGCATCGACCGTGCCCCGCCAGGGCCGTCGCCGGGTAGTCTCTCCCTCCCAGGGAAGCGATGACGGCCCGTCCCGCGGTGGCCGTTCCCCACCGGTCAGCAACCGTCAGCGCCATCAAGTTGCGCGGAGTGGCGTCGTCAAACGGGTCCACCCTCCGGCCGCTCCCGGGATCATAAACCCTGTTTCCTGTGATCCCGTGAATGCGCGGATCCGTCGCCGTGGAGAGGTTGGTGTGCGAGACAGCTGGTCCGCGTACCGCTCCAGGAAATCGTAGCGAAAAGCATCCAGGACGAAAACTGCGACGATCCTCGGCGGCGACGATACCGGCATGAGTGTCGTCTCGAGCACGTGCCCAGTCGCTTCGGGGCGGTTTATCAGTCCGAGAATGCTGATCAGGGTAGCCCCAAGATCCTGGTGTGAAGCCGTCGCGGCATACCGTCCGGAACGGATCCTGCCCGGTCCGTAGAGGATCATCGGAACTTGCGTGTCGTAACCCCATGGGCTGCCGTGCATGAAGGGGTCGGTCTCCGACGTCAGAATGTCCCCCTCCCGCGGCACGAGCATGATGTCCCCGCTTCGACCCGGATAGAACGAGCGAGCCCACATCTCCAGGAACGGGTCGTCACGCGGGCGCTCGTCCGTCTGGGCTCGAGCACCGAGCGGAGCGAGGAGAAGGAGGAGGAGGGCAATCGTCAGAGTCCTCACGAACCCACCGCGATATGCCGGAATCATCCCTCTTGTTACCGTTTTCGTTACCATGCCAGTCATGATATCACGTCGATCGCCATTTCGGAATGCAAAGAAGTCCCGCCTCCAACCGGTGGAGTTTCCCGCCCTACTTGCAGAACGCTCCGCCCACCGATACGACAAGAAAGCGGAACTCAACTCGCACACTTGCTCGCACAGTTATCGAGGAGTGCGCGAGTCCACTTGGTCAGAGATGATGCAGACGCCTCCGCAGTCCACGTCACCGGTATTCGGATCGCAATCATCCGTGGGGTCGTCAATGCAGACGAGTCCGTCAGGACACTGCAAACCCGCGACGCCTCCGCAGAACAACTGGGAATCCCCTGTTGGTCCCTCAGAGTCCTCGCATGCGAGAGCGGAGATAACAAGCAAGACGGGACAAGAACGTTCAAGTAACCTGAGAATCGCTCGCATACGGTCCCTGCAAGGTGTAAGAAACGGAGACGGGCCACTCATTCGTGTTCCGGCAGTGCCCTCGGGTGCGTTGTCGAGCATTACACCCTAGGTGGGAGCGCTGAATCTCACACTGAATGCATTCCGTGGTCACAGCCGAACACCCAATGGCAGATCGGGATTACTTCGTGGAGTAGGCAGGCAGCGAGGAAGAAGACGATTACTAGCCCGAGCACAGCTATGATGAACTTGGGATGCTCCTCAACCGCCATCGTCAGCGTGGCCATGTGAACCTCCTTGCCTTCCTTTAGTGGTGGACTGTCCACTGACCCTATGATCAGTGGAATCGGGATGTCTGTGGGGAGGTGCCCGCACTGGAGTGTGAGGAGACACACTCCGGCGGGAGATTTGGGGAAACGTAGGTCGCTTTGATAAGGTTACGCAGAAAACAAATCTCGTGGGCAGTGCGCGTCTCGAGCGGGCGATCTCCAGTGAGGACTTGTTACCGTTTTCGTTACCACGCCCTCAGTTCCCCCAAGATCCTCCGCCTTCTGAACCCAAAGAAGCCCCGCCGTGACGGGGCTTCCTCATGGTTAGCCTGGGTGGAGTTGAACCAGCGACACCATGCCACTCCTACCATCACCACCGCGAGCATCGATCGCGGATCGCGACCTAAGCTTCCGCCATCTCCCGCAACGTCTGCGCAAGCAGCCGCAGGCGCTTCGCGACGTTCGCGGCGGCCCAGCCGGCGCCCTGCCCGACGTTCTCGGCCAGCCGCGTCAGCGCCGCGCTGCGCTCGTCGCCGTCGAAGGCCAGCGCTGAATCGAGCTCGGCTCGCACACTGGCGGCGTTGGCGACGTCCTCGCGGGCGAGCTGGTCCAGCAGGGCGTGCGCCACGACCGGCTCCGCTGGCCACTCGAACCGCTCCTGGTGCTGGACGTTCAGCTCATCCACCCGCACCAGCTTCGCCGCCTCGATCTCGTTCTCCGAAAGGTGCTCGCTGGGGACCAGCTGGTACACGTCCAGCCCGCGGCCCATCTCGGTGCCGTAGACGTGGCCATTGTACCAGTAGGTCGACCAGAGTCCGCCACCCTCGAGAGTGTCCGCCTTCATCGGGCCGCGGTCGAAGAAGGCGACCTCGAACGGATTCGCGGCGTCGGTGAAGTCAAACATCGACACGCCGCCCTGGTACCACGCTTGCACCATCAGGTCGCGGCCCGGCACTGGGATCAGCGAGCCGTTGTGGGCCACGCAGGTCTCGTCGGCACCCTGTACTACGGGGAGTTTGTAGTAGCTCTTCAGCTTCAGCGCGTCGTCGCTCAACTCGAAAATCGCGTTGGCCCCCCAATCCCTCGGATCCTCGGCGCGACACCGGGCCTCTCCGCCTCCGCCCCACTCGTCGGTGAAGAGCACCTTGGTGGCGTCGTTGTTGAACGTGGCCGAGTGCCAGTAGGCGAAGTTCGGGTCGATCACCTCGTCGGTCCGGACCGGATTCGCCGGGTCGGAGATGTCGAGCAGGATCCCGTTGCCGGAGCAGGCCCCGGCGGCCAGACCCAGCTCGGGGAACACCGTGATGTCGTGGCACTGGTCCGTACGCGACGTCTCCTGCGTGTTCGGGCCGTGCTCCCCACCAGGCCAGAGCCCCTCAACCGCGCCCGTCTCCAGATCCGCGAAGATCCGCGGCGTCGCGACGATCTCGGCTTCTTCCGGAGCGTCGAGCGGTACTCGGATGACTTCGATGCGGAAGAGCGAGGAGTTGGGGTCCTCCTCGGGCTCGGCCCCCGAGCACCCCTCTAGCTCCTCGGCCGGCCGGACGAAGCTCGTTCCGGACACGTAGATGTAAACGTTCTCATCGTCGTTCGGATCCGTCACCAGGGTGTGCGTGTGCGAGCCGCGGCACGTCTGGATCGCGGCCACCTGCTCGGGCTCAGCGATGTTGCTGATGTCCCATATCCGCACGCCGCGGAACCGATCCGGATTGGCCGCCGTGTCCAGAGGTCCCTCGCCGCAATCGACGCGACCGTTGGGCATCTCGACCGACGTGAACAGCAGGTTCCCGTAGACCGACGGGTCACCCTGGCCACCGGGGCACACGACGGAGGTCACGAGCGTCGGGTCCGCCGGATCCGAGATGTCGTAGACGTTGAACCCCATGTAGTTGCCGACGAAGACCCGATCCCCCTGAAAGGCGAGGTCCGAGTTCCAGAACAGGCTCGACGCCGCGCCACCCGGCCCGACGAAGCCGTCGGGCTTCGGTACGTGAGCTACGAGCTCCATGTTGCGGGCGGCGGTGCCGGCGTCGTGTACACCGGCCGCCAGCCCTATGCGGGGATCGGCCTGCGAGGCGGCCGGCGAGTCGTGTTGCTCCTGCGCGTGGACCGGGACCACGTGGAGCAGCCCGGCCGCGATCAGCGGTATTCCGACGAGAGTTCGAAGCTTCAAGGAGTACCTCCTTGGGATGTCGTGGGGTCCAGCATGCCGCGCATGCGCGCGATCTCGGCGCGCTGGTCGGCATCAACGTGGGATGCGAACAGAAAGATCTCTGCCTCCTGACCGGCGCCGTCGGTCGTGAATAGATCGTCGACCATGACGAGCGCGCCTTCGTGGTGATGGATCATGAGCTCGAGGAAGAGTCGGTCGAACTCCGACCCTTGCGCGGCGGACAGCCGCGCCATCTCCTCCTCGGTGAGCATCCCCGGCATGAGCGTGCCGCGGTGCCGTTCGTCCGGCACTGGCTCGCCCCGGACCTGGAGCCAGCGCCGCATCCGCGCGATCTCGTCCCGCTGGGAGATCTCGATTCGTTGAGCGAGCCGACGGATGTGTTCATTCTCCGTGCGCTCTAGCACCAATCCGGTCATGTCAAGCGCCTGCGCGTGGTGCGGGATCATCCCGTGCATGAAGCGGACGTCGGCCTCGGTGTAGCCGTCCAGGGCCGGGTTCGGGGACTCGACGGACCTCCCAGCACGCGTGCTGCAGGCGACGAGCACGCCCGTGGAAAGGATCGCCAGGATGACCAACATCTTGTGGACTCCTAGCCAGGAGAGGATTGGAGCATCGTTGGAGACGTCTTGCCCATCATGGGTTGCCACTTTCAAACCGTTTACACCCCGCAACTCGTCCAGATTCACAATGGCGAACCTGCCCCCGCCCTGACAAACGTGTTTGTCGCAGCCTTTCGCGCGAGCCAAGCCTCGTGCTGCCAAGGCGCAGCTTGAGTTGTTACCGTTCTTGTTACCAGGGTGCTCATGATATCGCCGGTTGAGAAGTTTCACAAACCAAAGACGCCCCGCCGTGAAGGGGCTTCCTCATACGAACCGAGGGGTGGGTGGAGCCATGCGGCATGACTTGGAAGTCTTTCTCACGTTTTTTCATGAAGGAAACACGGGACGACGCCTCAACGCCGGGTTCCTTCCCATCGAGCGATATCCGTGCAGTCCGGCAAGCCGAATTCCCCAGCGTCACGGATCTCGAACCGCTCGGTCGCCGTTATAACAGGACCACTGAACGTTCCTTCCACCGTCGATTCCGAAGTGAACAAGAGATCGGGGGGGACTTCGGTTAGCGTCGCGCGAAACTCGCTGTTTTCTTCGATCATGCCGACATACACAAAGGTCTGTCCCGTGCCCGGCACAATCACCGTCAGCATCAGCTCATCACCGTCTTGGGACACTTCCAGCACAGTTGGCAGCGGATCCTCTTCGAAACCGCACGTACCACCGATTGATTGCTGCACCATTTCGTAGGTGCCGGCCACGCTCGGCGGAGGCGCTGTAGGGTCATCCCCACAACTCAGACACAAAACGAGCGACACGGCGGCTCCCAAGGCCTTAAACTGGCAACCAAAACGGTGCGTCAAAATGGCGCTCACTCTCGCCGCAAACCCTTGAGCCGAATGATCGCCTGGAGGGCTTTCGTGCAAATCAATCGGGCAGCCATGAATCGTCTTCCACAAGTTCCGTGAATCGAGGATCGTCCCGCAGAGGATCCCACATCGGGTCCAGCCGGACCTCGTTTCTGAGAGGACCGGCCCGCATGGTAAGGAGTTGTTCCAGCTCTTTCAGCGCCAAATCGGTTTCTCCAATGCGCGCATAGATCACGGCTAGCCGTATGACATAGCTGGGACCGATTAACGCATCCTTGCTCTCGGGCAGCAGCTCGACAGCCCTTCGCCCCTCACGGATCGCTTCCTCGCGCCGCCCCAGACCCGCGTAGACGAGTCCCAGCGAGGATCGGAGTCGTGCAACATCCGGTCGTTTCTGGACCTCGCTTTCCGTAATCAAACGTGCGGCTTCGTAGTGTTCGCGCGCGCGGTCCCGATCGCCGAGGGCGAAAAAGGCGTCTCCCAACGCCTCTTCCTTGGTGCTAAACGCGGCCACGGTGTCCCAAGCTTCGACAGATGACGACTCAAGCAATCGGATCGCCGCATCGAAGTCCCGATTTAGCCAGTACAGCTTGAATCGCTCGCGTGTCACCATTCCGTCCGGATCGAAATCCGGTGGGATCGCGTCCAGGGCCGCTCGCAAGGGACCCGTATCACCCTTCCACCTGACATATAGACCTCCCTTCGCGAGCGAGAACCGCACGGGATCGAGCGCCAGTCCGAGATCCAGGAACTCGAGCGCCCTTTCGAAGTCATGGGTCACCCGAACATGCGTCTGCACGACATTCCGCAGAATGTGAGCACTTCGGGGGTCGAGACTGGCGGCCCTTTCGAGGTTCGCAACCGCTTCATCCCACTCCCCACGCCGCCGATTGATGAAACCGATCGCCGCGTGGACATCTGCGTTGTTTGGAAGATCCCGCTTGGCCCGAGTGAACTCCTCCATGGCCTGCGCGTAGTCTCGATGACCGTAATAGTGATAGTAGCCCAGTGCGAGGTGCGCTTCGGGAAGATCGGGCTGAATCTCCAGTGCCCGATCGACGGCCGTTTTGACCTGTTCCAGCCTCGAGGGTGTCTGGTCGAAAGCGTACCAATACATCAGCGAGTGCGTCGCTGATAGTCTCGCGTACGCGAGTGCGAAGTTCGGATCGAGCTCCACCGCTTGTCGATAGAACCGCTCGGCCCTCCGATAGAACTCGCCCCCGATCTCTCCACCGCGAGTGAGCTCAGCGTTGGCGCGCAGGTAAGCATCGTAGGCCTCATTGTTCGTGGTGGGCTTCTGTTTGATCCACCGACGCTCAGTCCCGGTGAGGGTTGCGTTCAGCGCAGTGACAATGCTTGTCGCAACCGCACTCTGGATCTCGAAAATGTCGGTGAGGCTGCGGTCATAACTTTCGGCCCACAGGTGCGCGTCGGTCTTCGCATCGATGAGCTGAGCCGTGATCCGCACGCGGTCCCCAGTCCGGCGAACGCTGCCCTCGAGAATCGTAGCGACGCCCAGTTCCTCCGCGATCTGGCGCATCTGCTTGTCCGTGTTCTTGTAGGTCATGATGGATGTTCGGGAGATCACCTTCAGATCGCCCACCTTGGAGAGCGTGGTGATGATTTCGTCAGTGATGCCATCACTGAAATACTCGTTTTCGGCATCTGCGCTCATGTTCGCGAACGGGAGCACAGCGATCGAGCGATTCGTCGAGGCGAGAGAAACACTCGTGGCTCCTGATGGCTTGGGACTTCCATCGCGATCCTGGATCACGACGTAGAAGCCGGCCAGACCGAGCACCACGACGAGCGCGATCGCACCCGTCTTCACCCGGCGAGGGACTCGCGTGATCCATGGCAACCGTCGCGGGGGCGCGACCTCTTGAGGCATACCTGTAACGGCGAACAAGCGCCAATGCCCGGGGACACCCTTCAGTTCATAACGTCCGCGATCCTCAAAACCGAACCCAGACCCTGCCTCTACATCCCGCACCGCACTTGACACTAGTACGTCGCCAGCAGCCGCTTGAGCAGCCACCCGCGCACCTATATGGAGGGTGATCCCACCCAGCGAACCGTCAGCCGATTGCTCGACTTCCCCCATGTGGACGCCGCAGCGAACTTCGAGCCCTAACTCCCGAACCCGATCTCGGATCGTCGCTGCACTCAGGATCGCCTGTGCAGGATTATCGAACAGCGAGAGGAAGCCATCGCCTGCTTCGCTAACCTCGCGGCCACCCCAGCGCGCAAGCTCCTCCCGAACGATCGCGTGATGCTGATCCCGAAGTTCCCGCCAGCCGTGGTCACCCAATTCGGCAGCACGCTCAGTCGAGCCGACGATGTCGGTGAACAAGATGGTGGCGATCCAACGGTCAGGCTGCATTAGGCACAGGGACTCTTACTTCATGGGTTTGTGTGTGAAGAACATCGCTCTGGCTGAAGGTATTCAGACGCCAGCGCTTGTCACAGTTTTTGTAACCGCTTCTCAAGTCACACTCGACCACTCGCCTCCTGACGCAAAGAAGCCCCGCCGTGACGGGGCTTCTTCATGGTGGGCCTGGGTGGAGTTGAACCACCGACCTAAACGTTCCTCAACCGAGACGCAGATGATCAGCTGTTTCAGCGTCTCGGTCTCTAATCCGCGCCCACAGACTCCGACGCGACCGTTTCTTCTCAGCGATCACGTAGGTGCTCAGCCCGCAGATTGAATCCGTCCGCACTCGGACCGATTCCGGAGCCCAATACCCTTCGTAGATATCTGGCGAGTTGAACAGGGGGTCATACACGCCATGGGCTTCCACAGGAACAAGCGCCATCTTCCCAAAGCCGATGATCAAGGGACAGAGGCGGCTCGAATCACTATCCAAAAACCGAATGATGGCCTCAGTGACCCCTGGCCACGTTCCTCGAAATGCATCGTCGAGAACGATAACACCACGGGAGTCAATGCAATCCGAGGCCAGTCGGAGGTCAGCCGTCACCGCCTCCAACGAATGTGCGCCGTCGATGTGAATGAGGCGACATGTTCCGATCTCGGCACGAGTGAGATCTTGAGAGGACTTGACATAGACACGCAGGAACTCGGCGTCTGGGAATACGTCGTGGAAGTTCTTGAGGAAGACCTCGCGCGGGGGCACGCCATCCGTAGTACGAAACTGAAAAGAATCGCAAACCCCCAGGGTCTCGCTCTCGGGGTCTATCATCCCGGCTAGCAATACCGCGCTTTTGCCATGGAAAACGCCGATCTCAAAGAGATCGCCCCGGATGCCCTCGCGCTTGTGCACGTAATCGAGCAATCCCAGAAGATGAGCCGCCTCCTTGCGAAACCAGCCTGGCAGCGAGGCGCTAGCGCTCCAGAGCCTCTCTACATGTTCGGGATCCACGAGGTTCTCCCCATCTCGCCCCTGCCGGCGCCAAAGGGTGACTCACTTCTTGCGAACAAATCCTTCGCTTAGCAGGTATTCGATGATCTGCCGCCAGCATCCCTAGATGCGTTCAAGGCATGCTCACATGGTCGCCAATTTACTATCGAATCGATCCCCAAGCTTAGACTGTCGATGGGGCTTCCTCATTTGTGGGCCTGGCGGGGTCGAAAACAATACCTGCGGGTTTCCCTTTCGCACTGTTATGATATGCTGGACCATCGACTATTACCCAAGGGGGATACCATGAAGGCGGCCGTCATCGAGCAGTTCGGAGAACCTTTAAAGATACACAACGACTGGAGCGATCCGGAGTGCGGGCCACGCGATGCCATCATCAAGGTGGAGGCGTGCGGGATCTGTCGTTCCGACTACACCCTATGGAATGGCGGAATGGAGTGGATGGGTATTGTGCCCGAGCTACCGGCAGTGCTCGGTCACGAATACTGCGGTGTGGTCGAGGAGGTCGGAAGCGAGGTGACCGGGTTCAAGCAGGGCGATCGGGTCGTGAGTCCGTTTGGCCACGCCTGCGGCGACTGCGAGTTGTGTAACGATGGTCATCAGAACGTCTGCGCCAACCTCCAGATCCCCAGCGTGCACTACACGGGCGGGTACGCCACTCTCACCAAGGTCGCAAACGCCGACCTGAACCTGGTCGAGCTACCCGAAGTAATCTCGTTTACCGAGGCCGCCGGGATGGGCTGTCGCTTCATCACATCCTACCACGGAGTGGTCGACCAGGCCGGGGTTCGAGAGGGTGAATGGGTCGCGGTGTTCGCCTGCGGCGGTGTCGGTCTCGCCGCGGTTAACATTGCCGCGGCACTTGGAGCCAACGTCATCGCGGTCTCACGCAGTCACGAGAAGCTCGAATTGGCCAAGCAGCTGGGTGCATCGCACACTGTCACCGCCGGGCCAGACGCTCCAGACGAGATCGTGGAGATCACCGAAGGTGGAGCACACGTGTCGGTGGACGCACTGGGTGCCGCCGAGACGGCGATCCCAGCGATCATGAGCCTGCGGACCCGTGGCCGCCACCTTCGCCTCGGGGGGTCCAACCACAAGGATCAGGGACAGGTCAGCATCCCGGTCGACGTCATCCTGTTTCGTGAGCTGAGCATCATCGGCTCGTTCGGCATGCAGGCCGCCCGCTTCCCGGAGATGCTCGAGATGGTTGAGTCACGGAGGCTGAACCCGGATCAGCTGGTTGGCAACACCGTCACGCTGGAAGAAGCCGGTGACGTGTTGGCCTCCATGGGTCGCTACGACACGATGGCGATGTCTGTGATAACGAGTTCCTAATTAGGTGAGAAGGACTGGCTGCTCCCTGATCGAACCGGGACTCGGTTAACTCGCGTGGCAGGAAGACCCGTCGGAAGGCTCACGGAATGCGCCGGTGTCAGCCGCCTTGTTACCGTCTTTGTTACCACGCCCACCAGACCCCACCCAACCGCGACCCCCTCACCCAAAGAAGCCCCGCCGTGACGGGGCTTCCTCATGGTGGGCCTGGGTGGAGTTCATACCGCTCGCGCGCCTTGTCGTACTCCTCCAGTTGCTCGTAGAGCCCTACGCGATGATCAGCCTCACACCGAGGGCGGATCTTCCTGACTGAGCGGGACCAGTTGAACCGCTTATAGAACAGCATATCTTGTTGCGCTTGTCCCGGTGCTTGACCGTCCGGCTCCGGAACCGTGCTTGCTGCATTGAACTTCTCCTGCTCAAGGGAGCTACCACGATGTGGTTCGAGACGATCCTGCGTGAGGAAACCGGTTGTGCCTCTTACGTCATGGGGGCCCTCGAGACGCTCGAGTGCGCCGTCTTCGATCCGCTGTGGGACGTGGAGCCCTATATGCAAAGTGCAGCTAAACGAGCGTCAAGCATCCGATATGTCATCGACTCCCACAGCCACGCGGACCACGTCTCGGGGGCACGCCGCCTAGCCGAACGAACCGGCGCCGAGCTGGTCATGCCCGAGCTGGCCGACATCACCTACGAGGCCACCAGAGTGAAAGGCGGGGACACCATCCGGATGGGTGAGATCGCCATGCAGATCGTGCATGTCCCCGGTCATCGACCGGAGCAGATCAACCTGCTAGTCACTGATCACAGCAGGGGCGAGGATCCGTGGTGCATCCTGACGGCCGACTTCCTGTTGGTCGGTGACATCTCTCGACCCGACCTGGCCCAATCGGGAACGCAGGGAGCCGAAACGATTTTCGACGAGGCGATCACGAAACTGCGCGATCTACCCGACCATGTCGAGGTTTACCCAGGCCACGTCGCGGGCTCGACGTGAGGGCGTGTAACGAGTGGCAAGGTTGTCACTACTCTGGGGTATGAACGACGATACAACCCGGCGCTGCAGTTCGATGATCGCGACGAGTTCGTGGCCTTCATGACCCAAGGCCAACCGGTCCGCCCCGCCAACATCCTCAACATCGTCGCGATCAACCAGGGGAAACTCCCACTAACGGTCGACGCTCCGGAGGCAACCGCACTCGACCCCGATCACTTCGCCGAGCTGTGCGCAGACGGCCATGTCGTCGTCGACACGCGCTCGTCAGCGGCTTTTGGGAGTGGTCACGTTCCCGGCTCCTATAACATCCACCTGAGCAGTCGCGAATTCGAACAGCGGGTCGGCTGGGTGACCCCACCTGACGAACCGATCCTGCTCGTTTTGGACCGCGATGAACTGATCGAGCGGGCGCTCCGTGCGCTCGCCTTCATCGGCTTGGATCAGCGGGTCGTTGGGTATCTGACGGGCGGCGTCGGCGCCTGGATCAGCGCCGGTAAACGTATTGCCACGCTGCCTCAGATCTCCGTTCATGAGGCGCATCGAAACCTTGAGAAGAACGGGACGATGAAGCTGCTTGACGTGCGCGAGCAGGTGGAGTGGGGTGGCGGACACATCGAGGGGGCGCACCACATGAGCTACAAGCATTTGCGGGAGCACATCGACGAGCTAACGGTGAATCCTGACGACCACGTATCTGTGATTTGCGCGATGGGCGCACGCTCTGGCACCGCTTGCAGCATCCTTAAGGTGAACGGGTTTCAAAATGTCCACAACGTCACCGGCGGGATGGCTGCTTGGTCGTCAGCGAGTCTGCCCATCATCAGAGGTTAAGCGGAACGACCCTCAAGCTTGAACCGATGGCTTTCCCGGTTCTGGCATCGTTCGAGATCACCAGCGCTGACCCACTCTGTTACCGTTCTTGTTACCACCCCCACCAGAACCCCGCCAAACCACGATCCCTTCACTGCAAAGAAACCCCGTCACGGCGGGGCTTCCTCATGGTGGGCCTGGGTGGAGTTGAACCACTGACCTCACGCTTATAGCCACCTAGCCGCCTGCCCGCGTCCATGTCGCAAGTAGCACAAGGCCGGTCAGGATCATCGCGCCACCAGCGACGCGGCCGGCGACCGGTGCATGAGGAATCACCTTCTCAAACAGCACAAAGAATGCGATGGCCGCGATCCAGAGCAGGTTCATCACGCCACCGATGAAGAGAAGCGCCATCAGCAACCAGCAACAT
>JBDGYV010000049.1:0-28816 GCA_039588915.1 Gemmatimonadota bacterium
GCCGAGTCGTTCCGGATGGTAGAGCATCTGCACACCGGCGATTCCTCGCGGACACACACCACCTTGGCTCATCGGATGCATGGGGTTGCCGAAGATCCTGACGAGGCGTCCGTCAACGACCCGAGCCCGAACGCCACAACGCGCCGGACATATGAGGCACGAAGTGTTCGGGTGGCTCTCGAGGCCGGGGGCCCACCCGGGATCGGGAATCTCATCCGCTGTCCAGAAAACACCCGGCAATCCCTGTGCGGCAATTCCGGCGCCAGCGGCACCCATTACGCACAGGAATTCACGTCGGTCCAGGTTCATCTCAGCAAGCTCCGTCTACCGATGACACGCGTTGCAGTCGACCGTTTGTTCATGCTCCAGATGGCAGTTGATGCAGAGATCCATGTCGATTCGCACCAGGGCACGCGCTGGTGGACGCTCGGTTTCGGCGATCGCTCCGTGACAGTTGACGCACTCCAGCTCGCCGATCCCAACGTGTCGGCGGTGCGTGTAGAACACGTGAGACGGCAGCCGATCCGAGGTACCCTGGGGAACCTGATGGCACACCGTGCAAGTTTCAGCGTTGGGTAGGCCAGCATGCGCACCGGTGTTGACGTACTGATGACAGAAGTCACAGGCTAGCTGTAGCTCTTGTGTGTGTTTTAGATGATTGAACGCCACCGGCTGCGGCACTGCAGGTTCACGCCCGGCGACGAATGGAATCGCCAGAGCCGCGAGGAGCAAGATCACGACCCCAACCAGCGGACGACGGCGTATGAAGCCCACCGCCCTCAGCGCGTCGCTCGGTTCAGAGCAGGCCGCTCGTGGTTCCGCATCGTTGCCTCAGCATGAGAGAGTCAATACGTCGGCACATGGCGTCCTATCTTGTTTTGACTCGGGCTATCTCACCCTAACCCGGTGGTCTTCAGCTCGTCTGTAGGGAAGGCGTGTAGCATCGTGTCGCTAAAATGCCGATCGGGCGCGTAGGGAATTCCCGGACACGCGAAGGGTTGCTCTCTCTGGTATGATTTGCCAGCCAACGTAGATTTGTTAGGATGCTGAAGGGTTCATTTTGAGTGTGTTCCCAGGAGGTTCGCGTGAGTGTTACCAATCGTGTCAAACAGATGCTCGATGAGCAGAAGGTGGGGTACACCCAGCACACCCACGCGCCGGCGTACACGGCGCAAGAGGTGGCTGGCGCCGAGCACGTTCCGGGACGGGAATTCGCCAAGACGGTGATGCTCACCGACGGCGACGAGTTTGTCATGGCCGTGCTCCCGGCGACCCGGAAGATAGATCTTCCGAACTTCAAAAAGGTCGTCGGAAACAAGAAGTTGAGGTTGGCGACAGAAGACGAGTTCAAGGGACTCTTCCCGAATTGTGAGACGGGGGCGATGGCGCCTTTCGGTAACCTGTACGATCTCCCGGTGTACGTCGATCGCTCGCTCAAGGAAGACGAGAAGATCACGTTCAACGCGGGCTCGCATCAGGACACGATTCAGATCTCGTTTGCCGACTACGAGCGACTCGTCGAGCCGGAAATGGCGGAATTCTCGGAATCCCTCTGAGACCGTCTCGGGCCGCGAGAACCCTCCCTTGACACTGGGTGTCGACTGCGCATATTTGCGCAAGTTCTGACTCCTAGGACTATCTGCGTCGGCAGCTCTCGACGCGTCATCACCGTCGATCTTTCGCGACATCGTTGAACCCCTGACCGGGAGCTCAGGGACTCAGTGCAAGCAGCCGCGATCCGAATCCTCCTTGCGCTCCCGGTGCTCGTCATCCTGTCTTCCTGCGGACGGGCCCAGGCCGAAGGTCCCACCCAACCGATCGCGTTCATGCACGATGTCCACGTCACGGACAACGAGATGGAGTGCGCGTACTGCCATTTCGCGGTTGATCAATCGGAAGAGGCGGGCATCCCATCGGTCGGGACGTGCGTCGGTTGCCACCGTTTCATCCGCGGCTCGACGCCCGAATATCAAGAGCAGATCCAGTTGCTGATGGGTTTCTGGACCGACTCGTTACCGGTTCCGTGGGTGCGGGTCTACAGCGTACCCGAGTTCGTGCAATTCAGTCATAAACCACACATCCGGGCTGAGGTGGAGTGCGTCGAGTGCCACGGTGAGGTGGAAACGATGGCGCAGGTGAGGCAGGTCGAGACGTTGTCCATGGGGTGGTGTGTGAATTGTCATCGCGAAGAAGAAGCCGCGGACGATTGTGCGGCGTGTCACTACTAGACATAGAACGGTAGGCGGCGTGTGGAACGACGCGAGTTTCTAAAGCTGGTCGGGATCACCGGGGCGGGCACCGTAACCGCCTGTGATCAGAAGGTCGGGCCACAAGCCCTGATCCCGTACTTGGTGCCGCCCCAGGACGTCACTCCCGGGATACCGACCTGGTACGCGTCGACATGCCGCGAGTGCCCAGCTGGTTGCGGGGTGCACGTCAAGACTCGCGATGGACGGGTCATCAAGGTCGAGGGTAACCCCGAAAGCCCGGTCAACCAGGGCAAGCTGTGCGCCCGCGGCCAAATGGTGACCCAGCGGCTTTACGATCCCGATCGGTTGCGCGGACCGCGGCGGATCGAGAACGGTAATCAGGTCGAGATCGACTGGGCCACCGGGATCGAGCAGTTGGCCGAAGGGCTCCAGCGCGCGGGCGGCACGCCCGGATCGATTGTGCTGCTGACCGGTCTCGAGGCCGGTACCCGCGACCTGTTCTACGACGAGTGGGCAGAGGCGGTTGGCGCCACGCGCGTGGTCTACGAGCCGTTCGCGCACGAAGCGGTGTTGGAGGCTAACCGCCGGGTGTTCGGCCGCGCGGGTGTGCCTGCCTATGACATCGCGGGCGCCGAGTTCGTGATCTCCTTTGGAGCGGATTTCTTGGGCACGTGGGTGTCGCCGGTTCGCTACGGGCGAGCGTGGTCCGAGATGCACGCCTTCCGTGGTGTGGACGCGATCCGGCCCGATGGTGAGGGAGTCTTCGTGGCTGTCGAGCCGCGGCTGTCGATGACGGCTTCGAACGCCGATGAGTGGGTGGCCGCGCGACCCGGCACCGAGCACCTGGTGGCGCTCGCCATGGCCAACGTGTTGGGCGCTGACGGTCCCGCTGCCGGCTGGACCCCAGCTCGGGCGGCCGAGGAGACCGGCGTGGATGCCGCGACGATCGAACGCATGGCAGAGTTATTCGAGTCCAAGCGCAGCTTGGCGCTGCCTGGCGGAATCGGTGCTGCACACCGCGGGGCCACTGCGGCCGCGGTGGCGGTCAACGTGTTGAACCAGGCTGGTGGCGCGGTAGGCGACACCCTTCAGGTCAATGCCGCTGTCACCGGTGGTGTGCCTGGTGCGTATCGCACGATGATCGAGCTTGCCGAGCGCATGAACGGCGGCGAGGTCGACGCGCTCCTGGTGGCGCATACCAACCCGGTGTTCGCGCTCCCGCCCGGCGGCGGGTTCGAGGATGCTCTGGATCAGGTGCCTTTCAGGGTGTCGTTCAGTTCGGTGCTCGACGAGACGGCGGCCCGCTGCCAACTCGTGCTGCCCGATCACACGCCACTCGAGTCGTGGGGCGACTGGGTGCCCGAGGACGGCGTCATGAGCTTGATGCAACCCGCTATGCGTGCGGTGTTCGATACCCGCCCCACACCGGATGTCATGCTCGACGTTGGGCGGGTCATGGCGGGTGACGAGGGTACCCCGGCGATCGACGCGGAGAGCTGGTACGACTACCTGCGGTCGGCGTGGAGCGATGTAGCCGGCAGCGAGCAGGCGTGGGCCGACGTGCTGAAGGCGGGGGGCGTATGGCAGGCGGCGACGAGTGTCTCAACGACCTCGGAGCCAGCGACGGCTGGCGATCAACTCGATTTTGGCCCGGTCGTATTTGACGGTGCGGAGGGCGACCACGCGTTCGACCTCGTCGTTCAACCGCAGGTGGCGATGTACGACGGCCGCTCGGCCAACAGCCCGACGCTTCAGGAGCTGGCTGACCCCGTCACCACGAGCTGTTGGCAGACCTGGGTCGAAGTGCACCCTGAGGTGGCGACCGATTTGGGCGTTAAGGATGGAGATGTGGTAGCCGTTACATCGCCGCACGGCAGCGTCGTGGCGCCGGTCATCTCGTATGCCGGCATTCGGCCCGACACCGTTTCGATGCCGCTCGGCCGGGGCCACACCGCGATGGGTCGTTTCGCCAAGGGCGGTGTCAACCCGGTCGAGCTGCTGCCGGCGGACGTCGAGCGACACGCCGGAGGACCGATCTACCAGGGGGTTAGGGTGACGCTGACTCCCACCGGTGCGTGGGTCCCGCTGCTCAAGCACCAGGGGTCGGATATCCAGCACGATCGTGAGATCGCTCAGGCGATACCGATGGCCGAGGCGCTTCACGCGGAGTCAGGCCACAACGGCGACGGCCACGGGGAAGCCCTTACGGTTGAGCGTGTCGCGGAGGACTCCACGGCCGACAGCCCCTACCGGTGGGGTATGGCGATCAGCCTGGACGCATGCACGGGTTGCAACGCGTGCGTGGCAGCATGCGCGGCCGAGAACAACATCCCATTCGTCGGGCCTGAGCGGGTCGCCAAGAGCCGACAAATGTCGTGGATCCGAATCGAGCGGTTCTTGGAGAGCGAGGAATACGGAGACGTAAAGACCCGCCACATACCGATGATGTGCCAGCACTGTGGTGCCGCTCCGTGCGAGCCGGTGTGTCCGGTGTATGCCACGTATCACAATCCTGAGGGGCTCAACGTTCAGGTCTACAACCGGTGCGTGGGGACCCGCTACTGTTCGAACAACTGCCCCTACAAGGTCCGGTACTTCAACTACTACACCTATGAGTGGCCGGAGCCGATGAATTTGGGTCTTAACCCCGACGTAACCCTGCGCGAGAAGGGCGTCATGGAGAAGTGCACGTTCTGCGTGCAACGCATCAGCGCTGCCAAGAACACCGTTCGTGACGAGGACTTAGACGCCGTAGTGCCGGACGGGTACTTCCAGACCGCTTGCCAGCAGACGTGTCCCACCGATGCGATCGTGTTTGGGAATCTCAAGGACCCGGAGAGCCGCGTGTCGAAGCTGGCTCGCGGTCCACTCGCCTACAGCGTGCTCGAAGAAGTGAACACACGGCCGGCGAGCTTCTATCTGAAACAGGTGACCGATCGCACGTCCAACGGGGTAGCGCTTGAACCGGCCGGGTCGGCGGTGGAGGCCTAACCGATGTCAGACTCGACCTCCACCGTGAACCGTCGCGCCTCCGGTCTCGCCCAGGCGACCGTCTTCCGACGTGTAAACGATGACGTCCTGGCGACGTTGAGGCGGCCCGGGTTCGGTTGGGCGGCGCTCATGGCGGTGGTGTTGACGGTTCTTGGCGTCGGAATCGTCGCTTGGATCTACCAGATAAAGACCGGTCTCGGTGTGGCCGGCTACGTACCACCGGTCATGTGGGGCGTGTACATCACTGACTTCGTGTTCTGGGTCGGTATCGCCCACTCAGGCACGCTGATCTCAGCCATACTGTTCCTTTTCCGAGCGCAGTTCCGAACCGCGGTCTACCGGGTATCGGAAACGATGACGGTTTTTGCGGTGATGACGGCGGGGCTCTTTCCCCTCATTCATCTGGGTCGAGTGTGGTACTTCTACTACTTGATCCCTTATCCCAACGAGCGCCTCTTGTGGCCCAACTTCAGGAGCCCGTTGCTGTGGGATTTCTTTGCCATCTCGACGTATTTCACGATCAGCTCGCTGTTCCTCTACTTGGGCCTGATCCCAGACATCGCCGCCGCTCGCGACCGGGCCGAGCCCAGGTCGTTCCGCCACCGGCTGTACTCGCTCTTGTCATTGGGGTGGCAGGGGACCGACGGCCAGTGGCGTCACTACAACCGGGCTTACCTGTTCATGGCCGGTTTGGCCACGCCACTGGTGCTTTCGGTGCACTCAGTCGTGTCGTGGGACTTCGCGATGGCGATCGTGCCCGGTTGGCACTCGACGATCTTCGCGCCCTACTTCGTGGCTGGGGCCATCTTCAGCGGCGTAGCGATGGTCATCACGTTGGTGGTGCCCATGCGAAAGGCGTTCCACCTCGAGGATTACATCGACGAGTATCATCTCAACAACCTGGCCAAGTTGCTGTTGCTCACCTCGCTCATCGTGTTCTACGCGTATCTGGTGGAGTTCTTTATCGCCTGGTACTCGGGTTCCGAGTTCGAGCGGGCGATCTTCATGGATCGCTTGACCGGTAGGTACGCGTGGGCGTGCTGGATCATGTACACCTGCAACTGCTTCATACCGATGTCGTTGTGGTCAAAGCGGATCCGCACGTCGTGGTTCTGGATGTTCATCGTGTCGATCTTTGTCAACATCGGGATGTGGTTCGAGCGCTTCTCGATCATCATTCAGTCGCTCGCGCACGAGTTTATGCCATACCAGTGGGACTACTACCGGGCGAGTTGGGTCGAATGGTCGATCACCGCCGGTTCGTTCGCGTGGTTTTTCATGTGGTTCCTGTTGTTTATCAAGTTCCTGCCATCGATGGCGATTTCCGAGTTGAAGGAGCTGTTGCCGCCGAAGCTCAGGCGCCAACAGGAGGAGCTCGAGGGGGCGTCATGAGCAGGCAGGGGTACAGCCGATGAGCGCCGAGCTGATGGATGGCGGGGTTCGCGGGGTTTTCCTGACGCTGGACGAAGTAGCCGATGCCGTCAATGCGCTCGAGGACGAGGGCGTGGCAGCCGAGGACATCACCGTGTACTCGCCGATCCCGACGCCGCACCTAGAGGATGCGATCGATCGTCCGGTCAGTCCGGTTCGCCTCATGACGTTGATCGGTGGGTTCCTGGGGACGGTGACCGGCCTCTCGCTCACGCTCTGGACGTTCTTCGCCTGGGGGCTGCGGGTGGGCGGGAAGTCGATCGCGTCGTTGCCGGTAACGGTCATAATCATGTTCGAGCTTACGGTCTTGCTGGGAGGCCTGTTCACATTGGCTGGTGTCTTCATCTTTAGCCGTATTCCGGCCATGCGCACCAAGCCAGGGTACCACCCTCGGTTTTCGAATGACCTGTTCGGGGTGTTCGTGCACACCGATGACGATGGCACGGCGCAACGAGCGCGTACGATCCTCGACGGCGTCGGGGCGGAGGCGATCGAGAGTGTGGCGTAGCCAACGCGGAATCGCGTTACTCTTCGCGGTCGCTGCTCTGGCAGGTTGCGATTGGTTCAGCACTATGAGCCGCACGCCGGCGATCCAGCCCAACGAAGTGTTGCCTCTCCAACCGCCGGACCGATCGGTCGCGCTGGACGGGATGCCCCGGTTTGATCTCGCGACCGCCGACGACCTCGTGAACCCGGCGCCGGCTAGTGTCGCGTCGACAGCCAGCGGCGAAGCGACGTTCGGTGATTTCTGCACGGTGTGCCACGGCGAAGGGGGTCGAGGTGGGGGGCCAATGGAAGACCAGTACCCGGCGATCCCGACGCTCACTACCGGACGGTTGAACGATTTCTCGGATGGCTACTTGTTCGCCCTCATCACGCAGGGGCGCGGGTTGATGCCGGGCTACGGCAGGATCCGGCAGCGGGCGCGTTGGGACCTCGTCAATTATCTCCGGACGCTGCCGGTCGAAGCGGTGCCAGCCGGGGGAGCGGGAGAACCGTGAGCCACGGGCGCGGTGAAACGTTGCTCAACGTCCAGGACCTGCTGGACCGGATGGTCGAGCGTCCTGGGGGGCGTCTGTACCCGCTGGCCGTCGGGCTCACGTTGATCGGCGTGGTCGGGTTCATCGCCGGGGTCATGACCGAACCGGCGCGGGCGTGGACGGCGCTGGTATGGAACTGGGCGTTTTGGAGCGGTGTGTCGACGGGTGGAGTCATTCTGGTGGCTGCATCGACGATCACCAGCGGTCACTGGATTCGGTCGTTGCGCCGGTTGGCCGAGTCGCTGACCGCATTCATGCCGGTTTCGTATGTGATCATGATCGTTCTGTTCTTCGGCCTCGGGCACGTGTACTCGTGGGTCGAGCATCCACCAGAGGTAAAGGCCGCCTATCTGAACCCTCGTTTTTTCGTCTTTCGTCAGCTAATCAGCGTCGGCATCGTCTACCTGTTGAGCCTGTCATTGGTGTATTGGTCGCTGCGCCCGGACCTGGGTCTGTTAAAAGAGCGCGTCGGGGGTTGGCGACGCGGACTCTACGAGCGATTGACACGGAACTGGCAAGGATTGGACATCGAGCTCGAGCGCTCGATCTACAAACGTGAGCGGCTGGCGCCGGCGGTGGTGCTCGTCTGGGCTGCGGGTTGGACGGTTTGGGCCTGGGATTGGTTGATGTCGATCGATCCGCTTTGGTTTTCGACTCTATTCGGCGCGTGGATGTTCATGACCTACTTCCTAGCCGCGATCGGTGTCACCGCGGTGCTGGCGACATTTTTCCGGCGCTACCGTTCGTTTGTCGACATAATCGATCGACGGTCGCTTCACGACATGGGCAAGATGTTGTTCGCGTTTACGATTTTCTGGACGTACCTGTTTTTTGCGCAGTATCTAGTGATCTGGTACGGCCGGCTGCCGGAGGAGACCCATTTCATCGAGCAACGGTTGTGGCATGCCTACCAACCGATCGCGATCATCGTACTGCTGGGTGTCTTCCTGGTTCCGTTTCTGGGCCTTCTCGGCGTCAAGCCAAAGCGAACGCCCGCTCTGCTGCGAACCTTCGCCATGATAAGCTTGGTCGGGATCTGGTTTTTCCATCTGTTGATCATCGGCCCCGGTGTGTTCCCCGATTCGATCGCGCTCGGTGGGATCGAATTAGCGGTGGCGGGGGGTGTGCTGGGCGCGTTCATGCTGACCACGATGACTTTCTTCCGTGCCATCCCGAGCATCGCGATCGCCGCAGGTCTCCCGCCCGACCCCGAGACCGAAAAGCTGGCCGAGCTGACCGAGCCGCACCACCACTAAGACCGCTCAGCCGGTTCGGCCGGGGTGACGGTCGACGCTAGATTCGAGTCCATGTCAACGGTTCGACTACGCCGTTACACCAAGTTCGTAGCTGCCGCCACGTTCACGCTGCTGTTAGCTGGAGGGATGGTGACGAGCACCGGTTCGGGTCTCTCGGTGCCCGATTGGCCGCTCAGCTTTGGGCGTTTGATGCCCCCGATGCGGGGTGGGGTCCTGTACGAGCACGGGCACCGCATGGTCGCCACGTTCGTGGGGCTGTTGATCGTGATCGAGGCGGCTTGGCTGTGGCGGGCCGAGCCACGTCGGTGGGTAAAGCGTCTGGGGTGGGGCGCCCTGGCGGGGGTCGTCGTACAGGGTCTCCTGGGTGGGCTAACGGTGCTTCTGCGACTCCCCGACTTGGTATCGATCGCACACGCTGTCTTGGCTGAGCTGGTGTTCGCGATCACGGTAGCGATCGCGGTTGCATGTTCGGCCGGCTGGCGACGTGCTCGAAGCGATGATCGAGCGGTGGACGACACTGTCCCGTCGACGTCGATTCTGGCATCAGCTACCGCCGGTATTGTCCTCATCCAGATCGTGCTCGGCGCAGCGGTGCGTCACACCGGTGCCGGGCTCGCCATTCCCGATTTTCCGCTCGCCTACGGCCAACTCGTACCGCCGCTCGACTCCGGACCCGTAGCGCTCCACTTCGCTCACCGCGTTGGGGCGTTAGTGGTGACGGCAGCAGTCGTCTTGACTGGCCTGCGGATCTTCCGATCGCAGTCAGCCGAGTGGTACGTGGCTTGGCCGATGATCGCCATGGTGGCGCTTGTCTGCGTCCAGATCGCGCTTGGCGGCTGGACCGTCTTGTCGTTCAAGGCGGCCGGCGTAGCCACCGCCCATCTCGGGGTTGGGGCGCTGTTGTGGGGCGTGGCGGTCGTGCTAGCGATGCGGGCGGGTCGAACATGAACGACTATCTGATCCTCACCAAGGCACGCATTACCGGGTTAGTCCTCGTCACCACCACGGTAGGGTTCGTGTTGGCCTCGTCGCAGAGCGTCGATCTGAACCGGTTGGCGGTGCTACTCGTTGGGGTGGCTCTCGCCACGGGAGGCTCTGCGGCGCTGAACCAGTATCTCGAGCACGAGATCGATGCCCGGATGCGGCGCACCGAGTCGCGTCCGCTACCGGCTGGCCGCATGGCGCTTGGTCACGGGTTGGCGGTCGGCGTGCTGTTGTCAGCGGCTGGTGTCTTCTGGCTCATCGTAGGGGTCAATCCGCTGACCGGTTTGCTCGCGTTGGCATCGAGTCTTCTTTACCTAGCGGTGTACACGCCGCTCAAGACCCGAACCCCGCTCAACACACTCATCGGGGCGGTACCCGGTGCGATTCCACCCGTGATGGGGTGGACGGCGGTGACCGGTGGAATCGACGCAGGTGCGTGGGCGCTGTTCGGCATCCTCTACCTGTGGCAGTTCCCGCATTTTCTGGCGATCGCATGGATGTATCGGGACGATTACGCCAGGGCGCGACTACCGATGTTGCCGGTCGTCGATCCCGATGGCGGTTCGACCGGGCGTCAGGTGGCGTTGTACTCGCTGGCCCTGCTCCCGGTGAGCTTGATTCCGACGTTGTTGGGGCTGGCTGGGTCGGTTTACTTCTTTGGTGCGCTCGTGGCTGGCCTTGTCTTTTTGGGTTTCGGCCTGGCGATGACAGTGAGCCGCGAGCGGGCCTCAGCGCGACGGCTCTTATTGGCTTCGGTGACGTACCTGCCAATCCTGCTGATGCTCCTGCTCGTCGATCGGGTGGGCGGACCGTGAGTGCCGAGTCGTCACCCCCAGCGGTTCAGGTCGAGCGCCTCGGACACCACTTCGGGTCCAAAGCAGCACTCGTCGATGTATCGCTCAGTGTCGAGCCGGGCGAACTCTTCGGTCTCGTTGGGCCCAACGGCGGTGGTAAGACGACGCTGCTCCGAGTGCTGTCGACGCTCATCTGTCCGATCACCGGCGAAGCCCGCGTGGACGGCGTAGACGTGGTCGTTGACCCGGCCCGCGCCCGGCGCCGAATCGGGGTCGTGTTTCAACACCCGAGTCTTGACGAACAGCTGACAGCACGCGAGAACCTTCGCCATCACGGCCACCTGCACGGTCTCACGGGTCGGATGCTCGGCGAACGGATCGACCAGGAGCTGTCGTTGGTTGGCGTCGCCAATCGGTCCGAGGATCTCGTTCGAGTGTTATCCGGTGGCTTGAAGCGACGGGTCGAACTGGCCAAAGGATTACTCCATCGGCCATCGGTGTTGCTTCTCGATGAGCCGACAGTAGGGCTCGATCCCGGCGGGCGGCGCGAGTTTTGGGATCACCTGCGAGAGCTGAGATCCACGCACGATGTGGCGATGCTCGTCGCTACCCACTTGATGGAGGAAGCCGAGGGTTGTGACCGCATAGCGATCGTCGATCAAGGACGGCTGGTGGCGCTGGGCGCTCCTGACCAGCTGCGTGCGGAGATCCGTGGCGACGTGATCACGCTGGAGACGGATGACGCCGATTGGCTCGCGACAACCGTTACCAAACGATTCAAAGCCGTGGCGACCATCGTCAACGGTCGAGTGAGGATCGAGCGTCCCGACGGGGTGACCTTCGTGCCCCGACTCGCCGAAGCGTTTCCGAGGCGCATCCGGTCCATTACCGTGGGGAAGCCGACCCTCGAGGACGTGTTCGTGCACCGCACCGGGCGCCAATTCGTGGACGGTGACGATGACTAGCCTCGTTCTGCCGGCGACGACTCTGTGGTGGCGGGAATGTGTCCGATTCGCCCGCGACCGCTCCCGAGCAGTGAGCACGATCGCTACCGCGCTGGTGTTCTGGACGCTGATAGGTTTTGGCCTCCGTGGATCGTTTGCTCCCACCGGCATGCCGATCGACGTAGGTGCCGTAGAGTACCTCTTTCCCGGAACGGTCATCTTCGTGGTCTTGCTAACCGCGATCGTGAGCACGTTCTCACTGATTGAGGATCGGCGAGCGGGTTTTCTGCAAGGGGTCCTGGTTGCACCGGTATCGCGCGGAGCGATCGTGTTGGGCAAGGTGCTCGGCGGTTCGACCGTGGCCCTGTTTCAGGGCGCGTTGGTTCTGCCGTTGGCTCTGATCGTAGGTGTTCCCGTCACGGTGAGCGGCTTGGCACTCGCATTGGCAGCGCTTTTCTGCCTGGCGTTCGCGCTCACCTCGCTGGGGTTCGTGCTCGCTTGGCGTATGGAGTCCATCCACGGGTTTCACGGCATCGTCAACTTGATCCTCATCCCGATGTGGTTTCTCTCCGGCGCGCTGTTTCCGATCGCGGGGGCGGTCGGATGGCTCCAGACGATCATGCGGTTGAACCCGATCGCATACGGCTTGGTTTCATTTCGGAATGCACTATACGGAACCTCTACGGCCGAGTGGGTCGGACCGGGTTTGGCTTGGACGTTGACGATCGCGTTCGCGGTCGTGATGTTCGCTGCCGCGATAAGCTCCGTTCGGCGGTGATCGACGCTCACCAACTGCCGCTCATCAATGCGGTGCTCAACGCGACCGCAGCGACGCTTGTCACGGCTGGTTACGTGTCGATCCGCCGGCGATGGGTCGCCGTCCATCGGATTTGCATGGTTGGCGCGCTGGTCGTGTCGACACTGTTCCTGGCCTCCTACACCGCTTACCATTGGAGCGTTGGATCGGTAGCGTTTGCCGCCCACGGGTGGCCGCGTTGGGTGTACTATGCCATCCTTGTAACGCACATCCCGCTCGCCGCGGCGATCGTTCCGATGGCGTTGATCACTGCGGGACGGGCGGTTCGCGGACGGTTTGCGGGGCACGTCCGATTGGCACGCTGGACGGTGCCGGTTTGGCTCTATGTCTCAGGTACTGGAGTGCTAGTGTATATGATGATCTATCAATGGTTTCCATCCTCACAGCTGAAGTGATGTCGAGATGAGTGAACCGGTATTCGCAGCGATCTACGCGGTCTTGTGGGCGGTCCTGTTTGGCTTTCTCTTTCGGCTGGGGCGGCAGTCGGGTGAGCTCCAGCGCACCATTCGGCGCATCAAGCGCCATCTCCACAGCGGTTGGCCCGATCCGGAAGCCTGAAATCGGGTATATTCGCGTCGCCCGCCGGGTGCGCCCTTAGCTCAACTGGATAGAGCGCCAGACTACGGATCTGGAGGTTGGGGGTTCGACTCCTCCAGGGCGCACCACTTTGTCCAATTCCCGACGAGCCAAGCGATGGATGACACGCACGATACCTGGATGGGGTTGGCTCTTGCCGCCGCGTGCACCGCGAGCGAGCGCGGCGAAGTGCCCGTCGGCGCAGTGGTTGTGCGCGACAATCAGGTGATCGGCGAGGGCGGCAACCAAACCGAAGAGCTGCAGGACCCGACCGCCCACGCCGAGATGTTGGCGCTGCGGGCGGCAGCCGCCCACCTGGGTTCGTGGAGGCTATCCGGAGCCACCCTGTACGTGACCCTCGAGCCGTGCGCGATGTGTGCCGGCGCATCGGTGCTGGCGAGAATCGATCGGTTGGTCTTCGGGGCTGACGATCCCAAAGCCGGCATGTGCGGAAGCCTTGCAAATCTGGCCCACGATACCCGACTCAACCATCGAATCGAGATTGTGCGGAATGTACGATCGGACGAATGCGGAGAACTCTTGAAGGCGTTCTTTCGAGGTCGGCGCTAGTCCTCGAGCCCGTTGACTACCGGCGTCGTCCGGTACCAGTCACTCGGTACAGTAGCAGGAGCCCCATTAGCACTGGTAGTGCGTGCACCCAGCTCCCGCCGACCGAGAGTATGAGCCCGATCAGGTATAGGATGAGCAACGTGAGGAGAGTGGTCCACAGCACCCCCAGAAGCTGAAACGAGCGCCTCGGTGACGCAACGGTGTAGTTGAAATCCGGCATCACGGATGCGAGGTTTCGAGCGCTGTGGGAGGGGTGGCCGAGCGGTTGAAGGCGCCGGTCTCGAAAACCGGTATACGTTCATAGCGTATCGTGGGTTCGAATCCCACCCCCTCCGCCATCCCCCTACGAGAGGACGGTTTGTCAGGTTTGTTCTCTAGATTCCTGCACCGCGACGGCCCCGGTGATAAACGTCTCGATCCGATCCGTGACGAGATCCTGGGCGTCGAGCGCCTCGAACAAGAAGCCAGATCCCTGGCCGCTAAGCACGATGTCAAGCGCGGCTTCCATCGCGGGTATCCGCTGCTGGCTCGGCTTGACTCCAACGCCAGGGCGCTTCGAGCCGCATACGGTGTTCTGACCGAAGCCGTCCAGCGGGATCAGGCGATCTCACCCGCTGCGGAGTGGTTGATCGACAACTTCTTCGTCGTCGATGAACACGTCCGAGTCGTCCGGGACGCCTTGCCCAGCAGCTACTATCGACAACTCCCCAAGCTGGCCTCCGGAGATCTTCAGGGTCACCCTCGCAGCTACGCGTTGGTACAGTTGTTTGTAGCCCACACAGATAGTCGGTTCGATCCGTCCCTACTTGAGTGCACAACTCGGGGTTACCAGCGGGAGTTACCGCTGACAATGGGTGAGCTGTGGGCGATACCGATCATGCTGCGGATGGCTCTGATTGAGAATTTGCGGCGGATCTCCGAGCAGATTGTGGGTTCAAGGCGCGCTCGCTCGCGAGCCAATCAATTAGCCGATCAGTTGCTGGTCGCGGCCGGCCGAGGCGCTGACGAGCTGACCGCGGTTCTGCGACGCCACGAACGGCGACCGGTCGACTCACCGTTTGCGGTCGCTCTCGTGCAGCGACTTCGCGACAGCGACCCGGCGGTGATGCCTGTCCTCGGATGGCTCGAGGAACGCCTGGGAGAAGAGAACCTCACGCCAGACGACGTTGTACGCCGCGAACACCTAAAACAGCTTGCCGCCCACGCAACAACGGTAAACCTGATCACGTCGATGCGCCGGATCTCGGCCCACGATTGGAACGACTTCTTCGAACGAGTCAGCCCGGTCGAGCGCATCCTCCGCCGTGATCCCACCCGGATCTATCCACAAATGGACTTTGCGACTCGCGACACGTACCGGCACGCGATCGAGGAGCTGGCAGGAGGCAGTGAGTTGAACGAGCTCACGGTGGCAGAGCGAGTGCTTGAGAGAGCGAATCTTGCCAATCTAAGGGGGTCGCAATCACCGACCGAGAACGGAGACGTAGACCGATATCTAGGGTATCACTTGATTCGCGGTGGTCGAAACGAATTCGAAAAGGACCTCGGTTTTCGAGCCCCCATCTCGCGCTGGGTAAGGCGCGCATTCTTGACCTTCTCGACGCTGGGTTACCTGGGCACATTGACGATCGTCACTGGATTGCTGATCACACTGCTGGTTGTGTACTCGGCAAAGCTCGGTGTGAGCTCAGCCGTGTTGGTGGTTCTGGCGGCGCTGTCAGTGATTCCGGCGAGTGATCTCGCGATGGCTGTTCTTCACCGCGACATAGGTGAGCTTCTGAGTCCGCGACGGCTGCCAAAACTGGATTTTCGCTCCGGCATTCCTGAGCAGTTCAGCTCTTTGATTGCGGTCCCGACGATGCTATCCAGCGAGGCCGACGCTCGCGATCAGGTCGAGCAGATCGAACGCCATTATTTGGTAGGACCTCACGGTCATGTGGCGCTCGCGCTGCTGTCTGATTGGGGCGACGCCGAAGAGGAGACGTTGAGCGACGACGACCTCATGCTGGCCGCCGCCGCCGCCGGGATTAGCGAGCTAAACGACAGGTACGGCCCGCGACCGGATGGCGGCCCGAGGTTTCTGCTCTTACACCGGCGGCGGGTGTGGAATGCGGGTGAGAACCGTTGGATGGGTTGGGAGCGCAAGCGTGGCAAGATCCACGAGTTGAATCGTTTTCTGCGTGGGGCGCGCGACACCACGTTCATCGAACGACGTGATGGGCTCACCGACGTGCCCAAGAACGTAAAGTTCGTGATCACCCTGGACTCTGACACCCGGCTCCCGCCGGGCGCGGCGCAGCGCATGATCGGTGCGATGGCACATCCCCTCAATCGACCTCGTTTTGATGCGGTGACCGGACGAGTTGAGGCGGGCTACGGGATCCTCCAACCACGCATCACACCGGTGCTCCCGGCCGCGGGAGAAGTTTCTTGGTATCACCGGATTTTCTCCGGGCCAACCGGGATCGACCCGTACTCGGCTGCCGTTTCGGATGTGTATCAGGATTTGTTCAACGAAGCGTCCTACGTCGGAAAGGGCATCTACGATGTCGATGCCTTCGAGACTGCCTTGACGGACCGGGTTCCTGAGAACTCGCTGCTTTCCCACGACTTGTTCGAGGGCTCATTTGCGCGCACAGGGCTGGTGAGCGACATCGAGCTATTCGATGACTTTCCAACCAACTACGAGACCAGCGTTCGGCGGGCACACCGTTGGGCAAGAGGTGACTGGCAACTGTTGCCATGGATTGTCGGCCTACGACCGACTGTCAACGGCGAGCGACGAGCCCTTTCCCTGCTGCTGATCAACCGATGGAAGATGGTCGACAATCTGCGCCGCACGCTGTCTGCGCCGTCGACGTTCTCGCTGTTGGTCGCGGGATGGGCGTTGCTCCCACTCTCGCCATTGCTATGGACCGTTTTCGTCGTTGCTACGATCGGCATGCCGCAGGCGGTGTCCGTGTTGAGTGGGCTGCTGCCACGCCGACGCGGGATCGCTAAGCGCTCGCACATCCGCAACATCCTCAGCGACGCGGTCATGGCGACGTCCCGGATCGGCCTGGCAGTAGTGTTTGTCGCCAACCGCGCGGCGATCATGGTCGACGCGATCGTCCGCACACTGGTTCGGTTGGTATCTCGCCGCCGCTTGCTCGAATGGGTGACAGCTGCCCAAGCCGGCCATGGGGTCGCGACAACGCTGGCGGAGATCTACCGCTCGATGTGGAAACCGATCACGCTCGCGGTGGGGGCAGCGATGGCATTGGTCCTGATCCGTCCAACCGCCGTGCTCCCTGCACTGCCCGTCATCTTGCTCTGGGTGTTGTCACCGGCGATCGCGTTGCGCCTTAGCAAACCCCGCAAAAGGGAACAGGTAGCAACGATTGGTGCGTCGGAGTCTCGCACCCTCCGCACGGTGGGACGGCGCACGTGGCGGTTCTTCGAGGTCGCAGTTGGAGCCGAAGATAATTGGTTGCCAGTAGACAACTTGCAGGAGGACCCAGAGCCGCTGATCGCACACCGCACATCGCCCACTAACATAGGGATGTACGCGCTATCGGTGGTTGCGGCTAGAGACTTCGGCTGGATCGGAACGCTCGAACTCGAGGAACGGTTGCGACAAACGATCACGACCCTCGACAAGCTGGAACGGTTCAAAGGTCACTACTACAACTGGTACGATACGCAAACGCTGGTGCCGCTCGAGCCGCGGTACATCTCGACCGTCGATAGCGGAAACCTCGCCGGGCATCTGCTGACAGCCGCTGCAGCTTGTCGGGAGATTGTCTCCGAGTCGGCTGTTCGGTCGGTCGCATTCAAGGGTGTAGCCGACGCCATTGAGCTCGTCAACGAGGCGGTGCGTGCGCAGGGGCCCGTCGATCGATCGCAGACGGTTCTACGACAGGATCTCGAGTTGGCGTTGAAGGCGCTCGCCGAAGGATTGATCGCAGCCGCCGAGACGCCCGTCGACTGGTCGGTCAGGCTGGCAACGCTCGATTCCGCCGCTGACGAGCTGGTTGACGTCGCAGAGGCGCTAGCCGCCGACAGTGACCGGTCGGTACCGACGGAGCTATTGGAATGGGCACGCGCCGCTCGGGACTCGATCAAGAGCCATCTCAGGGACCTGGAGTGGTTGGTGCCGTGGGGAGGGATGCTGGCGGATGGCGTGCCGGAGACGCTCGCCTCACGCCCCGAAGTGGCTGAAGGGTGGGAGAAGATCGAGCGGATGTTGTCGGTCACTCCGGTGGTCACGGAATCGGAAGATCTGTGTCGGGAGACGCGGGCGACGATCGCCGAGATCAAGATTCAACTCGAATCGGGTGGTGGTGATGTGGTCGCCGACCGCTGGCTGAGCGAGCTCGACCGCGCCGTTGATACCGGGTGTCAGCGAGCCTCCGAACTGACCCGCAACCTGCAAGCGTTCGCTGATCGGGCGGATCAGCTCGCCGGCGAGATGGAGTTCGATTTCCTGTACGACGAGACCCGACACCTGTTTCCTATCGGGTATCGGGTCTCGGAGGGACGCCACGATAGCGGCTACTATGATCTACTGGCCTCGGAGGCCCGGCTGGCGAGCCTGTTTGCGATCGCCAAGAGAGACGTTCCGGTAGAGCACTGGTTTCACCTCGGACGACCGGTCACGCCGACCGGTCGAGGCTCGGCACTGTTGTCATGGTCGGGATCGATGTTCGAGTATCTGATGCCCTATCTCGTTGTCGACGCAGCGCCGGGCACGCTGCTGGATCGAACCCAGCGACTGGTAGTCGATCGTCAGATTCGGTATGGCCGAACGCGTGGCGTGCCGTGGGGTGTGTCGGAGTCAGCCTACAATGCGCGCGACTTGAATCTGAACTATCAGTACTCGCACTTCGGGATTCCTGGACTCGGATTGACCCGGGGGTTGAGTGAAGACCTCGTGGTGGCGCCGTACGCGACTGCGCTGGCGGTGATGGTCGACCCCAACGCCGCGGCTCGCAACTTCGAGCGATTGGCGGAGCAAGGTGGACTTGGCTTGCTGGGCTTTTACGAAGCGCTCGATTTCACACCCGAGCGGGTTCCGAAGGGGCAGTCTGTGGCGCCCGTTCGAGCGCACATGGCCCACCATCAGGGGATGACGATCGTCGCCATCGACAACGCGCTGAACGATGGTGTCATGCGCCGCCGATTCCACTCTGTACCAACGATCAGCGCCAGCGAGCTACTGCTGCAGGAGCGCATTCCGCGCGACGTTTCAGTGGCGCGCCCGCGGCGGGAAGAAGTCAAAGCGGCGCGTCATATCCGCGAGATCGTACCACCCGTGGTACGTCGCTTCCAGACACCGCACACGACGTACCCCCGCACGCATCTTCTGTCGAACGGCCGGTACAGCGTGATGGTCACTCACGCCGGTTCCGGGTACAGCCGCTGGAACGATATCGCGGTGACCCGATGGCGGGAGGATCCAACACTCGATCCTTGGGGCGCGTTCGTGTATGTGCGGGATGTGGCCAGCGATGAAATGTGGTCGGTCGGGCATCAGCCAATCGCTGCCGAGCCCGATCACTACGAGGTTGGCTTCTCGGAGGATCGGGCCGAGTTCCAACGCCGGGACGGCGCCATGTGGACGTCGATGGAAGTCATCGTGTCACCTGAAGACGATGGCGAACTGCGCCGAGTTACGATCAAGAATCTCGGTGGAGGGACGAAGGAGATCGAGCTCACCAGTTACGCCGAGGTGGTGCTGACTACCCCGCAAGCGGATATCGCACACCCCGCATTTCAGAAGCTGTTCGTTCAAACCGAGTTTCTCCCGGCCTTTGGTGCGCTACTGGCCACCCGCCGACCGCGCTCCGAGGACGAGCGCGAGGTTTGGGTCGCCCATGTTGTGACGATCGAGGGCGAAACCGTTGGCGGGCTGCAGTACGAGACCGATCGGGCGCGGTTTCTCGATCGCGGGCATGGGGTTCGGAGGCCCACCAGCATCGCCGAGGGACGACCGTTGTCGAATACGACAGGTGCCGTATTGGATCCTATTCTGAGCTTGCGGCGGACGGTGCGGTTGGGCCCGGGGGAAACCGCGCGCGTCACGTTCTCGACGCTGGTAGCCGGGTCACGGGAATCGGCGTTGGCGCTGATCGACAAGTACGGTGAGACGACGACGTTCGAGCGCGAGTCAGAGCTCGCCTGGACGCAGGCCCAGGTGCAGCTCCAACACCTCGGCATCGAGGCCGATGAAGCTCACCTGTTCCAGCGGCTTGCCGGCCACATCATCTACTCCAGCTCGGCGTTGCGGCCACCGTCCGCGGTGTTGGCCCGTAACGAGCTTGGTCAATCGACCCTCTGGTCGTACGGGATCTCGGGTGACCTGCCGATCGTTCTCGTGCGGATCGACCAGATGCGCGACCGGGCTATCGTGCGACAGCTCATTCGGGCTCACGAGTATTGGGGTTGGAAGGGGTTGGCGGTGGACGTCGTGGTGTTGAACGAGCACCCGGTCTCATACGCTGAGGAGCTTCAGGAGTGGCTCGAGCGGAGCCTCCGGCTCAGCCAGTCGCGAGGTCTGCACGAGGCTCATGCGAGGCACGGCGAAGTTCACATCTTGCGCGTCGATCAGATGCCGGAAGAGGACCGTGACCTGTTACGGGCCACCGCCCGGGTCGTGCTTCTCAGCCACCACGGTTCGTTGAGCGAGCAACTCGAGAGCGCGGTCGAGCATGAACCAGCGGTGGTCTTTGGATCGACGTCGAAAAAGGCGCCTGCGGCGCCCGAATTCCCTCCCCCCAGGCCACGACTCGCGTTCTTCAACGGTCTGGGAGGCTTCGCTGAGGGTGGTCGAGAGTACGTCACGATTCTCGGCGAGGGGCAATGGACGCCGGCCCCCTGGATCAACGTGATCGCCAATCCAGGGTTCGGTTTTCAGGTGTCGGAATCGGGATCCGGCTACACGTGGGCCTCGAATAGCCGCGAGAATCGGCTGACGCCGTGGTCCAACGATTCGGTCACCGATCCACCGGGCGAAGCGATCTACCTTCGCGATGAGGAGACCGGCGAGATCTGGACGCCGACCCCGCTGCCGATACGCCAATCGTCGCCCTATGAGATCCGCCACGGGCAGGGATGGACGCGATTCGGGTTCCAGTGTCACGAGATCGCGACCGAGCTCACCCAGTACGTCCCGGTCGATGATCCGATCAAGATCTCGCGCCTAGTTGTCAGAAACTTGTCGGGTCAAAGGCGCAAACTGTCGGTCACCGCGTACGTCGAATGGGTGCTGGGAGTCGAGCGGGAGCGGAACGCGCCTTCGATCGTGACCAGCGTCGATACGGAAACGCGTGCTTTGTTCGCCCAAAACTGGTGGAGCGGTGAGTTCGCCGGCCGTGTCGCGTTCGCCGATCTGAGCGGTCAACAAGACGAATGGACTGGGGATAGGACCGAGTTCCTGGGCCGCCACGGCACGCCGCGTGAGCCGGCTGGCATGGCGCCGGTGTCGCGCCTCTCAGGGTGGGTAGGTACGGGAGGGGATCCGTGTGCTGCGCTGCGCCGGCATCTCGTTTTGGAGCCGGGGGCCAGCATCGAGGTCGTGTTCCTGCTCGGGCAGGGGGCTGACACGGAGGAGGCTCGAACGCTGGTAGCCGAGTACCGGATCGCCAACCTCGACGCCGTATTGGACACGGTGGTCAAGCGCTGGGAGGACATTCTCGGTGCGTTGCAGGTTCGAACCCCCGATTACTCGATGTCGATCATGCTCAATCAGTGGCTGCTGTATCAAGCGCTGTCGTGCCGTGTCTGGGCGCGGTCCGCGTTCTATCAGTCGGGCGGGGCGTACGGATTCCGGGATCAACTCCAAGACGTGATGGCGCTCGTGGTCGCGGGACGGGAAGTCCCGCGACTGCACCTTCTACGGGCGGCGGCGCGTCAGTTTCCGGAGGGTGATGTGCAGCACTGGTGGCACCCCCCATCGGGTCGAGGAGTACGGACTCGAATCTCCGACGACCGGGTTTGGCTGCCATTGGCTCTTGTCCATTACCTCAACGTGACCGGCGACACTTCAATCTTGGACGAGAGCATACCGTTCCTGGAGGGCCCGGTGTTGCCCGAGGACGAGGTCGAGGAGTACTTCGAACCCGCCGCGTCTGAAGAGAGCGCAAACTTGTACGAGCACTGCGCGCGCGCTCTCGATGTGAGCCTTGGAGTCGGCGCGCATGGGCTGCCGCTGATGGGTTCCGGGGACTGGAACGACGGCATGAATCGAGTCGGAGATCAGGGACGCGGGGAGAGCATTTGGCTGGCTTGGTTTCTTCACCTCGCGCTCGATGGGTTCATCCCAATCGCTGAAGTCCGGGATGACCGTGAGCGCGTGCAGCGGTGGAAGACGTATCTCGATGCGCTCAAACCGGCGATCGCTGAACATGGCTGGGACGGCGACTGGTATCGTCGCGCCTACTTTGACGATGGAACACCGCTCGGTTCTGCGGCCAACGAAGAGTGCCGGATCGACTCGATCGCGCAGTCATGGGCGGTACTGTCAGGCATCGCCCGCGGCGATCGAGCGGAGCAAGCCATGAAGGCGGTCGAGCAGCATTTGGTCAAACGGGGTGACGGACTGGTCTTGCTGTTTACTCCGCCATTCGATAAGACACCCATGGACCCCGGTTACATCAAGGGGTACTTGCCAGGTGTTCGGGAAAACGGTGGCCAGTACACTCACGCTGCCATATGGTCGGTGTTGGCCTTCGCTGAGCTGGGCGACGGTGACAAAGCAGCCGAACTCTTCTCGATCCTCAACCCGATCAACCACGCGAGCACGAGAGCGGGAATCTACCGTTACAAGGTCGAGCCCTACGTCGCTGTAGCCGATGTTTATGCTGAGCCACCTCATGTGGGTCGTGGAGGGTGGACGTGGTACACGGGTTCGGCCGGGTGGATGTATCGAGCTGGAGTAGAGTGGATCCTCGGTTTTCGCCTGCGCGGTGAGACGCTCTATCTCGACCCATGCATCCCGCGGGATTGGCCCAACTTCGAGTTGTCCTTTCGCTATCACTCGGCACAGTACGAAGTGGTCGTGGAGAATCCCAATGGCGTCATGTATGGGGTGCAGGAGGTACGACTCGATGGCCGGGATCTCGAGCTCGACCACGACCGTGTGCACTCGCCGACTACGCAACGCGCCCGACCCGGTGCTGGGGCACGGATCGCTCTCGTCGACGATGGGGCGACGCACACCGTCGAAGTCGTTCTGGGCTAGACCCTCGTGCTGACTCAGTGCTCAACGAAGGATATCTTCCGGGTGTACGTGCGGAGAGGTGTCCGAGCGGTCGAAGGAGCGCGACTGGAAATCGCGTAGACGTTAACAGCGTCTCGCGGGTTCGAATCCCGCCCTCTCCGCCATTAATCTGTGAGGCGGTCCATTGATCAGCTCTGAGAATAGGGCGGTGCCGGCGATCGTGATCCCGGCCTATCGCGCAGAATCGACACTCTCGAGCGTGATTGAGCGCATTCCGGATCCGTTCTGGGAAACTGGATCGGTCATCATCGTGAATGATGCCAGCCCGGATCGAACCGGACAGGTGGCCCGCGAACTGGCGGCCGACAACCCACGCATAGCAGTTGTGGATCACCGTGAGAACCGCGGCTATGGGGGGGCGCTGAAAACCGGGCTTAGGGTGGCCTTGAATCGTGGTGCTGACGGTATCGCCATTGTTCACTCTGACGGGCAGTACGCGCCTGAGAAAGTGCTCGATCTCTTGGCCCCTGTCTTGCACGACGATGCATGTATTGTTCAGGGATCTCGGCTACTTGAGGGCGGCGCGCGAGGAGGCGACATGCCTCTTACCCGGTACATTCCAAACCGCGTGCTGACGACCATCGAAAACCTGGCGTTCGGTACTCGGATGAAAGAGTTCCACAGCGGATACATGATCTATTCTCGCGCTCTGCTCGAACGCGTCCCATACGAGAGACTGCAGGACAACTACAATTTTGATGCGGAGATGATCTTGATGGCTCACTTGGCCGGGATGCGATGCGCCGAGGTTGCGATCCCCACTCGCTACGACGAACACAGTTCGAGTCTGTCGCCGATCCCTTACGGTCTCAACGTGCTGCGAATGATCAGTCGTCATCTCGCGGGTCACTATAGACGTCTTTTGGAAGAGCACAGACAGGCTACGGGTGCACCTATCAAATGATTTTTCGCCTTACGGACTACGTTCGTCATCCGCTGGCCATAAAGCGGTTCCACGACTTGCTAGGTGAATCTCAATCTTGGTCGCCGGAACGTCGTCGCGGGTGGGTGCAAGAGCGACTCGATCGGACGCTGCGACATGCCGTTCGGAACGTACCCTACTATCGAAAGACGCTGGGTCCGTATGAGTCTGACTTCAACGAAATGGTCGACCAGCTCGACGTCAGTGCCCTGCCAGAGCTCACAAAAGAGACAGTGCGTGAGAACTTTCGAGAGCTGTGCGCGGAGAACCTGCACGATTACGGTCCGGTCGCGACTGAAACCAGCGGCTCGACCGGAACTCCTACCAAGTTCCTCCTGGATCGGAAGTCGAACATCACGCATTTCGCTTCGATTTGGAGGGTATTGAACTGGGCTGGATACCGATTCGGCGACCGTTTCGCCGACCTGACCGGGTTTCTGCTCAAGGGCGACCGCCTCTTCCGGTATGAACCGAAATTGAACTGCCTACACCTGTCGTCGTTCAATTTCAAGAAGGAGAACATGCCGCTTTATGTGCAGCGGTTGAAGAGGTTCAACCCGGTGCTGATCAAAGCCTACCCATCGGCACTGGAGTTGTTCTGTCGTTGGCTGCGGGAGCTAGAACTGGAGGGCTATCACCCGCCCAGTGTCTTAACGGCGGCGGAGACCCTCCTCGAGCATCAGGAGGCGATCATTCAGGAAGTGCTGCGGTGCCCGGTGTTCGATTTCTACAATCAGAACGAGAGAGCGGCCCTGTTTAGCACGTGTGGTGAGGGCACGCATCACGTGCACGAGGAGTATTCGTTCGTGGAGATCGTGGATAGATCGGCTGACGGTTTTGGGTCTGGTGGGGCAGGGGAAGTGGTTGCCACGACCTTTCACAATCAAGCCATGCCTTTGATTCGCTATCGAACGAATGATCTGGCCGAGGCCGACGATTCCGGTTGCGGTTGTGGCCGTAGTTACAAAACCGTGCGGAACATCATCGGACGAGTCGAAGACGTGGTCATCACGCCAGACGGGCGGCATGTGGGCCGGCTTGACGCCGCGTTCAAGGCTTCGCCCGGAGTGCGGTTTAGCCAGATAGTGCAGGATACCGTGGATGCTGTGGACGTGAGGATCGTAAAGGGTATTTCATTTCAGCAGTCGGACGTGGATAGGATCGAAGATGGACTCCGGGCCCGACTGGGAAGCGAAATCGGGATACGCTTCGCTTTTGTTGACTCGATCCCAGCAAGCACGAACGGCAAGATACAATTTGTAGTCTCTAAGCCCGGGCGTGAAGCGGTCTTGGATTCAACGGAGGGAAAACTATGATTCTCGTTACTGGTGGTGCGGGCGTAATGGGTACACAGCTGGTCAAGGGATTGATCGAGAGGGGATTTGAGGTCCGGGTGTTGGACCGACCTGGAACTTCGATCGAAGGCGTCGATGTCGAGCTGCGCCACGGCGACGTGAGCGATCCGAAGACGCTTGAAGGAGCGTTCGACAGGGTGGATACGGTTTACCACCTGGCAGCTGTGATCATCGCCCACGATCCGAAGGTGTTTCAAATCGTCAATGTGGGCGGAACTCGCAACATGGTTGAGGGGGCGATCGCAGCCGGTGTAAAGCACTTCGTGTTTGTCTCGTCGGCGTCGGTTCTGTATCCGTTTACCACTCCGTACTCGGAGTCAAAGCGCGAATGCGAGCGCATTGTCAGCTCACAGACCGCGATGAAGTACACGATCACTCGTCCAACCCTTGCTTACAACGAGCACGGTGGGCTCGAGTTCAGGATGTTTCTCGACTACCTCGAGCGTTTCCCCGTGGTTCCGTTCATCGGCACCGGCAAGGCGCTCAAGAACCCGGTCCATGTCGACGATCTGCTGAAGGGGTTTCTAGCCGTGGCGGGCAACCCCAAGGCTTTCGACAAGACGTACAACTTCAGCGGGGGGGAACCGATTTCCATTTGGGACCTCGCCAAGCTCATGTTGAAACATCGCGGCAAGCAGCGCCCGTTCGTGCCGGTTCCTGTATGGGCGTGCAGAGTGTTGGCCAGGGTTATGGCGATGGTGATGGAGAAACCGCCACTGACCTGGAACGTCATCGCCGGGATCATCCAAGACGCCGACCTTGACCACTCCAATGCCACTCAGGATCTCGGGTACGATCCGATCGGGATTCACCCCGGCCTCCAGAGCATCTGGCCGATCGAATAAACGCGGAAAGCATGAAGCTCCGTCTTGTTGACTATGCTCTGCATCCTCTGGCGATCAAGCGTCTCCACGATGCATTGCTAGAATCTCAATACTGGACGCCGGCGCGTCGCAGGGACTGGGTTCAGGAACGTCTCGAGCGGACCCTGCGCCATGCGGTAAAGAACGTGCCTTACTATCGACGCACACTTGGGCCATACGAAACCAGGTTCACCGAAATGATCGACCGCCTCGACTTGAGCGAGCTCCCTGTCCTCTCAAAGCAAGATGTTAGGGCTCACTTCGACGAGCTGTGTGCGGATGGTATCAGCGTTTCCGAGAGGGACCTCGTAAGAACGAGCGGCACCACGGGCACACCAGCCCGGTTTCTGATGGATCGAGAATCGAACTTGAACCACTTCGCTTCTATGTGGCGAGTGCTGAACTGGGCGGGGTACAGGTTTGGTGATCGGTTTGCGGATTTCAAAGCCGATCCCGGGAAACGGCTACCAGCAAACTATGATGCTCGGCAAAACTGCCTAGTCTTTCCAGTGGAGCACCTCAAGAAAGACAACGTTGCCCTCTACGTAGGCATGTTGAAAGCCTTCAGGCCGAGTTTGATCAAGAGTTACCCCCCGACGTTGAACTTGGTGTGCCGCTGGATGAAGGAGCTCGACATAGTCGGTTTACACCCGAAGCAAGTCGTCTGTTGCGCCGAGACATTACTCGATCATCACCGGGTCGTGATTGAAGACGTGATGAGATGCCCGATATACGATTTCTATGCCCAGAATGAGCGCGCCGCTCTGATCAGTACCTGCGAGAAAGAAAGATACCATGTGCATGACGAGTACTCCTACCTCGAGTTCCCTTGCACCGGCCGTTTAGAGTCTGAAAACAGCGCTGAGATCGTGGCTACGACGTTCCATAATCTCGCGATGCCGCTAATCCGATATCGCACAGGCGATATGGTGACGCTCGATGATGGGGCGCCTTGCCAGTGTCAGCGCACGTATCGCACGGTACGGAAGATTGTCGGTCGGGTTCAAGACATGGTAGTCACACCGGACGGCCTGCACCTCAGTACCTTTGAACATGCCTTCTTGGGCTCGCCCGGCATTCGGATGAGCCAGATCGTCCAGGAATCGACCGCGGGTATAGAAGTCAGGATCGTAAAGGCTGAGAACTACACAGAGGAAGACTTAGAAAAGGTCGACGCCGGGGTGCGACGGATGATCGGGGACCAGATGAGCGTCGAATATACCTTCGTTGATTCGATACCAGCGGGCGAGAACGGAAAGATCCCGTTCGTGGTTTCCAAGCCCGGCAGCGAAGCAGCGTTGAGAGACCCAAGCGCGGCTGAGCCGATGTCAGTGAGCGAGGATTCTCAGAGGCTGTCTGTCCGCCGCCCGACCGCGTAGAGTAAGCCCAGCAGTAAACCAGCCCCAAGAACGATCGAGATCCAAGGAGAGAGGCCGTAAGCGGTGGGGATGTCGCCCACCAGCATGCCTACGACGCCAACCGCCAACGCATACGGAATCTGAGTTCGCACGTGATCGATGTGGTCCGAGCTGGTGGCCATGCTTGAAAGGATCGTGGTGTCCGAGATCGGCGAGCAGTGATCGCCCCACACCGCCCCTGCCAGCACCCCTGACACAGCTCCGACGAGAATGGTGTGCGCGGCGGATGCCGCCAATCCGGCGTCCGCCGCTAGCGCCACTGCCAACGGCACGACGACTGGCATCATGATCGCCATCGTTCCCCACGAGGTTCCGGTGGCGAAAGAAACAAAGGCACACATGACGAACACCAGCACCGGGAGCAATCGCGGGTCGAGGTTACCGGTCAACAGGCTGACGACGTAGCCGGCGGTGTGGATCTCCACGGTAATCGCGCCGATCGACCAGGCGAGCGTCAGTACGATGCACGCGAACAGCATCGCCTTGAGTCCCGCCACCCACGCGGCCATCGTCTCCTCGAGGCTGAGGATCCGCTGTGAAAGCGTCATGACTGCCGCCACGACGCAGGCCGCAAACGAACCCCAGATGAGCGACGAGAACGAGTCCCCGTTGGCGACGACGTTCTGAAGGCCGAGGTCGGGATCACCCGCTGCCAGCACCGCTTCGCGGCCGGTTATGTACATGCCAATCAGCGTGATCGCCGCCACGGTGCCGATCGGTACGAGTGCGTTCCACCAACGGCGTGGCCTGCCTTCGATGGGATTCAAGATTTCGGCGTCAAAATCACTCGCGGGATTGGCGCCTTGGCGGAGGACTTCTCCCTCTCGGTGAGCGCGCAGCTCGGCCGCCAACATGGGGCCATAATCGCGATTCGTCACGATCACCATGAAGACGAAGACCAACGCCAAGATCGGATAGAATCGGTACGGGATACTCTGGACGAACAAGACGTACGGCTCGACACCCAGATTGAGCGGCTCCAGCGCGCTGTCGATCAGCCCAACCTCGAAGCCGATCCAACCGCCGATTAGCGCAATCGATGCCACCGGCGCGGCGGTCGAGTCAACGATGTAGGCGAGTTTTTCGCGGCTGATATTGAGACCGTCGGTCACTGGGCGCATCGTGCTACCGACGATCAGCGTGTTCGAGTAGTCGTCGAAGAAGATCAACAGCCCCATGACGTACGCCGCCAGTTGCCCTCGGACGGGGCCCACTGCATGCCGCGTAATCGAGTCGACGACACCATGGGTACCGCCGTTTCGGCTGATGATACCGACCATGCCTCCCAGCAGAAAGGTGAATATCAGGATCTGAGCGTTGTTGGGATCAGTGATCGCCTCGACGATGTACTTGTCGATCGTGCGCACTATCGCGGTCAGCGGGTTC
>JBDGYV010000050.1:0-15164 GCA_039588915.1 Gemmatimonadota bacterium
ATCGTCTTGATCGCATGAGGTTGCGACCAAGAGAACGCTCAGTGCAGTAAGAAGAAAACGCGTCGCAGACATCGTCAGCCTTCCGCTTGACGCGCAAACTCACTAGGCAGCGACCTCGTTTAGCGGAGCCTGGGGATCAGCGCCCCCCACGATCTACGCTGCTCTCCGGATATAAAGGAAGCCCCGCCGAAACGGGGCTTCCTCATGGTGGCCAGGTTAGAGTTCAACTCAGCGCCCGAGTGTGTCCGCGGCCTTACTCCACGGCACTCAGATCGCGCAACACCCCGACGATAGCACTCAATTCCTGCTTGGAAAGGATCTTCGCGAACCCCGGCATCGCACCCTTTCCATTGGACAAGAACTCCAACAGCTCGGCGTCCGACTCGGTCAAATCGGTAGGGCGCGGCTTCAGTGCTGCTGCTGCCGGTCCGTCACCTTCCCCTTCAGCGCCGTGACAGACCACGCATTGCCGCTTGTACGACTCCATCCCGATCAACGAGTCGTACCGGATGACGTAGCTCGCCATGTCCGGGTCCGTCGAAACGAGATCCGGCAACCGACCGGACGCGGAAAGCGCGACGGTCTCGGACCGATCAGCGGATGCGTCAACCACCGGACGCGCGACGCTCATGAGAAACTCCGTCACCGCTTCTTCTTCCGCCGGTGTGAGACGCGCGTTGAGCGCCATGTGACGCATGATCGCACGCCACTCGTCCGCCTGGTACTTGTTTACCGGTTGGGCTCGATGGCACTTGTTGCAGGTTCGGCCCCAGATCTCCGCACCCGACTCTTGCGCCAAGGCGGGACGGACCATCAGAAGGACCGCCAAGCCGATGAGCCCGATCAGAACCACAGTTTTCTTTGCCTGACTGGTCATCTTTCGGTCCTCCTCAGAATACGACGACGAACTGTGTCATCAGCTTGTCGTTGTCCGTCTCGAACTCGCTATCCTCGAGCCCGAAGAGGTACGCGACGCGCACAGTTCCTGACGCCGATAGGTAGTAGTTGAAGCCGATGCCCAACTCTTCAGCATCGTCCTCTCTCCCCTCGAAGTCGACGGCCGTGAATCGGATCACCGGCTCAAAGTCAACCTCGGTGAGGTAGGCCGCCTGGAGGTAGTACCCCGACCGATCGTTGTTCTCTCCAGATGTCAGATCTTGACTTGCGGACACGAACTCACCGCGGAGCTCGAGACCCTGCCAATGGTAATCGGCGTCGACGCCGACAAAGCTGATGCCGAGACCAACTCCGGTATCCTCGGTCTTGGCATAGTCGCCGGTGTACCCCGACACACCAAAACTCGCGTTTGCAAGCTCGAAGCCCAACCGACCGCCGACCGCTTTGTTGTCGTCACGATCGGGCCTCTCTCGGTCGTTGCCCCGCAAGCCACGGAAGCTCGAGGCATCCGGGTCACCCTTGAGGCCGTTCACGACGTATAGGTCGTACGTCACCCGGTTGCCGTTCTGACCCACGGGGGCGCCCCCCGAAGCCCAGATCCCTACGTCGGAGTACGTCGACGGGAACACGTTGGCATACACCGGCGGTCGACCGGGCATCTTGCTGATAAACGTCGGGTGGAGGTCCTTGTTCCAGCGGTTGAACGGGATGATGAACTTCCCGCCCACCAACCGCAGGTACGGAATCCCGGTGTACGAGATGTACCCGTACTCGAGGGCGATCTCTTCCCCCGCGTGTTCGTACTCGACTTCTACTGCGCCCGACAGATCATCGGTCACCCACGCGATGCCGATCAGGTTGAAGTGGTGGTTGTCGAAGAAGTTGTGCCACTCATCCTCGGGGTCGTTCGTCTCTTGCGCCGTCCACTCCAGGTCGGCGTACCCGGTCAGCTTGAGTAGCTGAGCGTGAACGTTGCTTGGGGCCACCACAAGAGCCAAGCCTCCCGCCACGATGAGGACACATCGCACGAACAGTGTTCTACTCATCCTGTGTCCTTCCTGTTGATCGGTTTTTTCCCCACCATAAGCCCGTCCTTTCCCCCTCACTCTAGGACCTACCCGCGGCGAGATATGTAGGGAATTTCCAGGTAACAAGGGTGGGGGGGATTCCGGGTAACGAGCGTAGGGGTTTACCGTAAGAACGTAGGGGATCGAACTACGACGTTCTGGCGCACGCGTGTAACCCCTTTCCCCGCTGCACTTTAGGATCAGGGTGGCAGCGATCTTGTCGGCGATACCGAAGGTCGCAACCAAAGGCGCCGTAGGTTGACAATGCCCCAACGCTGCTCCATGATGGGATTGGGTTCTCACAAGTCGATCAACAGGAGGTGAACCGTGGACTGGTGGAAAAAGCCTGGGCTGGGGCTTCTAGTCCTGCGTGTCTGTTTGGGGTTGATCTTCTTTCTGCATGGCTGGATGAAGATCTTTGGCGGTGAGGTTTCCTTTATTCGGGAGATGCTGCTCATGGCTGGCTGGTCAATGCCCGAACCACTCCTTTGGCTGACAGCGATCGTCGAGGTGCTCGGTGGCCTGGCACTCTTGCTGGGTGTTTTCACTCGCCCGGCCGCAGCGCTTCTTGCTTTCGAGATGATCGTCGCGGTCGCCCTCTTCCACGTGCGGCAGGGCTTCTTTATCGTCGCCGTTCCGAACGTACCGTTGGCTTACGGCTTCGAGTACCACCTGGTACTCATCGGGGGATTGATCTGCCTCGCGTTGAGCGGATCGGGAACGGGCGCGTTGGGGACCCGGTTTGGCGGGCAACACGTGGCAGAAGCGCTCACCGGTTAGGCGATGGATGTCGGAATAGAAGAGGTTCAGATGGCAGAAAGTGTCGAGTTCAAAGTCACCCGGATTTCGGCACACCATACGACACTGAGCGGAAACGACTTCCAATACTTGCAGACCGACTCGCCGGAGATCGTGTCGCATTTCGTGGAGATCGCTCCCGGTGCTGAGGTGGGTCGTCACAAACATCCCGCACCGGCTTTCATGTATGTAATGGAAGGGACCCTGGTAGTCGAGCAGGACGACGGAACCAAAACGGTGCACCACGCAGGCGACGCGCTACTGGAAGACGCCGGCACGTGGTTCAACAACAAAAATCCGGGAGATACCCCAACGAAGTTTCTCTCCGTCATCCACGGCGACAAGACCAACCCTCCGGTTTTGTTCTCAGAAGAATAGTCACTGTAGCCCTGCCAGCGATGCCAAAGTGCCCGACAGCAGCCTCGCACAATTGTGGAAGTATTGGAGGTTGAACTGGCTCAACCGGTCCCCTGCATCGTGGTAGTAATCGTTCCAGTCCTCTCCGTACAGCTCCTCAACTCCAATAGCACCGTAGCCGAAGAACCAAAACGGCAGATTATCGGATCCTGAACCTGGATTCACGATCCGTGGTGACAGATCGATTCCGTATTGTGCATTGATGTCGACCATTGCATCAGAAAGAAGAGCGGAGCTTGATATATCCCTGACATTGATAAAGAACTCTGCATTGTTGTCGCTGTCCCAGCCGATCATATCGACATTAATTACGCCTTCAATATCCTCGCCGGTCCGATCAGCGTTGCTTGCATAATAGCCACTGCCAATGACTCCCTGCTCCTCTTCGTCCCAGAGTGCGTACATGATCGTGTATTCGGGCGTATACCTTGAAAGAAGTCGGGCCGCCTCCAGTACCGCTGCTGTTCCACTCGCATTGTCGTCGGCCCCCGGCGAGGTCATGCTATCGGGCATCGAGTCGTAGTGTGCGCCGAAGATGTACTTGCGATCCGGATACCTACTTCCGTTCTGGAGCGCGTAAACGTTTCGAGCTGTTTCACTAATCCACTGATCGACGACGATCAGCCCGTAACTCGTCAACTTCGCGTTGATGTACTCCGCAGCAAGATCATTGCCGGGATAGTCTTTGTGCCGCGACCTTATAACCTCAGTCCTGCCGTTGATAAGAACGGGCACATCACCGCTCAGCTCCCTAACAACTTGGGATAACGAGTCGAGGTTGGTCTGGTTGATTACCTCCTGAACAACGTCGGCGTCGTTTCCACTGCCGCCCACGGGGCTGTCGCCACAACCGGTACCGAGAAACAGCGTGACGAGAACTAGGGCAGCGCATTTTGACCTCTGCGAGAGTCGCATCGCGATCCCTTTTTGGATTGCCGGTGTCGTGGCCAGACGAACTTGATCTGAAAACGCTCGGTAGAACGCCTGGGGTTGAATGGCAAGACCCGATTGTCGGTGCGTAAGGATTCGAGCTAGTGTGAAGCAAGGAAACGAAGTCGGGAAATGGACTACAAGGCTCGCTGGGCGACAGAGCGTTAGGAGGTGTTTGAACCGTGAACGTCTACTTGGTTCAACATGGTGAAGCCAAGACGGAAGCGGAGGACCCGGAGCGGGCGCTGACTCAATTCGGGACGGAAGTGGTCGAGAGGATAGCGGCGTGGGCGGCCAAGACTGGCATCGAAGTGGACCAGGTTCGTCACAGCGGCAAACGGCGCGCCCAGCAGACAGCCGAGATCCTGGCTCACGGAATCGTGCCGAGCCAAGGAGTTGTGTCGGTGTCGGGCCTCAACCCGAACGACGACGTCGTTCCTTGGGCCGAAAATCTCGCCGAAGAGAGCGGATCTGTAATGCTAGTGGGCCACCTTCCCTTCATGAGCCGTCTAGCCAGCCTGCTACTCGTCGGCGATCCCACGAAGGGGATCCTCCGCTTCCGTAACGCCGGTATCGCTTGTCTGATAAGTGAGAAAGGCCAGTGGTCGCTAGGCTGGGTGGTGACGCCTGGTCAGGTCGAGGGGCTCAATTAAAACGGGGAGAAACCCTCGCGTGAAAAAGGGCCTCTCCCCCTAGAACTGGCGTCACCCTGTTATTTACCAACCTAACACACTACCTCACATAGTACCCGGACACACGCCACTCTCCGTCGGTGTCGAGCATGGGGGTCACGGTCTCGACGGCGATCTTCTTGTTGGCAAACACCGTGTTGTACTGGAGCACCACGTACTCCCCGTCTGGCGTACCCGGCAACGTAGTGGCAAAAGTTGCCGAGCCGAGCTCTCGAGAGGTCACGTCGCCCAAGGGGTCCCGAACGGCGGCGGCGCTACGTTCCCAATTCTCCTGCGATATCGCGGAGCGAAAGTACTCTGCCGCTTCACTCCAGCTGGCGCTATATGCTCCCTGGTCGACGAGTTCAAGCCAGGCTTCTGCGGACTCCGCGGCTTTGGCCTCCACTGAGGAGTTGTCCTGCGATCGACAACTCGTGGCGCTCACGATCAAAGCTGCGATCAAGACAATAGAGATACGCACTAGTACGCCTCCCATGTGTATCTGGCTGAGGATTGCGTCAATTCTCCACCCGCGCGTGAAACTCTCCGAGCTCGCCCGCCTTTGTGTCAAACGAGACGAGCAGGGGCCGGCAACACACCTCACAGTCTTCCACGAATTTCTGGGCGCCCTGGGAAAGATCGAGCAACATGCTGATCGTGGCCCAGCATGCTGGGCAGGTGAAGGAATGCTCAACAAGACCAGTCATCGGTTAGGAAGGGCTAGCGGTTTCGCGTCCGCGTTTGCCTCCACAGAGCCGCGCCCGCAGCGATCACGAGCCACACAAGGCCAAAGTACAATTGCCTTCTGTCATCCAGCAGGATCCCTAGCGAGACAAAGGTAATCGCCAAGGCGAGGAAGGGAGCTGTGATCTTCAGGAGCTTTGACACGAGCTAGACCTCTCGTTCTTCGCGAAGCAAGCCCATGATGAGGACGTCTTCGTGCACCCCATCCATCTTCTTCGCCTTGCGCCGAGATCCCTCGAGCTGAAAACCAAACTTCTCGTACAGATGGATAGCGGTTGCATTGGACGGGTACACTTCCAACTCCACGCGCTCGAGACCAATCTCCCACGCTCGAGCCAGCGCCACTTCCATGAGCCGCGTTCCGATCCCCCTCCCCCTGTAATCGGCCAGTAGCCCCATCCCCAGCTGACCGACGTGGCTGAACATCTCGCGGCCACTTGGAGCGATATCGATCCAGCCGACGATCTTGCCACGGTCCGCCGCGACGAAGTGGGGAAAGTCGGCCTTGCGCAGCTTCTCGATCCAGTCCCGAGACGTTTCGATGGGTGGTGCCTCGATGAAGCTTAGGAACTTCCGCTCCTTGGCCACCTCGGACACGCATTCCCAAAACCCCTGGGTGTCTTCAAGCTTGGCGGCGCGGATCTGGACCGTTTCTCGTTCCATTTTCAATAACTCAAGGGATCGAAGTCTGCCCGCCGCGACGGATCTTCCTCTCAGGACCCAGCCTGTCCCTGTAGCGACGTTCTGCCCTACAGGTAGCCTGCCATGACAATGCCAGCCACGAAGTTGCCCAGCAGTACGGCCGGCCATTCCGGTTCTGGCAACATTTCGGTACCCGACAGATGCAAGCCTGCGCGGAAGAGAAGCGTGCACGCAGTGAGGCCATACAGCCCCCTAGCAGCAGCGTTTTCCGAACCCCACTCATGCGAAAGAGGTTTGCGAGCACGATTCCGAGCGCCGTGAACGCGGTCAGGTGTAGTACCGTGAATATCACTATCCGGACGACTCTCAGCCGAACGGCGACGTCCGCGGCGAGGGCCTCTCGACCTATCAACACCTCCGATAGAAAATCCGGAGTAGCTAGCGGGCCGAAAAACAGCGCATCGTACACAAAGAAGAGGATCATAATCGACGCGCCACCAAGTAATCCTGCGACTGCTCCGTGGCGCAAGTCGTTGTACACACTGTCGTGGTATTTTTCTGCCGCTCTTTCTGCCGCCCAGTAACTGGAATCGTCGGGACCTTTCACTCTACCTCTCGAGGATCGGCTCCAGAGCCTCCCCTTTCTTGCTCAGGTTTTCGTCGAGTATACCCTTCTCGGGGTGGCTGCCATACACAGTCAGCACGGGGTCTCGGCGCCTTTCCGCGCGTAGAACCACCAGTTGACGACCAGACAGCTCAGGTAGTACGCCGCGAAGCCGTAGAGCGCGTACTCGGGAGTCCCCGCTTGGATCTGCGTGGCGAAGATCTTCGGGATCAGGAAGGCGCCATAGGCGGCGATCGCCGAGATCCAGCCCAGGACGGGACCAGCCATCTCCTTCGAGAAGATCATCGGCACCATGCGAAAGGTCGATCCGTTGCCGATGCCGGTCGTAGCGAACAGGAGGATAAACAACAACAGGAATGGAACGAAATACTGCTCGGGGTTCAGCGACTGGCTGGCAAGCGACACGTACCAACCCGCACCGATCGTCGCCCCGATCATGACGATCGTGTCCCAGTGCGTGACCCGCGCGCCGCCGATCTTGTCGGACAGCCAGCCGCCCACGGGCCGGATCAGAGCGCCAACGCCGGCGCCTATCCAGATATAACTCGACGATAACGGCGCATTCGGGTTGATGATGCTCTCGGTGAGTGGGTTGCCCAAAGCGTCCACGCGGATCACGCCAAACACGTCATCGATCAACTTGGGGAACGCGTTGGCATACCCGATGAACGAGCCGAACGTCATCGTGTACAACCATGTCATGATCCAGTTGTGCTTGTCGTTGAAGATCGAAAATTGGTGAACCAGGTTCTCCTTGGTCTCCCGGGGAGTCAGATACCGCATCGCCGCCAGTGTGATGATCACCGCCACGGCGATCAGGACGAAGATCTTCAGCAGCTCCGGAAAACCGCCCCACGGAACGATCAACAACACGATGCCCGCCGCGGCACCAAGAAATCCGAGCGCCGTCAGCCAGAGGTACTTGGCGACCGCGACCGGCGTGGAGCCGCACTTGTGCTGGGGGAGGTTGTCCATGAAGAAGAACGCGGCCACGCCAAAGAAGGCGAGGATCGGAATCCAAACGAGACCCGCGTTCTGAACCCAAACGGTGACTTCGCCGCCGCCCCTACCGGGAATGAGGTAACCGTCACCGCCGAAGCTTCCGAAGGCGCCAAAGGTGATGATCCATGGCAGAAGAAACTGCATGACGCTGACGCCCAGGTTTCCGATACCAGCGTTCAGCCCCAGAGAAAGTCCCTGCATCCGCTTCGGGAAGAAAAAGCTGATATTCGACATCGAGGAGGCGAATGCGCCGCCTCCGACACCTGCGAGAGCAGCCAGAAGAATGAAGACGATGAACGGTGTATCGGGGTCCTGTAAGGCGATCCCTGCGCCAACCGCCGGCAGTAGCAGCAGCGTGGTGGTCATGAACTTCACGTTCCTGCCGCCGCAGATGGCGATCATGAACGAGTTCGGGACGCGCAGCGTCGCGCCCGTCAGGCCGGCCACCGCAGGGAGCATGAAGAGAAGCGCCCGGTAGCCGTCGCCGCCGTAGGGCTCCCCACCATTCATGAAAGTGAAGTCGAACAGGGTCTCGTCGGCGAAGTGAAGTCGTTGGATGAACTTCGCGACCATGCCCCAGTACAACCACACGGCAAAGCCGCACAGCAGATTGGGGATCGAGACGATGAGGTTGCGCATCGCGACGCGTCGACCCGTCTCTTCCCAGAACTGCCCGTCGTCCGGATCCCATCGGGAGAGACGGCTGCTCGTGTGATCGCCGTCGCTCCTCATTCCATCCGCCGCATCTCCTCGGGGTATTTCTCGTGTAGCATGCCCTGCACCACCCGATGCATCCAGACCAAGCTCACGATCGACAGCGCCAGCATGAACATCCAGCAACTGGTCCACAGACCTGTCCACTCCAGCAGGTAACCGAAGATGATCGGGCAGAAGAAACCCCCGAGACCTCCGAGCACGCCCACCATGCCTCCGACAACTCCTACTTCCTCTGGGAAGTAGTCCGGTATGTGCTTGTACACGGCGGCCTTTCCTACCCCCCAGATGCTTCCGAGAAGAATCACTAGGACCGCGAATATCCAAACGTTTGCCTGGAAGTAGATCCGCGTTACGCCTTTCGCCAGAAGCTCTTTGGCTTCGACACTCTGACCCGTCTCGACAGCGGGCTCCTGCCAGGCGTCCTTCGTCGGGAAGACGAGAACATCATCTTCCGCAGGCTCGCCCGGGTTCGACCGCTCGACGAGCGCGTAGCGCTTGCCATCAACGGCGACGACGGCCTCGGAAACCTCGGTGACGACACCACCGCGTTTGGCCATCACCCCGCGGCCGGGAGAGTAGACATCCATCTTCGGGACGGTCAGCATGAAACTGATGACGACCGAAGATCCCAGAACCGCGTACATCACCTTCCGGGCGCCGAGTTTATCGGACAACCACCCGCCCAGAGCCCGAATCACTCCCGAGGGAAAGCTAAACAGTGCGGCAAAGATCCCAGCCGTGACGAGGGGCAGGTAGTAAACGTTAACGAAGTACGGAACCAACCACTGTGAAAACGCGACGAAACAACCGAACACCAGGAAATAGTAGAGACCGAATCGCCACACCCGCACGCTCTTGAGCGGATGCAACATCTCCGCGACGCCCCTGCCTGAAGAAGCGGGCTTCTTGTTCTCGGCGAACAGGAAGAAGAGCGCGCCCATCCCCGCCAGGATGGCCGCGTAGATGACAGGCAGGTTTCGCCACCCCTCGATATTCGCTCCCTGATCGGTCAGCCGGCTCAACAGCGTCGGCGCCAGCAACGTCGTCAGGGCCGCCCCCGCATTGCCGGCGCCGAAGATCCCGAGGGCCGTTCCCTGATTCGCCCTCGGATACCAAACAGACGTGAACGCGATCCCGATCGCAAAGCTCACGCCCGCGAGGCCGAAACCAAAGCTGTAGATCGCGAACTCGAAAAAGGTGTCGGCGTGAGAGAGCATGTACATCGGAACAGCGCAAACAAACAGCAGTGTACCGTAGACCGGCTTGCCACCGAACTTGTCGGTCAACATCCCCGCCGGGAGGCGGAAGATCGAACCAGCCAGGACGGGAATCCCCATCAGCCAGCCGATTTCGACCGGCCCCCAATCGAACACTTGGTTTGAAGACAAGAAAGTGACGAGCACGCCGTTCATCATCCACGCCGCGAAACAAACGGTAAAGGCCAGCGTGTTGAGGAACAGAGCTTTGTGCGATTTGGCGGTGGCAGTCTCCTGCACGATGACAGACCCTCAGACGAAGTTCGCGTCGATGCTCGCTATTTCAGGAGAGCACATCCCCCTCGTGCTTCCGGCGGTTCCAGATCACCAGTTGGTACGGACGCCACAAGTACCCGAGTGGAACGATCAGGAAATGCACGAGACGCGTGAACGGGATAATTGCGATAAGCACCCACGCGTTCAGGATGTGAAGTTTGACTGCCAGTGGCAGAGAAGCCACCAACTCTGGTTCAGGTGAGAACCTGACCAGCGACCACAAGTACGGCGTCGCGGTGTGGACGAACCACGCCGATCCCCAGCGATGGAAAACCGCGGTGTACGTGCCGCTGACGACCATCGTCAACAGCAGAATCAGAAGCACCACGTCCATCTTCGACGTCACCGCGCGCACACGTTGACTGGTCAGCCTCCGGCGAATGAGCAGGACGAGGCCGACAAGGGTCAACAGACCGAACGCCAGTGCTGCGATCTCGAGCACATACAGCCGGATCGGTACACCGTTGAACCACACGATGCTTCGCGGGAACAGAAACGCAACCAGATGTCCTGCAAGGATCGTCAGGATCCCGTAGTGGAACGGAGCCGAACCCCAGAACAGGCGGCGCCCCTCGAGAAACTGCGAGGACAGACTGGAGAACGAGTAGCGATTCGACGTGAACCGATACACGCTGACGATCACCGCGAGGACGACCGCTACATAGGGCAAGCCGGCGAAGAGGATGAAGTCAGACATGAGTCGCACCTCGCAGCTGAGTGGCGTCCCTGTCGAGGAGCGGGAGCTCCCTCGCTACGCTCTCGGGCGTGACGTAACCGTCGGGCTTGAGCGCGTGCAGGACTGCCTGTAGCAACTTCGCATATACGTTGTCGGTGACCTCGAAGGCCCTGACGATGTGTGCCAGCGCGGGGAGGATGGCGTGCACGAGCAATCCCGACGCGAGCTCGGGGTCCTCCAATTGCGCCAGGAATCGGAACACGACTGGCAAATGATCAGGGAGATCGTTGCCCGGCTCGAATCCGCGTTCCCTGTATTCCCGGTTCAGCCCGGCCATGAACGCACCGCGCTTGTAGCTGTCTCCGTGGAGATGATAGGCCGCGTACAGGCAGCAGGCGGGGTTCACATCGAACGTACCGGCGTAGACCTCCTGCAGGCGTGATGTCGACAGAGGCTCGATCGACGCCAGAAACTCCTCGATCGCCTGTTTCGCCTCGCCCCTTCCCTCGCCGAACTCGCCGATCAGGGACCGACATGACGCCGTCAACTCGTCGCCCGGGTATTCGAGCACTTCGGCGAGGAGAGAAAGCCCTGTTGGCGTAATCACATCCATCACTAGGGACCGCGTTGCGGCTCGTTCCGGGATCCAACCCCGGCCATCTGCTTCCGAGTCTGGGGATCGTCCATCATCTCGATCGCCATCTCGCGATGGTACGGCGGGACCTCGAAGCGTTGTTCGAACGTCGGCAAAGACGTGAGGCGATAGATCGCGTCGGCGGTCTCGGCGTCGAGCCCGGCTTCGACCAACGCACGGTCGACGGCGGCCGGATCACAGTTGCTCACGGTTTCGTGCCGTCTGTGCAGTCGCACAGCGATGAGCTTCCTGAGAACATCGCCGACGATCGATTCGTTCCCGGCCGCAAAAAGACGCGACAAGTATCGGAGCGGGATCCGGGCGGTTTCGATCTCTCCGAAATAGTCCTGGCCCTCGATCTCAAAAGCTCCGGACGCCTTCGACCCCATGACCGGGAGCAGAGGCGGTACGTAGAAGAGCATGGGAAGCGTTCGCGCCTCCGGGTGTAGCGGCAACGCAAGGCGCCACTCCTTTACGAACTTGTAGACCGGCGAACGCTGAGCCGATTCGATCCAGAGGGGATCGATCCCGCTCCGATTGGCCTCGGCGACCACCTCCGGGTCGAACGGGTCGAGAATCATGTCCCGCTGGGCATCCACCAGCTCCTCGTCGGGAACGGTCACTGCATCCGTAATCCGATCCGCATCGTAGAGCAGCAGACCGAGATATCGAATTCGACCCACGCACGAGTGCATGCAGGCTGGCGCCTGTCCGGTCTCCAGACGCGGGAAACAGAGGATGCATTTCTCAGATTTCCCAGTGCCCCAGTTGTAGTAGACCTTCTTGTACGGGCAACCTGAGACGCACATGCGCCAGGCCCGGCACTTGTCCTGGTTCACGAGCACGATTCCGTCTTCGCCCCGCTTGTAGATCGCACCCGCGGGGCACGCCGCGACGCAACCCGCGTTCAGACAGTGATTACAGATTCTGGGTAGATAGAAATGAACGATCCGCTCGGTCTCGAAGAGCGCCGCCTTCTCGGTGTCGGAAAGATCTTCGAGGTTAAAGTCGTTTTCCGCGTACAGCGGTGACCCGCCCAGGTCGTCGTCCCAGTTCGGCCCGGCTTCGATATCCATCTCCTTGCCGGTTACCATCGAGATCGGTCTCGCCGTGGGCTGATCGTCGGACGCCGGCGCGTCGAACAGATCCTGATAGCGGTACGTGAACGGCTCGTAGTAGTCGTCGAGAACGGGCAGGCTCCGATTGTAGAAGAGGTTCCCGAGAGTCTTCGCCTTGCCCTGAAGCTTCAGGCCGAGCTTGCCACCCTTCCCGAGCTTCCACCCCCCCTTGTACTTGTCCTGGTCCTCCCACAGAGTGGGATATCCGGTCCCGGGCTTGGTCTCGACGTTGTTCCACCACATGTATTCGGTGCCCTTGCGATCGGTCCAGATGTTCTTGCACGCCAGACTGCACGTGTGGCATCCAATGCACTTGTCCAGGTGGAAGACCATTGAAACCTGAGCGCGGATGTTCATAGTCGTCCTCTCGTCACCAGCGGGGAGCACCCTCGAGCTTGCGCACGAGGATGTGGGTGTCCCGGTTGACGCCGGTCGGTCCCCAGTAATTGAAGTGGTATGTGAACTGTCCGTACCCCCCTAGCATGTTGACGGGCTTGAGTCGCGTACGGGTCAGGCTGTTGTGTCCGCCGGCCCGGCGATTGCCGCGCAGCGGCGATTTGGGTACGGAGATCGTCCGCTCGGGAGAGTGGTAGAAAAAGCACGTGTTCCGGGGGATACGGGCACTCAAGACCGCTCGGGTGACGACGACGCCGTTGTCGTTGTGCGCCTCCACCCAGTCGTTGTCCTGGATCCCCACTGACTCCGCGTCCTTGTCGTTCAGCCAGAACGGCTCGATCCCGTGTGAAAGCGTGAGCATCCTGTGGTTGTCGTAGTACGTGGAGTGGATGTGCCACTTCCCGTGCGGGGTCAGATAGTTGAGCATCAGGGTTCGGTCATCCTTCTCGCTCTTGACGATGTCGCCGAAAACCATCGGGTCGGGGCTCGGCTTGTACGTCGGGAGGTGCTCCCCGAAATCGAGGTACCCCTCGTGATCCAGGTAGAAGTGCTGCCGCCCGGTTAGCGTCCGCCACGGCACGAGGCGCTCGACGTTGTACGTGAAGGGCGAGTACGCGCGGCCCTCGTTCGTGAGGCCCGACCAGATGGGGCTCGTCAGCAAGCGCCGCGGCTGCGCCTGCAGATCGGCGAACGTCGTGCGCACGCCGCGATACGGCTCGGCCAGGTCTGCGAGCGTGAGGCCGACCTTCTTCTCGTGTGCCTTGAACGCCCGGTGCGCAGCCTCACCGTTGGTTTCCGGGGCCAGGGCGAGGATGACGTTGGCAGCGTGAACCGCGTCGTCCAGCGACGGGTACGGCTTACCGCCCCACTCGACCGTCGGGTTCGTCCGGAGCAGGTCCCGGTACTGATCTTCGATGCCCCAACTCGTACCGTGGGCGCCGATGCCCCCGGCTTCCGCCATCGGGCCGAACGAGATGAACCGCTCGTACAGGTTCGCGTAATCGCGCTCGACGACTTTGATGTGCGGGCCGGTCTTGCCCGGAATGAACTCGCATTCGCCCTTCGCCCAATCCTTCACCGACGACTGCGCCAGCTCATCCACGGAATCGTGCTGAAGCGGGACGACGACGACATCCTTGACCGGGTGAGGAAAGTGGGCTTTGGCGAGCTCACCGGTCTTTTTCGTGATCATCTTGAAGATGTCCCAGTCGCTGCGCGACTCCCAGCACGGAGGGACTGCCTGGCTGAGGGGATGGATGTAAGAGTGGAGATCCGTCGAGTTGAGGTCGTCCTTCTCGTACCAGGTTGCGGCCGGGAGGACGATGTCCGAATAGAGCGCCGACGTATCCATCCGGAAGTTGAGGTCGACGACCAGATCGAGCTTGCCTTGCGGACTCTCTTCTACGTACTCGACGTCACTTGTGGAACCGTCCGCCACCTCATCACGGATCGCGTTGTCGTGTGTGCCGAGGTAATGGCGGAGGAAATACTCGTGCCCCTTGGAGCTCGACATCAGCGCGTTGCCACGCCAGATGTACCACACCCGTGGCCAGTTCTCCGGCGCGTCGGGATCCTCGACGGCAAACTTCAACTCTCGACTCCGGATCCGATCGGCGACGTGCTTGATGATCTCCTCGTCAGTCCTGGCCCCAGCGACGGCGGCGTCGCGCGCCAGATCGAGGCTGTTGCGTGCAAACTGCGGGAAGAACGGCAACCAGCCCAGCCGCACGGCCCGGATCTGGTGATCGATGGTGTGGCCCTTCGAGAGATCCGTATCCGGCACCGTGTGGTACTCGCCGAACCCGCGTTCATAACGCCACTGGTTGGTGTGGACGTAATGAAACGAGGGTGCGTTCTGAAGCCGTGGCGGCTTCAGCCAATCGGTGGCAAACGCGATCGTCGCCCAGGGCGCTACCGGGGCGAGCTTCTCCTGCCCTACATAGTGGGCGAGACCACCGCCCTGAACCCCCACCGAGCCGGTCAACATGAGACCGGTGATCGGGCCTCGATAGATCAGATTGTTATGGTACCAGTGGTTGATCCCAGCGCCGATGATGACCGTGCACTTCCCGTTGGTCGCCTCGGCGGTCCCGGCGAACTCCCGCGCGAACCGAACCACCGTCTCTCGACCGATCCCGCTGTAACGCTCCTGCCAAGCGGGGGTGTATGCACCATCCTCGTCGTCGTAGCTCTGCGGATAATCGCCGGGCAGACCGCGCGATACTCCAAACTGCGCCATGAGGAGATCGAAGCTCGTCGTCACCGGGACCCTCCCGGCGAGGGTGTCCACGTACCGGA
>JBDGYV010000051.1:0-14144 GCA_039588915.1 Gemmatimonadota bacterium
CAATCCGATCCTATCCGGCTCCGCCTTGATTAACTCGCGTGGCGGGAAGACCCGTCGGAAGGCTCACGGGATATGTCGGGATCATGCGTCTTGTTACCGTTTTTGTTACCACGCCTTTTTCGACCCGAAACACTACCACCACCCCTCATGCAAGGAAGCCCCGCCGTGACGGGGCTTCCTCATGATGGGCTCATTTCTTCCCGATCACGATCTCGGACGTAAAACCGTGGTGGATCAACTCACGTCGAACCTCGCGGAAGCCGGCTTGTCTAGCTGATTCCTCCGTGAAGACGGGGCGGCACCCGCCGTAGAGGTACGGGATCAGCCTGCGGGGAGTGGCTTGGTAGAGCTTCTCCCACCGCGTCATGTGCCGGCCTCTGCTCATGTTCACCAGGACCAGGCGACCGTTGTCTTTCAAGACCCGCTTGAACTCGGCCAGAACCACCGGGATCTCGGCCAGAGGAACCAGGTCCAGCATGTAGCTGTTGAATAGGACGTCGAAGAAGCCGTCCTCAAACGGCAGCGATCTGGCGTCCGCTTGATAGAGCTCGACGTTGGTGAAGCCTGTCTTCGCGACCAAGCGCCTGCTCTTCTGCAACATCCGATGCGACAGATCCACGCCGGAAACGATGTTCGTCTTGTCGACGCGCTTGAGAATTTCGAGCATCGCCGCGCCCGTACCGACGGCGACCTCGAGAACCCGGTCCTCAGGCTTGATATCCCCGAGCTCCAGTCCGCGAAGTTTGGGTTTTCTCTCGAGAGGAGCGACACACCATCCGTAGACAGGGCTCAACAGGTCGTAGGCCCTCCGAATGGCGTCTGTGGCTACTGGTGCCTCGATCATCGGTTGCTGGCGTTCCGCCTCAACCATGGAGCACTCCCGTTACCCGGATCAATCTAAAACAGCTCTCTCCCAGCAGGACCAAGTCCTCGACGAACCGACCTGCGGATCATGCTACACAACGGGGCATATCTCCGAACGGCATCCGCTAGCCGCCTGTTCCCGTTAGTCACGATGGCGATGGCTGCGCCAGTGCGGCGATCGCCAAAGGCTAAGGCGCAGAGTCCTCCACCGGGGTGACCGAAGCACGCGCGTGTGTTCCACCAGCCGTAGGGGTGGGGGCCTAGCCAACCAAGTAAGAACCCGCGGCCGAGAACCATGTACGAGCGTGAGGTTCGATCAAACCCCGCGACGTTCTTGGTGATATAGCGCTCAAGCGTCTCCGGCCTGATCAAACGGCTCCCGTCGGCGGCCGTACCACCGGCCAGGATCATCTCGTAAAACCTGGCCAAGGTCAACGCAGTGGCTACCATCGACGCACCCGGGACGACTGTAGTCAGTGTTGATGGCGCGTTGAAGATGTCCTCGAACCCGTTAGCGAGATTCTCCCCGCCGAGTGATAGGCGCTTGGGTCCGAGCCAGTACGTGTGCGCAACCCGTGGCGTGTCGGAACTATGCACGCACATTCGGAGCTCTTTCAACGGACCTGGCAAGATTTCTTCGAGGAATTCTGGCAGCGTCGTCCCAGAAACCCGGCGAACTACCTCGCCGAGGATCCAACCGAACTCATGTGGGTGATAGGCCAACGTCCCTCTTTGGTAGCTCGGTCGCGCCTTCCAGATCTCACCCTGCACACGGTCCCAATCCGGCCACGTTTGTGGGGACGTCCACAGACGCGGCACGAGAACGCCGCTGCGGTGAGTGAGTACCTCAAGAACCGTGATGTCCCGCTTGCCCGCGTGGCCGAACTGCGGGACGTAGTACGAAACCGGGCGGTTCACGTTCACCAGCGCTCGATCCTCCAAAACCGCAATCGCGAAGGCAACCGTCGGTTTCGATGCCGATAACACCTGGAACGGAGTCTCTTCTGTGACGGGGATCCGCTCGCACTCGTTTGCGCGATGCCCGCGTGCGACACCAACCGAGAGTTTCAGGAGGGTCTCGCCTCGGGCCCGAACCACGAGCTGGCCTCCGGGAAAGACCCCCCTCGCGTTTTGCCGAATGAACCTGGCTTGTGCGTTGTCGAGCATTACACCCTAGGTGGGAGCGCTGAATCTCACTGATCCCATCCCATCGTACTCCGCCACTCGCAACGGGAGGTTCTGCTCTTTATTCTAGCACGCGGCGAATCTGGCTTTCCGTAGGGAAGATCGACGTCCGCGTGTGGGAGAATTCCGCACCGTCTCGGCTGACACTCTTGTTACCGCTCTTGTTACCAAGCCCTCAACACCTCGCACCCTTTCCGCCCTCTGAACCCAAAGAAGCCCCGCCGTGACGGGGCTTCCTCATGGTGGGCCTGGGTGGAGTTGAACCACCGACCTCACGCTTATCAGGCGTGCGCTCTAACCAGACTGAGCTACAGGCCCACGAATCGGGCAGGCTTGGTCAAAATACGCTTCATCTGAGGCTCGAACCACGTCCTCGGCCACCGGCCGGGCCTAGAAGAAGTCCTCGTATTTTTGGAGGTTCACGCCACAGCGGCGCAGTGCATTCTTGACCTGCGCCTTCATCATCGTCGACGCGGCCTTGACGAACCCGACGGTGGCGGCGTCGGCATTGACGACGCGGAGCCCGTGAGCCCGCGCGTGAAGCTCGGCGGCTTCACGCGCCCTGGGCTCATGACCTTCTCGATCGCGCCGATCGAGTTGCAGGAGGAGCTTCCGTAGTGCTTCCTCGGCGCGTGGCTCCCACTCCATCCGGTTACTCCGTCTGCATCGGCTCGAAGACATCGTCGCTGGGGTCGATGTCGGCGAACAACCCCTCGGGGTCGAGCTCGACCCGGGTGACCGCACCGTCGACCTCGGCCTTGACCTGTGTCTCGTGACGACCGTCGAACCAAACCGAAGCCGGCACCTCGGCGAGGACCTTGTCGCCATCGCCGTTGGTGATCTCGGCTTTGATCGGCGACAGCACGGTACCTTCGTTGCGCACGGTGATAACGACTTCGTCACCATTTCGCTCGACGCCGCCAATCGCCTGGTCGCTAATCCCGGGCCCGTAGAGCCACGGCACCCAGAACCAATCGAGATCCTGGCCGGCGACCTCCTCGAAGGTGTTGAAGAAGTCGAACGGCGCGGGGTGCTTGTAGAGCCACCGATCGGTGTACTCGTTCAGCGCCCGATCGTACGTCTCATGTCCCAGGATCTCGCGCAACGCCAACAGAGCCGTACCAGGATGGCGATACCCGAGCGCCCCCAGGCTGGCCCCCCCGGCCGCGATTCCGTCCGGCGGCGCCATCGCGCCCATGTACACGTTGTTTGTTCTGGCGTAGCCACGGTACTCATCGCGCACTTGCTGTCGCTCGTTCGACTCGGGGTAGTAATCCTCGGCGGCGAAGATCGTGATAAACGTGTTGACACCCTCGTCCATCCACGCGTAGCCCGTCTCATCGGAACCGACCATCATCGGAAACCACTCGTGACCGATCTCGTGGGCGATCACCCGCTGTGTGAAATCCGCGGTGCCAAAATTCCGGACGAACACCAGCATCGGGTATTCCATCCCGCCGGCCAACCCCTCGGTGCTGGTGATGTGCGGGTAGGTGTATGGATAAACGTTGCGGCTAAACGTCTCGACCGCGCCTTTGGCCATCTTTGCCGAGTCGACCCAGTTGTTAGCCGTCGGGCGGAAGAACGTATAGACCGCCGTGCGGCGTCCTGTCTCTTGGTCGACGACGCCGCTGGTCGCGTCCCACAGATAGTGATCGCCAAACGCAAACGCGACGTCGCGAACGTCCTCGGCGTGGAACCGCCATGTGATCGTCTCGCCGGCCTGGCCGCGCGTCGCCTTCCCGGGTCCGAAATCGTCAGCGGTCACGACATGAACGATGTCATCGCTTCCGTCGGCCTGCGCCAGCCGCTCACGAATCGCCGAAGGCATGACCTCCTCGGCGTTCGTCAGTTCACCGGTCGCCGCGACCAGTGTCCCGGCGGGCACCGTTACCGCCAGGTCGATCGTGCCGTACTCCAGATAGAACTCACCGTTGGACAGGTACGGCCGCGTGTCCCACCCAACCAAATCGTCGTACGCAGCGACCTGCGGATACCACTGGGCGAGCTGCCCAGTAGTGGCGTCGACCATCCCCATCCGCGGGACGCCCTCGCCTTCGGGGATCGTGAAGTGCCAGTCGATCTCAATCGTGACCGAGCCGCCCGGGGGCAGCGGGTCGGGTAGCTTGGCAGCCATGACGGTGCCGGTTTGAACCGTCTCTCTATGATTGGCCGCGTCGACCTCCCGCTCCACACCGTTGATCGCCAATCGATCGAGCCACATCCCACCGGTCAACGGCACAGCGCGCGTCCGGATCCCACCTTCGGCGAAAAGGTTCTGATACAGGTGGAAGAAGATGTTGTTGAGCGTGTTGGGCGAATGGTTGGTGTAGGTGATCGTCTCACTACCGGTTAGCAACCGTGTGGCCGGGTCGACGGTTACATCGATGTCGTAGTCGACTCTTTGCTGCCAGTAGCTCTCACCCGGCACGCCGGACGCGGTGCGGGTACCGGCCTCAACTGCGGACGCGAACGCCGGCGTCGAGCGAACTTCGAGTTGTGCCAGCGCTCGCTCGCCGTCCTGCGCGGACAGCGGCGCCGCGGTGAGCGCCGTCAGCATCATGCCGATCAACGTACAGACGGCTATCGTTCGCCAACTATGAATATCCTGGTGATCGGCGGCACGCGGAACGTGGGACATCATCTCATCCTCCAGATGGTTGATCGGGGGCACCGCTTGACGACGTTCAATCGCGGACAGACCCCCGACGAGTTGGGCTCGGCGGTGGATCGATTGCATGGTGACCGCAGGGATCCCGGTCAGCTCATGAAGGCTCTCGGAGGTCGCGACTTCGACGCAGTCGTCGATACGATCGCTATGCGACCGGAAGAGACCCAAGGCGCCCTCGAAGTATTAGATGCTCGGATCGGCCATTACGTTCACTTCTCAACAGGCCAAGTCTACCTCGTCCGAGAGGGCTGTTCATCTCCCGCCCCGGAGACAGAGTATGAGGGCCCGCTTCTCCCGCGTCCGGATTCCGAGTGGGAAACCCGGGAATGGCAGTACGGCATCGACAAGCGGGGCTGCGAGGATCTCTTGGCTGACGCTTGGGAAACACGAAGCTTCCCGTCGACCCGGCTCCGGCTGCCCGTAATCCACGGCGAGCGCGACCACTACGGCAAGCTTCACGGCTACGTATTACGACTCTTGGATGGCGGTCCGATCGTCGTCCCCAAGGAGGCCGGTCCCCCGCTCAAGCACATCGACCAACGCGACGTCGTGACCGCGATCGTCAGGATCGTCGAAGACGGGGTCGGTCACGGCGAGGCGTTCAACCTGGCCCAGGACGAAGCGTGGACGCTGGAACGCTTTCTCCAAGCACTCGGCGAGCTGGTGCGTGTCCGTCCGAAGGTTGTCCAGCGCCCACGCACTGAACTGCAACGTGCCGAGGTCTTCCCCGGCTGCTCACCGTTTTCGAACCCTTGGATGTCGGTGCTCGACAACCGGCGCGCCAAGGAAGAGCTGGGGCTATCGTTCGCCAACTTCGAGGATTACCTGCCGCAATTGGCGAAGCACTTCGCCGACCCCGACCTGTCACCGCCTCAAGCGTACTGCGATCTGCGGAAGCGCGAGCTCGAGCTCGCCCGCTAACAGAAGGCTTCCCGCACCCGGTCGGCGAGTGCGGTGCCGTCGCGCTCCTCGAACCGATACGTAACGCGCACGGTTGGCTGCTCAATCCCGAGCAACTTCGTGATGTTGCTCGGCGTGCCGATGATGACCGCGTCACACTGTGTGTGACGGATGCTCTCTTCGAGGTCGGCCAGATCTTCGGGCGCGTATCCGATCGCGGGAAGCACTTTCTCCAGGTGCGGGTAATTCGCGAACGCCTCGGCGATTCCCCCGACCGCATGCGGTCGTGCGTCGACGATCTCGGCGCCGGCTTGTGTCGCGGCGATAAAGCCCGCGCCATAACCCATGCCGCCGTGCGTCACGGTCGGCCCATCCTCCACCACCAGGACCCGCTTCCCGGTCAGGTCAGCGTCTCCGATATCGATCGGTGAGCTCCCGTCAACCACGGTCGCTCCCGGGTTGACCGTGGCGATGTTGCCGCGCACGGTCTCCAGCCCTTCCTCGGTCGCCATCTCGCTCTTGGCGATCACGACGATATCAGCGTGTTCCAGGTTCCAACGACCCGGGAAGTACGTGAGCTCATCACCCGGGCGCAGGGGATCGACGAGCGTGACCAGCATGTCTGGACGGTAAAACGGGGTGTCGTTGTTGCCGCCATCCCAGACCAGCACATCCACTTCCTCCGCGGCGGCGGCTGCAATTCGCTCGAAGTCGATACCCGCGTAGACCAGGTTGCCGGCGTCGAGATGGGGCTCGTACTCCTCGCGCTCCTCGATCGTGCAGCGTTGGGCGACGAGGTCCGCCTCAGAAACAAAACGCTGAACTGCGCGTTTCTCGGTGAGCGCACCGTACGGCATCGGATGGCGGATCGCGGCGACCCTCAGGCCGCATTCACGGAGGACCCTCGCCACGTAGCGGCTCACCCCGCTCTTACCGCAGCCGGTCCGTACCGCGCAGACGGCCACACACGGTCGCGGCGGATCGAGCATCGTCAGATCCGGGTCGAAGGCTGTGAACCGCGCGCCAAGCGGTTCGACACGCTTCTGCAGCGAATGCAGATGTTCCTCGCGAACGTCGCTGTAGGCGAAGACGACCTCATCGACGTCGTTTTCCTCTACGATCGCTTCCAGCTCCGCCTCTGGCCGGATCGGAATCCCGCTCGGGTACCGCGGCCCCGCGACCTCGTACGTTCGCGAGTCGATGTGCGGGATTTGCGCGGCGGTGAAGCACACCACATCGGTCTCCTCGTCGTCCCGATAGAGCATGTTGAAAACGTGAAAATCGCGCCCGCCGGCGCCGCAGATGACGACCTTCATCGTGACCGTTTCCTCCCTATTCTGTATGCTGGGTACCTTATAACCGCTCGTACTCGGTGGAGTCTCAAAATACGTCCCGACGCACTGATTGGCTCTCACGGGGTATTAGCCGTTTATGAGTCGCGCGACGCTCATCGGCGGCCTCTTCGTCGCGACGATCGTGTCTTCGCGTCCGGCGACCGTCCAAGCCCAGGGCGCGTTTACGGTCTCGTTGTCGGATTCGACCGAGGCGTTGATCTTTCCCGACACCGTCAAGTTGGGCGACCTGACCGTACTTGGTCACTTCACCGAGCCGGGTGCGTTTCGGGAGGCGGTGACCCGAAGCATCCTTCTCGCGCTCGAAGCGGACGATTCCGATCTGGAAATCAAGGGTGTGTTCTTCTACACCTTGCGGATCCGGGAGATGAGCGGCGAGCACCGCGAATTGGGGTTTCCGATCGGTAATTATGCGACCGTGGAGGTACGAAAAAAGGCGCCCAAACCGGAACCCGACCCGCCTGAGGGGAGTACCATCCAGGGGCCAGGTAACATATTGATAGGTCCCGGATAGGAGAGCGATTATGACAAGATCATTGTTGGTTCTGGCAACACTCATGCTCGCCGCGCCAACGATCGCGTTCACCCAGCATCAGGCGACGGTCGGGCTGTCGATCACCGACCCACGCGGGCAGTTCGATCGCAACACCGACACCGGTTTCGGGTTCACCGGGTCGTATCTGTATGCGCTGACACGCAACCGATCGTTTGCGATCGGGTTGACGGGGACGCACCAAACGTACGGCAGTACCAATCGTCGGGCGGCGCTGTCGGGCACCATTCCCGACATCACCGTCGATGTCGAGACAGATAACCAAACGTTCTTCTTCCAGGGTCTCCTGCAACTCAAGGCGCCAACCGGGGTGGTTCAACCGTACATCCAGGGAACCGGCGGCTTCGGTTGGTTCTTTACGAGGACATCGATCGACGATCCGCTGACCAACGTCACGATCCTGTCGGACACCAACCAAGACGATGGGACCTGGATCTGGGGCGGCGGCGGCGGGCTATTGATTCGCGTCTATGAGGGCCAACCCCGACCCGGCTTCTCCGGCGGCCGGCTGCAGGAGGGTGTTCGCGATCCGATGCGGGCGTACATCGATCTCGGCGCGCGATATATCAAAGGCAACGAGGTCGAGTACCTGCGCGAAGGATCGTTGGTTACCAACGATGGAGAGCTCGACATCGATCGGCGGCTGGCGCGATCGGAGATCGAGTTGATCCAGTATCAGATCGCCGTCACGTTCGAGTTCTAGCCCGCAATCGTTAGCGCAAGTTCATTGCAGCCGGTAGATTGCGGGTCATGGCAGATAAAGCCGGCGTAATCGAAGTCCAGGGCACGGTCGAGGAGTGCCTGCCGAGCACGATGTTTCGCGTGCGGCTCGACAACGACCATCTGGTTCTGGCCCACATCTCGGGCAAGATGCGGAAGCACTACATCAAGATCCTGACCGGCGACCGCGTCACCGTCGAGCTCTCGCCGTACGATCTCACCCGCGGCAGAATCACCTACCGGTTCAAGAACTAACCACTAGCGTCACAACGTAGGACTCTTGGGGCTGGGCGACGTCCAGTACGGGGAACGGATCGACTTCAACGAGTCGAACCACGTAGTCGAACGCGCGCCCAGATCCAGGCAGGTCCGGGTGGGTATCGAGCGTCAGCAGTGCGGGCTTGCCGGTGCTCGTCACAACCTGCAGTGCGACGTGAGCGCTCCCCGCCCAAACGCACACTGCATCCTGCGGGCAGCGACCATCGGAAACGTCGTCAAACGTGATCTCGAGATCCGTGCCCTCGACCGCTACCGTTTGCCCAAACGCGACACGAAACTCGCGGTCGAGCCCAGGGTCGCCGGCCATGGGTTGATTGGAGCACGCCGCCCACACCAGCGCAAAAGCGACTAGACGTAGCAACATAACGAATCCCCTCCGGTTGAGTTGTGGCTATCGCACCTCCAATAACTCAACGTCGAAAACCAACGTCGCGTTGGGTGGGATGACCCCGCCCGCTCCGGCCGCGCCGTAGCCCAGCGCCGGCGGGATCACGAGCTTGCGCTGACCGCCGACCCGCATGCCGGCCACGCCCTCTTCCCAACCGGCGATGACGCTCCCGGCGCCCAAGGGGAACATGAACGGCTCACCGCGATCGCGGCTGGAATCGAACTTCGTCCCGCTCGGCAGCCAACCGGTGTAATGAACGACGACGTCCTTACCGTTTACGGCTTCGTCGCCCTCGCCCTCAGCCAGAACCGCGTAGTGAAGCCCGGAATCGGTTTTGGTCATGGCTTCGAGATCAACGCCCAGCTCGGGTGCATACATGGCAACAACCTCCGTCACTACGGGTGGGGCAGCAGCCGGCGCGGGTGGTGCGTCACCGGAGCCAGCATCCCCGCCGCCGGCACCGGAGTCTCCGCATCCAGCCGTCGCGAGGCTCAGGGTGAGGGTGAGAATGGTGAGATGCTTACCTCTGTTTGACATCACTTGCCTCATCTTGGTGAAGGGTAATCGGTCGAATGTGATAGTCAGGAATCGAGCAGCAAGCGGGTCGGGTCCTCGAGTCTTTCCTTGATCCTGACCAGGAACGTAACCGCCTGTTCGCCATCGACGATCCGGTGATCATACGACAGCGCGATGTACATCATCGGTCGGGCGACGATCGGTCCGTCGTCCAAGACGACCGGTCGCCGCTCGATCTTGTGCATCCCGAGGATCCCGCTCTGTGGCGGGTTCAGGATCGGAGTCGATATGAGCGACCCGTAGATCCCGCCGTTCGAGATCGTGAACGTACCGCCCTGCAGCTCGTCGATCGACAGGTCGCCGTCGCGGGCGCGAGTGGCGAGTTCCTTAATCGCGAGCTCCATCTCGGCGAACGACATCCGGTCGGCGTTGCGCAGCACCGGTACGACCAGCCCGCGCGGCGTGCCGACCGCGATGCCTAGGTTGACGTAGTCGTGATATACGACGTCGATGCCTTCGATGTAGGCGTTGAGCTCGGGGAAATCGCGCAGCGCCAGGATCGACGCCCGACCAAAGAGCGACATGAAGCCCAGCTTGACGCCGTGCCGGGCCTCGAAATCTTCCTGGTTCTCCTTCCGGAGCTCCAACACGCTGGTCATGTCGATCTCGTTGAACGTGGTTAGGATCGCCGCCGTGCTCTGGGCTTCGACCATCCGCTCGGCGATCCGCTGCCGCAGCCGGGTCATTTTCTCGCGGCGGGTGCCGGGCGCGTCAGGTTGAACAGCGATTGGCGCGGGTTCCGGGGTTGGTGACGTCGGTTCCGAAGCGGGCTTCGACACGGGTTCCGGTTGCGGTGCCGGCGCAGCCGCGACCGGTTCGGGGGCCGCGGGCTCGGGCGTCGGTTTCGCGGCGGGTTTCGCTTCCGGCTCCGGCGCAACAGATGGTGCTTCCGCCGCGGCTTCGTCCTCGGCGATCCACCCTACCACGGTGCCGATCTGCACCGTCTCACCGGCCGCGACCAGGATCTCGATCGTTCCGCTGGCCTCAGCGGCGATCTCAACCGTCGCCTTGTCGGTCTCCAGCTCGAGCACCGCCTGGTCCTTCTCGACCCGATCGCCGCTCTTGACGAGCCAAGCCGCGATGTCGCCCTCGGTGATCGACTCGGCGAGCGGCGGGATCATGATATCCACGACGGTCTCCGTTTCTTCTAGCCGAGCGCCTGATCGATCAACGCCTGCTCTTCTTTCTCGTGAACGCTGTACATACCGGTCGCCGGGGACGGCGCCTCCGGCCGGCCGACGTACGATAACCGGACGTTCGCCGGGAGGTTCTCTTCCATCCGGTGTCGGATGTTCCGCCAAGCGCCCATGTTCTCCGGCTCCTCCTGGACCCAGGTCAGCTGCTGCACATTCGGGTAGCTCGCCACGAGCTGGCGCAGAGCCCGACCGGGGAACGGATACAGCTGCTCGACCCGGATGATCGCCGCGTCCTCTATCAGCCGCGCGCGCCGCGTCTCGATCAACGAGTAGTAAACCTTGCCTGAACATACAAGAAGCCGGCGGACCGCTTGTGGGTTGGCGAGCTCGACTTCGTCCAGAATCTCCTGAAAACCCCCGTCGGTGAAGTCGCTGATCCGCGAAACGGCTCGCTTGTGTCGCAACAGGCTCTTAGGGCTCATGATGATGAGCGGCTTGCGGAAATCGCGGTGGATCTGTCGGCGGAGCGCGTGGAAGAGTTGTGCCGGCGTCGTCAGGTTGCACACCTGGATGTTGTCTTCGGCGCACAGCTCGAGGAACCGCTCGAGTCGCGCGCTCGAGTGTTCGGGCCCCTGGCCTTCGTAGCCGTGCGGGAGCAGCATCACCAACCCCGACATCCGACGCCACTTGTACTCGCCGCTCGCCAAGAACTGGTCGGTCACTACCTGCGCCCCGTTGACGAAGTCTCCGAACTGCGCCTCCCACACAACCAGCGTCCATGGCTCGACGGCCGAGTAGCCGTACTCGAAGCCGAGCGCGGCCAGCTCGGACAGCGGGCTGTTGATCATGTGGAGCTCGTTTTGCTGCGGATCGAGGTGGTTGAGCGACACGTATCTCTCGCCGGTCTTCTGATCGATATAGACCGAGTGCCGATGGCTAAACGTGCCGCGGCTAGTGTCCTGACCCGAGAATCGAACCGGGGTCCCTTCCAGCAGCAACGAGCCGATCGCCAACGACTCGCCGCACCCCCAATCGATGTCGCGATCTTCGAGCACCATGCCGGCTCGTTCCTGCATCAACTTCTTGAGCCGGCGGTGCCAGTTGAATCCGTCCGGCACCTTGACGAGGCCGCGGGCGATCCGTTCGAGCATCTCGCGCGGAACGGCCGTTTCCGCGCTGGCATCCCCACCGCTCATGCGCAAACCCTTCCAGATGCCACCCAGCTTGTGCAACGGCTGCTCGGGAAGCTCCTGCGCGGCGCTGTGGGCAGCATCCAGCTCGGTCACGAGCTCGGCTCGGATCGCATCCGCTTCTTCTTGGCTGGTAACGCCGCTCGCGATCAAGTCTGACGCGTAGACGGTCGAGTTCGACGCGTGGGGTTTGACGAGCTCGTACATCAGCGGTTGGGTGAATGTCGGATCGTCGAGCTCGTTGTGGCCGTAGCGACGATAACAGATCAGGTCGATGACGACGTCGCGCTGAAACTCCTGCCGGTAGCCGACCGCCAATCGAGCGGCGTGGACAGCGGCCTCCGGGTCGTCGCCATTGACGTGAAAAACGGGCGCATGGACGATCTTCGCTATGTCCGACGCGTAGCGGGTCGAGCGACCTTCGTCGGGATCGGTAGTAAACCCGACTTGGTTGTTGATGATGACGTGGATCGTGCCCCCCGTCCGGTACGCGTCGAGGCGGCTGAGCACCAGCGTCTCAGCGACCACACCCTGGGCCACAAACGCCGCATCGCCGTGGATGAGGACCGGGATCGCGCGGCGTCGCTCGGCGTCGTCGAACACCTGCTGCTTGGCACGGACGTTTCCCTGGACGATCGGGTTGACCGCCTCGAGGTGGCTGGGGTTGAACGCCAGCGCCACATGGACGTTGCGACCGGTCGAGGTTTGATAGTCGTTGGAGTAACCGAGGTGGTACTTGACGTCGCCGTACCCCTGCGCCTCGGCCGGCATCGGCCGCTCCTCGAACTCGGCCAGCAGGTGCTCGTACGGTTTGCCGAGCACGTGGGCCAGGACGTTCAGCCGGCCGCGATGAGCCATCCCCATCACGATCTCGTCGACACCCGAGGCCGACGCCTGCTCGACGATCGTCGTCAGCGCCGGGATGAGCGACGTTCCGCCCTCCAGCGAAAACCGTTTCGCGACCGGGAATCGCCGGTGAACTGTCTCCTCGAACGTGTCGGCGGCCAAGAGCTGACGCAGGATCGCGCGCTTCTCCTCGGTCGACAGCCCGGGATCGTTGCGATTGGGCTCCATGCGCGCTTGCAGCCACTCGCGCTCATCGGTGTCGGCTACGTCCATGTACTCGACGCCGATCGTCCCGCAGTAAGTCGTCTTCAGGGCCTCCAGAAACTCGGCCAGCGTCCCTTCCTGCAATCCTTTGTAGGCGGAACACTCGACGATCTGATCGAGATCGGCCTCGCTGAACCCGAACTCGGACAGCGCCAAGACCGGATGTTCGCGTGGTCCGCGCTCCAGCGGGTCGAGATCGGCAATCAGGTGACCGAACTCGCGATAGGTGTGGACCAAACCGTAGCAACGCAGATGCGCCGCCTCGGTGTGGGCAACACCCTCGGGGACGGCGCCGCTGGAGGTCAAGACCACCGGTCCGCCGTCGGCTCCGTTCTCGGCGCCCACCCCGTCGCCCTTCCACTGGTAACCGGCGAAGAAGAGCGCCCAAGTGGGATCGACCGACTCAGGATCTTCCAAAAACTGCCTGTAGAGCGAGTCTACGTAGTCGGGATTGGCCCGCAGGATCGCGTCGAGAGAGGGCATCTGGGTCCAAACCTAACGAATCGGACCGCGCTGGTCAGGACGATCATGACCGGATCGTGAGGCTCTTGTCCAACGACGCTTTCCGGGAGAAGTTTGGCAAGGGCGGGGCTGATCCCCCCGATTCGACAAGCACCCGCCGCGCGCGGGAGGAGTACGCGACGAAAGCGCCCACGAGCACGTCCTATCCCAATCCCGTGACGGCGGCCGAGGCCGTCGCCGGCATTCCGTCCGGATCGCGGGTCTTCGTCGGCTCCGGTTGCGGAGCCCCGCAGGTCCTGATCAAGGCCCTCACCGGTCGCGCCGCCGAGCTGCGCGACGTCGAGATCTGCCACCTTCTCACGTTTGGGATCGCCGACTACGTCAACGCGGGCTTCGAGGGGAGCTTTCGTCACAACGCGTTCTTCATCGGGCCGAACGTCCGGCAGGCGGTGTCCGAGGGGCGCGCCGACTACACGCCGATCTTCCTGAGCGAGATCTCCGAGCTCATCCGCTCTGGGCAGCGTCCCGTCGACGTCTGCCTGTTGCAGCTCTCGCCGCCCGATCGGCACGGGTACTGCTCGATGGGCATCCACGTCGATATCCAGCGCGCGGCACTCGAGTCAGCCAAAGTCGTCATCGCCGAAATCAATCCCCGCATGTCACGCACGTTCGGCGACGGCAACGTGCACATCTCCCAGATCGACGCGCTCATCGATGTCGACTACCCGCTGCTCGAGCTGCCAAGCAAGGGAGTGATC
>JBDGYV010000052.1:0-13663 GCA_039588915.1 Gemmatimonadota bacterium
CTTGGTGATCGAGGAGCTGGCTAAGGTCGACGCGTCGCACTCCATCACCGTTGGTGCCCACACATCACTGGCTGCCTCGCCGATCTACGACTTTGGCAACGTTGAGCAAAAAGAGAGATACCTCCCTCCGATGGCGCTGGGCGAGTCGCTGGGTGCCTTCGGTTTGACCGAAGCGACCTCAGGTTCCGACGCCGCCAACATGGCGACCACCGCCACCCGCGACGGCGATGACTGGATCCTAAACGGGACTAAGGTCTTTATCACCAACGCCGGCGTGGCGGGCACGCTCGTCGTCGCTGCCGTGACCGACCCCGAGGCCGATCACCGCGGGGTGTCGATGTTTATCGTCGAGGCGGATGCCGATGGTGTGGCGGCGGGCAAGAAGGAGGACAAGCTCGGTTGGCGGGCCAGCGACACCCGGGAGCTCATCTTCGAGAACGTTTGTGTACCGCACGAAAACTTACTGGGCGAGGAAGGGCGCGGATTTCACCAGTGCCTTCATACCCTTAACGGCGGCCGAATCGGGATTGCCGCCCACGCGCTCGGGATCGCCGCCGGCGCTTACGAAGCGTCCCGCCAATACGCGCTCGAGAGGCAACAGTTCGGGCGACCGATCGCGGAGTTTCAGGCGATCCAGTTCAAGCTGGCCGACATGGCCACCGGCATCGAGGCCGGACGCCACCTCACGTATCATTCAGCCCGCCTCAAGGACGCCGGCAAGCCATACCGTTTGGCTGCCGCGCAGGCCAAGCTCTTTTGCTCCGAGCTTGCAATGCGAACAACCATCGAGGCGGTCCAGATCCACGGCGCCAACGGCTACACTCGGGATTATCCGGTCGAGCGCATGATGCGCGATGCCAAGATCACCGAGATCGGCGAAGGAACCAGCGAGATTCAGCGAGTCGTCATCGCCCGTGACATTCTCGGTAAATCTCGCCACGCGTGACGCGATTCTCATGGCCTCCGATTCACTGGGGAGACAACACCGTCACCGTGCTCTCGGATGGCCTCCAGCGTTTGGACGGTGGGGCGATGTTTGGGGTTGTTCCGAGAGTTCTGTGGGAGCGGCGACTCCCGGCCGATGACCGCAATCGGATCCGGCTCGGGATGAACAGCTTGCTGATCGATGGACCCGACGGTCGAACGGTTGTCGAGACGGGCTCCGGAGGTAAGGACGACGCCAAATTCCAGTCCATCTACGGTCTCGAGCGGGACGGAGGATTGCCGGCCCGACTCGAAGCCGCGGGCGCGCCACCGGAGACGATCGATCGAATCTTCCTCACCCACCTGCACTTCGACCATGCGGGTGGGGCCACGACGTGGGCGGACGACGGTGAAACGGTTGTGCCGACGTTTCCGAACGCAGCCTACTATATCCATCATGGAGAGTTCGAGGCGGCAATGAGCCCCAACGAGCGAAACGCGGCGTCCTATCTTGAACGCAACTACGCACCTCTGAAGGAACGTGGTGTGGTCGAATGGGTCGAGGACGGAACCGAGATCGGTGGGGTAACGGTGTTCGAAACGCCGGGTCACACCGCGCATCACTGCTCTATCGCGATCGACGACGGGGACGGACGCAAGCTGGTGTTCCTGGGCGATCTGGTTCCGACTACGCATCATCTGCACAATCCTTACATCATGGCCTACGACCTCTATCCGGTCACTACGCTCGAGACCAAGCAGCGGGTGTTGCCGCAAGCCTGCGATCAGGGGTGGTTGTGCGGCTTCGTGCACGACGCTGACCATCCACTGGCGTATCTGCGCCGCGACGAGCGTGGCCGGTTCGAGCGCGACCCCGAGCGTGATCCATGGACCGACTGAGGATCGGCGTCGTGGGAGCCGGCCCGGCCGGTGCGTATGTCGCTTGGCAGGCGGCTCTCCAGGGCCATCGGGTGACGTTCTTCGATCATCGAGCGCCGTGGGAGAAGCCGTGCGGCGGCGGGGTCACTGTGAAGGCCCAAGCCGAGTTTCCGTGGATCGAGGAGATCGCGCCGCTGGCTCGCCGGGTACACGAGTTTCGATTCCTGTCGCCAACCGATCGGGAGATCGAGTTCACTTGCCCCCGCGATACGCTGATCTTCGAGCGAAAAACGTTCGATGAGGCTATCCGCGCTCGCGCCGAGGGGGCGGGTGCGGCGCGCGTACGCCGCAAAGTGCAGGCGATCGAGCCGGTGGGTGATGGGTGGAGCTTGGCGGCTCAGGGGGAGACCTACCGGTTTGACTTCCTTGTCGGGGCTGACGGCGCGGTGAGCCTCACGCGCGATACGCTGGTTCCCGACTTCCCCGGTTTTCAGAACTCGATCGCCAGCGGTTTTTTGATCCCAGCCCAGCTGGATCGCATCGAGACGAAGTTCTTCGGTGGCTCACGTGGCTATTTATGGTTCTTCCCACGTCAGGATCACTTGTCGGTCGGGTTGTGCTTGTGGGGTGGAGAGGGTGCTACCGCTCAGGGGCGCGAGACGCGAGCGCGATTGGTGGACTTTCTGCACGATTACTTTCCCGAGCTCGACCCCGCATCCGGAAAGGGATACGGTGCGTTTATCCCGACGATCATCGATTCAAAATGTTGGGCGGTCGCGCGCGGAGGGGACAACTGGGCGTTGGTAGGGGATGCCGGTGGTTTTGTTGATGCGGTCACGGGTGAGGGAATCTTCTACGCCCTCCAGTCGGCGCGAGCTTTGAGCCGGGCCATTGACGCGGGCGCGCCGGAGGAATACGACCGTGTATGGCGGGCCGAGTTCGGCGCCGAGCTCGAGAAAGCGAGTCGGCTCGTGCACCGGTTCTACCGGCCTGGTTTTGTGGAACGTGTGATTCGAGTAGGTGCGCGGAGCAGCGGTATCCGTATCGTGCTCGCCGATCTAGTTATGGGAACCCAATCATACCTGACGCTCCGGCGCCGGTTACAGCGCGAGATCCTGTACTCGAGCTGGCGGCGGTTTATGCCGGTGGGGAGATCGCTGAAAGGGGCATAAGATGAGTCAAAACGGTCGAGCGACGCCGTTGATCGCGAGCGCGTGTCGAACGCCGATAGGGAAGTTCTTGGGCGCGCTATCACCCAAGACCGCGCCCGAACTTGGTGCGATTGTAGTGCGGGAAGCGGTAAGACGAGCCGGCGTCGATCCGGAAACGATCGACGAAGTGATCATGGGACAGGTGGTCCAGGCTGGGAGCGGCCAGGCGCCGGCGCGCCAGGCCGCCCATCACGGTGGCGTGCCGGACACAGTGCCGGCGATGACGATCAACAAGGTGTGTGGCTCGGGCCTGAAAGCGGTGATGTTGGCCGCCCAATCGATTCGTGCCGGCGACCAAGCCTGCATCGTTGCCGGTGGTCAGGAGTCGATGTCGAACGCGCCGTTCTTGGTTCAGGGTGCGCGGCAAGGCATGAAGTTTGGGAACCAGAAGCTGATCGATGCAATGATCAGCGACGGGTTGTGGTGCTCGTTCGCGGACGTGCACATGGGCAAGCACGCTGAGCTGACCGCGGAGCAGTCGTCCATCACGCGCGAACAGCAGGACAAGTTTGCGCTCGAGAGTCATCAGAAGGCGATTGCGGCGATCGAGGATGGCAAGTTCGACGCGGAGATCGTGGGCGTTGATATCGAGACTCGAAAGGGCACAGTGACCGTTGACACCGACGAATGTCCGCGCAGGGACACAAGCCTCGAGGTGTTGGGGCGGTTGCGACCAGCGTTTGATCGCGAGGGAACGGTGACTGCTGGGAACGCACCGGGATTGAACGACGGCGCCAGCGCGTTGGTCGTCGCGAGCGAGGCCAAGGTTGCAGCGGACGGTCTTGAGCCGCTGGCGAGGATCGTGGACTACGCTGCCGCCGGGACCAAGCCCGAACTGCTCTTCTATGCGCCGATCGTTGCAGTGCAAAAGCTGATGCGGAAAACGGGTCGCTCAATCGGCGACTACGAGTTGATCGAAGCCAACGAGGCATTCGCCGTTCAGGCACTGGCCGACGGTCACGAGCTCGGCTGGGACTGGGAGCGGGTCAACGTCCACGGCGGTGCCGTGGCGCTCGGCCATCCCATTGGCGCCAGCGGCGCCCGAGTTCTGACCACCCTCATCTATGCGTTGAAGACCCGCGGTCTAACCCTCGGGTTGGCAACGCTTTGCCTCGGCGGTGGAAACGCCGTCGCGATGGAGGTCGAGCGGTTGTGACGGTTGAAAACATCGCCATTATCGGCGCCGGCACGATGGGCAACGGCATCGGCCATGTCTTTGCTCAGCACGGTCACGGTGTCGTACTGGTCGATAGCGACCCGGTGGCACTGGGACACGGCCTCGAGACGATCGGCCGCAACTTCGATCGCCAGATCAAGAAGGAGAAGGCGACCGCGGAGGACAAAGCTGCCGCACTCGAACGGATCACGTCCAGCACCGATCTCGAGTCCGTTCACGGCGTGGACCTGGTTGTCGAAGCGATCGTCGAGGACGAGGAGATCAAGACCGATGTCTTCCGAACGCTCGACGCGATCGTTAAGCCCGACGCCATCCTGGCCAGCAACACTTCTTCGATCTCGATCACCCAACTTGCAGCCGCTACGTCGCGGCCCGATCAGGTGATCGGCATGCACTTCATGAACCCGGTACCGGTCATGAAGCTGGTCGAGGTCATCCGCGGCCTCGAAACCTCAGCTGCGACCCACGACACAGTCATCGCACTAGCCGAGTCGCTGGGGAAGGTTCCGGTGACTGTCCAGGATTACCCCGGCTTCGTTTCCAATCGTGTCCTCATGCCGATGATCAACGAGGCGATCTTCTGTGTGATGGAGGGGGTCGCTGACCCGGAGGCGATCGACACCGTGATGAAGCTGGGCATGGGACACCCGATGGGACCGCTTACGCTGGCTGACTTTATTGGGCTCGACGTGTGCCTGGCGATTCTGGAGGTGTTGCACGATGGTTTTGGGGATCCCAAGTACCGCGCCTGCCCACTTCTCAAACGGATGGTCGCCGCCGGCCAACTGGGTCGGAAAACCGGCCGTGGATTCTTCGATTACGGGGGTGGTGAGTGAGATTGGCGATGGCTGAGCGGTACCGTGAGACGGAGGTGGTGCATCGTCGTCGAGGCCGTGTGCGTGTGAGCAAGCCGAGACCCCGCAGAGGTCTTGCGTCGAGGAGGCTCGACGTAGCGGAGCGCCGGCCGATCAGGCGATGCACCGCGTCCGTTTGGCGGGGGGACCTACGAAAGTGGTAACCCAATTCCGCCAACTCACCGACATTCAGCAGGAAGTCGTCCGCACCGCAAGGGACTTCGCGGAGCAGGAGTTAGCTCCTCACGTCGCCGAATGGGATCGGATTGCTCACTTTCCACGCGGCGCCGTCGACGGGCTCGGCGAGCTCGGGTTTCTGGGGATGCTCATGCCCGAGGAGTGGGGGGGCAGCGGACTCGACACCGTGACGTACCTCCTCGCGCTCGAAGAGATCGCCAAGGTCGACCCATCGCTGGCGGTTTCGATGAGCGTTCACAACTCGCTTCCGAGCCGGATGTTGCTGACGTACGGCACGGATGAGCTCAGAGAGCGGTATCTGCGACCGATGACCGCCGGCAAGATGTTGGCCGCCTTCGCACTATCAGAAGCCAATGCCGGCTCGGATCCCGCCGCGATGACGTGCCGCGCCCGAATGGACGGTGAGCACTACCTGCTCAACGGAGCCAAGGCATGGGTCACCAACGGTGGTACCGCTGATGTCATCGTTGCGATGGCGCGCACCAGCGACGACGGCGCACGCGGTATATCCGCGTTCGTCATCGAACCAACTTGGGATGGTTTTAGCGTCGGGAAGGAAGAGAAGAAGATGGGTCTCAAGTCATCGAACACGACCGAGATCGTGTTCGACGATCTAGAAGTGCCAGTTGGTAATCGGTTGGGTGAGGAGGGGTCCGGTCTGAAGTACGCACTCGCCAGTCTTGAACACGGTCGTCTCGGGATCGCCGCCCAAGCGCTGGGGATCGCCGAAGCGTGTCTGACGCTTTCGATCGACTACGCTCGCGAAAGGACCGCTTTTGGACGACCGATCGCGGAGTTTCAAGGCCTTCGGTTCCAGCTCGCGGCGCTGGCAGCCGAGGTGGCTGCGGCGCGGGCACTGACCTACGCCGCGGCCGACAAACAGGATCACGGCGGCCCGGCCCGTAAGGAGGTCTCGATGGCCAAGCTGCTTTCCAGCCGAGTTGCGATGAAGGCCGCCACCAACGCCGTGCAGGTCTATGGCGGATATGGCTACACACGCGACTATCCGGTAGAGCGATATTTCCGTGATGCCAAGGTCACTGAGATCTATGAGGGTACGTCGGAGATTCAACAGTTGGTGATAGCTAGTGAACTGTTCGGCGATTAACGTTTTGTCGTTCGCAGGCTCGATGTTGAGAACGCGAGAGGAGTTCTAGTGGACATCTTTGATCTGATGGACGACGAGGGCCACGAGCAGGTCGTGTTTTGCCACGACCCGCGGTCCAAGCTGAAGTCGATCATCGCCATTCATGACACGACGCTTGGGCCAGCGCTCGGGGGCACTCGGATGTGGCCCTACCGAAACACCCAAGAAGCCTTGATCGACGTGCTCAGGTTGTCGGAGGGAATGACATACAAGGCAGCGGTAGCGGGTCTCGCATTAGGAGGTGGCAAGGCGGTCATCATCGGCGACCCGAAGATCGACAAGACCGAGGAGTTACTGCGCGCACACGGACGCTTCGTCGAGACGCTCTGCGGCCGCTACATAACGGCCGAGGATGTCGGCATCACAGTTGACGACATGGAGTTCGTGTACCAGGAGACGAAATACGTCACTGGGATCGAATCCAGCCCGCGCGGTTCGGGCGACCCGTCACCGGTGACGGCGTTTGGCGTCTATCACGGAATCAAAGCCAGCTGTCTTAAGAAGCTGGGGTCAGACGACCTGAAGGGTGTACGCGTTGCCGTACAAGGCGCAGGTCACGTTGGCTACTATCTGTGTGAAGACTTGGCCGCAGAGGGTGCGATCATCACCATCACCGACATCGAACCGGCAAGAGTTAAACGTGTCGTCGACGCTTTTGGCGCTACAGCGGTGGAGCCGGAAGCGATTTACGATGTCGAGTGCGAGGTCTTTGCGCCTTGCGCGCTGGGCGCGATCATCAACGATCGGACCGTTCGGAGATTGCGCTGCCAGGTTGTGGCCGGCGGGGCCAACAACCAACTTGCCGAGGACCGACACGGTGACGCGTTGGACGCACGTGGGATACTGTACGCGCCGGACTATGTTATCAACGCAGGTGGCTTGATCAACGTGTACAGCGAGATCGTGGGCTACGATCATGACACCTCGATGCAGAAGGCGCGCGGGATCTACAGCACGCTGCTTTCGATCTTCGACATCGCTGAAGAAGAAAAGATCCCGAGCTACAAAGCCGCGGATTGGCTAGCGGCGCAGCGACTGCGCGAGACTCGTGAAGAAACTGAGAAGCGCGATGAAATGTCCGCCGCGACAACCGTCTAGGATCTGCCGATGAGCAAAGATCGCAGAGTGCTCTTGGCGGCCGATCACGCCGGCTACTCCCTGAAGGAGGATCTGGAGGCGCACCTGGCAGATCTCGGATACGAGCCCGTCGATCTGGGTACCGACTCGACCGACTCCGTAGACTATCCCGATTTCGGTGCTCGGGTCGCGAGCGGCATTCGGGAAGGCAAGGCAGATCGCGGCGTGCTTGTCTGCGGCGCCGGGATCGGGATGGCGATGGTCGCCAATCGTCAGCCCGGTGTCCGAGCCGCGAACTGTTTGAGCGAGCAAATGGCGTCGCTGGCCCGTGAGCACAACGATGCCAACGTCCTTTGTCTTGGCAGTCGCCTGTTGTCTGCGGCCGATGCGAAGAAGATCCTATGGAAGTTCCTGGAGACCCCGTTCGGTGGCGGACGGCATGGGCGTCGGGTCGAGAAGATCGAGCAGCTCGTCCCGTGAACAGCCTTCGGCAAACCGATCCCAAGATTGCGGCGGTTCTGATGGCCGAGGCCGAGCGCCAAGCGAACGGCCTCGAGCTAATCGCCAGCGAGAACTTTGTGAGCCTCGCGGTATTAGAGGCGATGGGCTCAGTCCTGACGAACAAGTATGCCGAAGGGTACCCCGCTCGGCGCTACTACGGCGGTTGCGAGCACGTCGACGAAGCCGAGGAGTTGGCGATCGATCGCGCGCTCGAACTGTTTGGCGGCGATCACGCTAACGTGCAATCGCACTCCGGCTCGCAGGCCAACATGGCAGCCTATATGGCGGCGATGGAGCCGGGAGACACGTTGCTCGGGATGGACTTGTCAGCCGGCGGTCACCTGACGCACGGGAGCCCGGTCAACTTCAGCGGCCGACTGTATGAAGTCGCCAGCTACGGTGTCGACACGGACACCGGGCTCATCAACTACGAAGAGATCCGCAAGACGGCTTTGGAAGCTCGGCCGCAGGTCATCGTGGCTGGCGGCAGCGCCTACAGCCGCACGATCGATTTTGGTGCGTTTCGAACCATCGCCGATGAGGTCAACGCCCGACTGATCGTTGACATGGCGCACTTTGCTGGACTCGTGGCCGGCAGCGTCTTTCCTTCACCGATCCCACACGCCGACATCGTTACCACGACGACCCACAAGACCCTGCGCGGTCCGCGAGGCGGGTTGATCATCTGTCGCGAAGAGCACGCCAAACCGATCGACAAGTGGATCTTCCCGGGTCTGCAAGGCGGACCGCTGATGCACGTCATCGCTGCGAAGGCGGTCGCGCTCAAAGAAGCGTTGGAACCAGCATTCCGTCTCTATGCGCAACAGGTGGTGGCGAATGCTCGCGCTCTCGCGGCGGCACTCGTTGATCGCGGCTATCAGGTTGTATCTGGAGGCACCGACAGCCACCTGTTCCTCGTCGATCTTTCCGCCACCGGAGAGTTGACCGGTAAGGATGCCGAAGCAGCGCTGGGGGAAGCCGGGATTACCGTGAACAAGAACACCGTCCCTGGTGAGACACGGAGCCCGTTCGTGACCAGCGGGATCAGGGTCGGGACACCGGCATTGACGACTCGTGGCATGACCGACACCGAGATGCGAACGATCGGTGGGTGGATGGCGGATGTCTTGGACGGACCCGGGGATCGCTCCACGATCGATCGTGTGCGTTCGAGTGTGTGCGAGCTCTGCGCAGCGTTTCCTCTCTACGAGCAGTGGCGCGAGCAGTACCAAGAGCTGGCGCGGTCCGGGGCTTAAGGGCCTCGCAGGCGGCTCCGAACCGCTGTGCGCCAGTCCTGCGGTTCTATCGAGTCATCGCACACCGTACGCGGCTCGCGCTTTGTGACTTGGCTGGCTCCAGCGGCTGACTCCAAGGCGGCTTCTCAGGTCCTCGATCGCCGCAGTCGATTGTACGCCGACGCCACCCATCACTGTTGGGCATACCGTACTTGGTCCGATGGCGATCTCCAGGCGGCCGGTTTCGACGCGGGCGAACCCAGCGGAACCGCCGGGCGGCCGATCCTGGGAGCTCTGGAGCGGGCCGACGTCGTCAATTCAGTTTGCGTGGTGTCGCGTTGGTTCGGCGGAACGCGACTCGGCACTGGTGGGCTTACGCGTGCCTATGCGGATGCGGCGCGGTTGGCAATCGAAGCTGCGATCGCCGTCCGTCGGTTGCCGGAGGTGGGGGTTTGGTCGCAGTTCGAGACACGCTTCCCGTACGCCGCCACGTCGCAGGTGCGTCGCGTGGCGGCCAAACACGCGGCACGCGAGGAGAACGCGGATTACGGTGAGCGGGTGAAGTTGGTGCTGTCGGTGCCGGCCGAAGAATCTGACGGGTTCGAGCGCGCGTTGGCCGAGATCGGTGCCGGAACGGTTCATGCATCATCGCTGGGAGAGTGCCTTCGCCCGTCGAAGATCCCCCAGCGGAACGGGTAAAGCGGCTTGACGCTTCGCGCACGCGACACCTACTTTTGATTCACGAGGAGTTAGCGTATGACCGACGAAGCACGAAAAAAAGGAACCGTCGACGATTTGCTTGCCGATGTCGAGGCATATATCGACGATTGGTTCCAAGCCAAGCTGCCGTTCACATTTCAGGGGGGTGTCCGCTGGACCCCACCGACGGATGTCTATGAGACCGAGGATGACTACCGGGTAACGATGGCGATCCCTGGAATGAGTACCGAAGACATCGAAGTACATTTCGAGCGTGACACGTTGAGAGTTAGGGGGGTGCGACGGGAACGACGGGGCGATCCTCGGAACTACTTCAAGATGGAGATCCCGGTGGGACCTTTCGAGCGACGCATTCGGTTGCCACGATCGACCCAGGCCGACGAGATCACCGTTCACTACGAGAACGGCCTCTTACGGATTACGGTTCCCAAGGTCTCTCCAGTCGACGTGTCCATCGAGTCGGCGTGAACAACACCCACATCGATACCACGATCCGCGAGCGGTTACGCGAGCTAGATAATCGTTATGAGGAGCGAGCGTACGCGTTTGTTCTCATGGCTTTGGAGGAAGTAGTGGGTCGCTTGCCTCGTCGACGACACGTCACTGGTGAAGAGCTGGTCGAAGGGTGTCGTGATTTAGCGATACGGTTGTATGGGCCGATCTCGAAGACAGTCCTCGAACACTGGAATATCTCGACAACACGGGACTTCGGAGAGATCGTTTTCAATCTGCTCGAGGTAGGGGTCCTTTCGAAGGACGAAGCCGACGACAAGACCGACTTCGATGACATCTTCGATTTCTCGGATGTCTTCGAGGTCCAATATCCATGGGGAGGGCGGCCGCTAGCATAGACGGCGGGCGTAGTACCCTACGACGGGAGGGGAGGTTGTGATGACGGAGTTTCCTGCGTGCCAAAAGTGTGGATCAGGCGTACTCATTCCGCTGTCGGATTATGGCCGGGACGGGGCAACAATCGAGTACAAAGCGTGGGTGTGCACCAACCCCGATTGTGGTTTCAATCTTCGCATCGACAACGGCGAGATCTCAATCGGCCGCACCGTAGGTCAATCGCTCAAATAGGCATCCACAGTGGCGGTGGATCGAGACGATGATCCGCGCGATTATCTTTGATCTCGACAACACGCTAGTGGACTTCATGTCGATGAAGCGGCTGGCGGTCGACGCCGCCATTCACGCCATGATCGATGCCGGGTTGCCCTTGGATGTGGAGACAGCCGAGAAAGAGATCCTGTCCGTTTACGAACGGGAGGGGATCGAGTATCAAACCGTGTTCGACGATTTTCTCGAGGCCAAGTTCGGGCACGTCGACCACAAGATCCTGGCCGCTGGTGTAGTCGCCTACCGGCGGGCCAAGGAGGCGGCGCTCGTTCTCTATCCGCACGTCACGGTGACACTGATGGACCTCATCAAGCTCGGGTTGGACTTGGCGGTGGTTTCCGATGCCCCGCGCAGGGAGGCGTGGCTTCGATTGTGCTCGCTCAACCTGCACCACATGTTCGATGTCGTGGTGACGTTCGACGACACCGGGGAACGCAAGCCATCCGCGGCGCCGTTCCAGCGAGTCCTTTCGGAGCTCGGTGTTGAGCCGCACGAGGCGCTCATGGTCGGTGATTGGCCCGAACGGGATGTCGTTGGAGCCGCCAAAGTGAACATCCGAACCGTTTTCGCGCGCTACGGAGACACGTTTGGTACGGTCGATTCGGGTGCCGACTATGAGATCGACGATATTCAGGAACTGATTGGCATCGTCAACGATTTGAACGCAGGGAAGTTGGGGGGAGCAAAGGCCAACACATGAGCGAATGTCTGTTTTGTGGGATCGCCACCGGGGAAATCGATGCCAGCGTCGTAGCTGATGACGATCGGTGGCTGGCGTTTCGTGACGTCAATCCGCAGGCGCCAACACATATACTGGTGATACCCAAGAAGCATGTCGCAACCGTCAACGACTTGACGGGCGACGATGAAACTCTGGTCGGTGAGCTGGTACGCGCCGCGGCTCAGATCGCCACCGACGAAGGTATCGCCGAGGATGGTTATCGGCTGGTGTTTAACACGAACGCGGGTGCCGGACAGACGGTGTTTCATTTGCATTTGCACTTGTTGGGCGGGAGACCTCTCTCGTGGCCTCCGGGGTAGGGGACTGATATGAGCGATAGCGAACTGGCAAATCGTCTCGCGGAGGACCAGAAGACGGCCCTCAAAGCCGGCGACAAGATCCGCGTGGCGACGTTGCGCCTAGTCTCGAGCGAGTTGACAAATAAGCGGATCGAGCTCGGTCGTGATCCCGAGGAGGACGAGATCATTGCCGTATTGTCCAAGGGCCAGAAGCAACGCCGCGAAGCCGAGGAACAATATCGAGAGGCGGGCCGGGAGGAGTTGGCGGACAAAGAGGCGGCCGAGGCGGCGATCATCGGTGAGTATCTCCCGGAGCCGCTCGACGATGCCTCGTTGACGCAGTTGATCGACGCGGCGATTTCGGAAACCGGTGCCGAGACGCTCAGAGACATGGGCGCAGTCATGGGGCGCTTGATGCCGGAGGTCCGAGGCCGCGTCGACGGCAGTGTTGTCAGCGCGCGCGTGAAGGAGCGACTCGGCTGACGCCGCGCCGCGGTTAACAACCAGCCTACCATATCGCCGTTCATTGTGACTCCAATCGCTGAGCCCCAGACTTTGGTCGCCCTAGAGTGGTCGGCGATCTGTGAGTTGCTCGCGGAGCAGACCAACGCCGAGTCAGCGGCGTCGTCGCTGCGGGCGCTGAAGCCCCTGCCCGACATCGACGCGGCGCGCGACGCGTTGGCCGAGGTGGTCGAGGGAATGGACGTGATCGCTGGCGAGTCGGCATTACCAGCCCCGTATGTTGTCGATCAAGCTTCCACGGTGCGCGCTCTGGGGGTCGAAGGCGCCACACTCGACGGACCAGCGCTGATCTCGGCGGCGCGGACCCTCGAGGGTACTCGAAAGCTGGCCACATTCCTCAAACGAAACGCTGATCGCTGGCCGCGGCTGGCGACCCGTTTCGAACACGCTCCGATTGAGCCCCAGCTCGAGCGCACGATCCTCGACGCGTTCGACAGTGAGGCCAAGCTGGTCGACGAAGCCAGCCCCCATCTAAAGCGTTTCCGTCAGGAGGTGCGTCGACTCCGAACGACGATCGTCGATCGGCTAAACGCGATACTCGCCGGACTGCGCCACGTTCTCGTGGCGGTCGATAGCCAACCCACGGTACGCGACGGTCGTTACGTGGTTCCGCTCAGGCGCGAGGTGCTATCCGAAGTGCCAGGGATCGTGCACGACGAGTCGGTCTCCGGGGCGACGATCTTTGTCGAACCGAGCGCCATGGTCGAGTCCAATAACGCGCTCCGACAAGGGGGTCTCGCGGTGCGTCGCGAGGAAGAGCGGATCCTAGGGGACCTATCCCGTGCGCTCGCCGGTCGTCGCGGTGAGCTGGAGCGCGCTGCTCGGCTTGCGCTCCACGCCGAGACGGTGCTGGCCAGGGCGCGCTACGGGTTGGCGACGAACGGTCATTCGCCCGAGCTGGGGGGCGACACGTTGGCGTTAGTCGACGCTCGGCACCCGTTGCTAGTTGCCCATTTCAATGAGATCGGCGTGGGCGACCTGGTCCCGCTGACGCTCGAGCTCGGACCGGACGAGCGAACGCTAGTGGTGACCGGTCCCAACACTGGCGGCAAAACGGTCCTCCTAAAGACGATCGGCGT
>JBDGYV010000053.1:0-13552 GCA_039588915.1 Gemmatimonadota bacterium
GTGACCCTGAAGAGGGTGACAGAGATCTTTATATAGCAAGGGGGGTGCCAAAGTCAAGCACCTCCTCCCCCCAATGGCGCGGAGGGACTGTCCACCTCGCTAAAAATTTACAAATTACTACCCTTGACAAGGCCAATAACTCCATGCTAGCATTCATCTTGGAGCGAAAACCAAATGTCTAAAGCCGCTACTCTTGGCAAGACCCTCAATCCCAACGAATGGTACATCTTTGCGGAAAATGAGGGGGTTGACAGGAAATTCCAATTCTTCTCTCCGCTAATTCGCTGCCCATCCACGTCTTTTGCTGGCGCCTGCTCGTATACCATTGAATGCACTACAGCAAAGGGCGACTACCACGAGCATGATCAACCCTGCGTACATGTGCTGCGTTGTAGGGACTGCAAGTACGATTACGACCTTGAAGGGCGGGCGCTTGACCCGGTGCTGCGGGCCGTGCAGCTTTCGAAGAAGTACCCGAGGCTGATCCAGGGGAAGCGGACCAATGTGACCGGAGCTCGAAATTGCCCGGCGCGACCCCAGTATGAGCCCTCTCCTTGCTCTATCCGGTGCATCACGCCCGAGCTGGAGAAAGAGCCCGTTCTGTTTGCCGCCTTGCTGTCGAAGGTTGGAAGCAAGTGGTTCTATCGGTGCTCTCTGTGCGAAAGCATCTTCGATTTCGATAACCGGCCTGTGAAAGCGGCGACGGTCGCTTTAAAGGCGATGAGACAGGAGCGTAAGAATCGAGGCCCTCATGGTAAGGACTAAGTGGGGGCAGATTGATGAGGCGACAGTGCGATTCAACAACTACGTCGTAAACTTGAAGGCGGTCAGCAACGTTTCGGCGCTCATCATGGAGCGATGGGCAAACATGCCTTGGAGGGTGTATTGCCTATTCGTCAACTGCAGGCTTCAGCCCCTGGCCGGCACGTTCGGGGAAGACCCGCTGACTGCCAAGGTTATGACGAAGGGATTGATTTGTCCCACGTGTCGGAGAGAGTACAATAACGACGGGTCTCCCGTAGATCCGTTACTCAAAGCAATTCTTATGGAGTATCTCAAAGAGGGAGGCTACGATATTCCAGAGAGCTGGATGAAAGGAATGAATGATGATGACAAAAAGGGCGTGGGTCCTACTGATCGTTTTACTGAGCCTAATTATTCTGCAACAGCTAAGTTCCTTGTATCTGGGGTATGCGAATCTGCAGGCCAAGGTGAAAGCAGCGGAAACGTACAACACCCACGTGTTCCATCAGTGGAAGCTGATACACGCGGCAAGGATTGACCGGTTGGCCAGGACCAGGAGGTATGTCAATGCCCTGCCTGACGGGACGCCCTTCGAGCAGAGGCACCGGGACGACCTGATGCGTATCATGCTCCAGGGGAAGTGAAGTGGAAGGATATGCAGTTCTTCTGTCTGAAGCCTGGCTGTGGTGGTCGATGCTGGGGAAAGTTGCTACCTGGGGATTTGCCAGAGAACATGAGGGTTTGCTGGATTTGCGGGGAGCGCTACATCAGGCATTTCCTTGGGGACAAAGAAGTGGCGTTGGTGCCGGAAGACCCCCTGCTGCGAGTAGCTTTGGAGCGAAGGAGAATGGTAGGATGAGGCTGGAAGTCGCCATGGCTTCCTCGCTTCATCGCCCTGGCCTGGGTTTTCGCTCCAACTTCAATTCGGGCCAGGGCATTTTCATTTGAAAGCGAGGAAACGATGCAAGCTCTGAACAAGGTACAGTTGATCGGGAACGTGGGACGAGACCCCGAGGCCCGGACTTTCAATAGTGGGAACCGCTGCGTCACGTTCTCGATGGCCACGAGCTACACGCTCTATAAGAGCGACAAGAAAGAGACCGAGTGGCACAACATCGTGGCGTGGAGTAAGCTTGGGGAGATCTGCGAGAAGTTCCTCAAGAAGGGTTCGAAGGTCTATGTCGAGGGCCGGCTCCGAACCGCCAAGTGGGAGAAGGATGGAGTTCTGAGGCAGCGCACCGAGATCGTAGCGCAGGAGGTCATGTTCCTTGACCCGTACAAAGCCAGAGGAGATGAGTTGGTTGGAGCTGGAGATGATAAGGATGGCATCGACGACGATAGCATCCCGTTCTAAGAAGTCGATTTGCTCATGGGCTCTGCCGTATGGTCCGTTGCGCTGCGTTGTGTGCGGTAAGAAGGGGCACAGCCCAGTTTGGGACCGTAGTGGCGCTTGCGGCTCGCCTTACGAAGTGTTTGCCCTCACGGCTTCATGGACTCCCGTGTGCCGCGGTCGATGTCACGCCGCCTGGTACCCGGGGGCCATCCTCGCCGGGCTGGAGCCTGACCCGGGCGAATTGGTTGTGTCGTTTCCGCGGAGGATGGAGTACGAAACTGATCTTAAGCCACCATCATTCATAGGGAAGGCCAGACAGATAAACGTAACTTGGATGCTTGGGGCGGGGATGCTGCTGACTACACCCGACAAGACATTTCGCATGACTGGCATCACGGCTGTATAATGGGCACCAAGGCTGAAGCGGCGCAGCGACGGCTTGAAGCCATGCTCCCCGCGGCCGGGGACGTGATTGAAGCGTTCCTGGAGAAGGAGCACCGAGTCAAGGTGAAGCTCAAGTGCGCCGGCTGCGAGGCGGTGATCGAGCAGTGGACGAACGTGAAGCTTCCGGGGCGGGACGCCTTGAAGACAGCGCTGGAAGTCCACAAGCAGGTGCTGGGGACGAAGCGGGAGGTTCTTCACAAGAAGCCTCAGATGCTTCCTGGCTCTTCGGTCCAGCAGCTGCAGGCGCTGAGCCAGGAGCTCCTGGCCCTGCCCTACATGGAGAGGAAAGCCCTGGCGATGAGCATCTTGCCAGAGCACGCGCCACCGCCGCCGGCCTTACTGCCCGAGCCAAGCTCGACCGATGGCAGCAGCCCGGAGGTCGATTCGAGCTAGCCTCAGAATGCCTCGTCACCTACGACCCGAAGGGAAACATCAAGATTGCCCGCTCTGTGGTGGACGATCCCCATACTGCGGGAGTCGGGCGTATCCTCTTTGGGGAATTCGAAGACCCGGATTGGGAGACGTGGCTCCACAAGAGCCGACAGATCTTCGGTTCCTGGGGTATATGCACCTTTGTGACCTCATCGCTGCTGGCTATCCCTGGGTTCCGGTGTGCCGCGCAGTCGAGAAAAGACAGCGTATCTATGGAGCTGGTACGGCGCGTCCGCTATCAGCTCGAACACGTCCAAGGCTCCCTGGCCGGGAAAGTGGAGGTCGAGAGGCCGCACCCATCAGGCGGAGTAAAGGTCAGGTCTGTCCACGGTAGAGAGCAGGATTCCGAGTTCATCGCTCTCCCTGAAGGCTCAGAACAATGGCGTTTTGAGCAGCTCACCCTTGGCGTTCTGGACGAGCTGACGTACAATCGTCACGCCAAGGGGTCCTACGCTTCCTCTCTGGCATGCGTCGAAGGTGGCGGGAAACTGGTGGTCATTGCCACGGGCTGTTTCGGGACCTTCTTCAACGCAGAGATGGAGGTCATGATCCACAGGGCCAAGGAAGTAGCTACCTACACCACCGAAGGGGTTGAAGCCTATGGCAAGGCCAACGTACTTCAGACGCCTTGAAGCCTGGGTCAGGAAGGCACGAGCAGAGAACGCCTCCAGACTCATCGATGTCAAGCAGAGCAACATCCACGCTTTCTCTCCCATCAGCGTTCATCTGGAAGCAGGGCAGAAGGCGGTCCCGATTCCCATTGAGAACAAGTTCCCTGGGACAGGTCTGAACTCCTGGGTCCTTGTGGCAGCCTCGGCCCCTGGCGTTGTCGCTCGCCTGGCCCAGCAGAACACATCGGAGACGTGCCGAGACAGCGGCTACCTCTGCCGGCCCCAAGATGGGGTGTTCGATGTGGCGGATCAAGATGGGACCGTCTTCCCCTGCTTTCAGACTGGCAAGTGGCAGAACAACTCCGGTACGCCTACGGGGACCTACGATGCCATCAACGCGGCGCTGGTCGCCGACCCTCAGGGGAACTTCGCGCAGAACGTGATCAGGTTCACGAGCGTGGCCGATGACCCAACCGATTACCATGGAGTGGCCCGTTACTACTGGGGGCGCGACGACTCGGTTGACCTGGGGAATCCAAGTGATGGGAAGATTTTCGCGTTCTGGGTCATGTGCGAAGACGCCACCTTGGCGGCTCCCGATGGCTCTTCGTCGGGCATCTACATCAGGTCGTATCCGTACACGGGCATCATCACGGATGCTGAAGCTGAGGCCGGAATCCTCGGTACCCCAACAGATGAGATCATCGCACGCGAGGGGTTCACACCCGGGCTTCACGAGTATTCCGGGCAGAACTACTTCGATCGGATCCAAACGGCAAATCGTTGGCATCTCATCGTGCTCGACAAGAGCGAGTTCACCACCACGTTCAATGGAATCTGGGACAGGATCACCACGCTTGAGATCTCCCATGTCCATGCTGACAACAACGGCAACGCTGGGTACAACAGCTGGTTGTCGTCGGTCTACTTCGGGGATCCGCCCTGGTCCAAGATTGATGCCGTGGGTCTCTTCCCGTGGAGGGCTGACCAGAACCAGCCGGCGGTTCTTTCGCTCGATGCTCCCTACGACAAGGACGTTCAGGTTGAGGCCATGGTGACGTTGGCATGAACGAGCGCGCTGAACTTTTCGTGCGGAAGGTTTGCTCTGTCGAGGAAGAGGGCGATGCGAAGAACATCGCTCATGGCGAGCTCCAGGTGAGAGTCACCGGGATGCTGGAGCAGAGAGCTCTGGACTTCTGGGTTGAAGATGAAGCCGGGGTGCTGAGGGAGGTCGCCAACTTCGGTAAGGTCAAGGGCACCGGTATCCTTGTGCTGTCCACGTCGGATCTCAGTAATGGCCACATGGCAGCGATCACGACCGGGGAGACCGAGGTTGTTTCGGCTGGGGGCTTCTACCATGTTCTTCTTAAGGAGCGGGCTGTCATTGATGAGGACGATTTTACTCCCGTGGCGTTCTCGGCGCCGGATATGTTCTGGAGTTTCAGGGACGCGTCCAATCTTGCCTTCTGGGGAGCGGCGATTTACTCTTCGCCGTTCAACGCCAGCTACGACACAAAGCTGTACCTTGAGGCCGGCACCTGGCACGTCCTGTTCTTGGAGCTCGATCCCGACACCGTTCAAGTAGAGGTTGTGAGGGATTGAGTGTCTCATCTGCCGACGCCTCCAGCTGTCAGAATCCTTGAAGACGAAGAGACCGGGCGAAGGGTAGTCCAGATCCATTACTCGGCGCTTGGGCCTGTGGTTACCAAGCGCATTCGTCAGCGAGCCGCCCGGAAGTACAGTGCTGGTGTCTACGATCCGATTTTTCAGGCTGACTACGAGCTCTCCCTCACGGCCCAGCCAGGCGAGATTGTCTTCAAGAGCTTTGGGGACAAGAACGTTGGCGATATTGAGATTCTGCCCGGTCGGTACCCTCAGATTCTGAGTTTTGACTTCGGGTTCGATCACCCCACCTGCATCCTGGTCGGCCAACAGACTCCCAAGCAGCTCCAGATCTATGCAGAGCACTACCTGTCAGGAGCCACGGCCAAGGTTCACAAGGCCAGGCTGCGGAAACGGCTCCTCGCTTTAAAGGCGTTCGTCATGTGGGTGATGGCGCCTGAGCCCAAGGAGATTGAGCCAATATTCAGAAGGACTCCGCGGCATGAGCGTAGAGGCGGGATGTACGCCGTGGATGTGGAGAAAAGCGTCCAGCCCTACTCGAATCCGTTTGATCATTTTACGGCTGTGGGGGACGTTTCGGGCGCAGGCTACATCGCTGAGTATGCCGAGGAGCCCTATCCCATCCACATCGGACCTCCATCACAGCAACCAGGGTGGCGTGACAAGGACGGGATGGAGTCTATTTTGGACGGTCTTTTCCGCCGGCTGAAGCGCTGTTGCTGGTACGTGTGGCCTGATGAGCAGGAGAAATGCGGGAAGTGTCAGGCCGAGCTTCAGGTGTTGCCCGGGGTTGTGATTGACCCTGGGTGTCAGAACCTGCGGTTGGAGATTCCGGCCCAAGTCATTGATGATACAGGGAAACGGAAGAAGAATATTCCAGATCATGCGGTCGATGCCTTGCTCTATATGTCTCGGTATGCTATGGACTTCAGGCTTCAGGGGCGGGAGAAGAAGAAGACGCCAGACCCCTGGTGGACCATGAAGCCCAAGGAGTATGACGAGTCTGATGATGAAGATAGCAGGATGTACGGGAACAACGCTGCTGTGATAGACTTCTTCCGATGAACGAGCTGACTTGGATTCTCGCTACGGTTTCGATCATCTCTGTTGTTGGAGTGATAGCTCTTTCTGTAGTTTACCATCTCTCGATGGAGAGGATGGCGACCAGGTTCCTCGCTTCCGAGAGGGTCTTGGATCGGTTGAACGATCCGGTGAGTGCGCCGGCCTCATCGATTGAAGCAACGAGCGATATCGATGAATTCAGGGATGAGCAGGAAGAGCTGGAGCCCATGGAGGCCATGCACATGAGTAAGGTGGCCAGACTCTGATGGCTGTTGCGGTAGTAGACGCCAAGAGCAGATCCCGGCACATGTCGGGCACGGTGTCTTCGTGGTTGTCAGCCAGTGACGACACTATCGATACTGTCGATGACCTGGCCCTGGTCAAGTTCGTCAAGGCCCTGATACAGGAATCCGAAGACGCCAAGATGAAGTTCTGGATTCCCCGGTGGCTTCGGTCCCTTTACTTTGTCATGGGGCACCAGCACATCTTCTGGTCTCAGAAGCGCAAGCGCTGGTTCCCGATGCTCCTGAGTGCTGATAAGCGCGTCGTCGTGAACATGGTCAAGGGTCGGTGGCTGAGTGATGCTGCCCGCATCGTCAAGTCGAAGCCGAACTTCGAAGTGGTGCCATCCGTTCCTGACGCTGATTCAAGGGAGCAGGCGCGTGTGGGTCTCAGGATCCTGAGGTCTCTTTACCGCTCCACTGGGTTCCTCAAGAACAGGATGCTTGGAGCGCAGCATCAGGCCATGTTCGGTGGCGTCATCTTTAAGGCAGACTGGGATCCTACTTTGCTTCCACAGCCTCCGCAGCCTATGCCGGTGATGAATCCCGATGGTTCCCCCATGGTAGGTCCCGAGGGGCCGGTGCCCATGGTGGATGGCAAGGGAAATCCCAAGATGTTGTTCCCTCCACCGCTCGGTGATGTCATTGCTCCAATGCGTTCGGTCTTTGATATACATGGACCGGCGGAAATGACAACCCCATTCTTTGAAGACTGGCCGTGGGTCGGAGAGAAGGTCGCGATCCAGGTGGGTGACATCGCTAGTCGCTGGGGTGTCGATGTGCGTCCAGACGTCAAAGCGATGGACATCACCACCAGGATTGGCATCGACCTGGGGAGCTACTTCTCCAGGGGCGACCAGATGTTTGAAGATGACAGGGCTCAGGACTCAGCGTTCGTAATCGAGTACCACGAATCACCTGCTCAGGTGAAGGGGTTTGAGCAGGGCCGGCGGATCATTATTGCTGGTGACGAGCTCGTAGAAAATGGGCCGGGGATCCTGAAGAACGGGAAGACCCCGTACCACCATTTCCCCATGATTCCCATTCCCAACATGCCCTGGGGTGACTGCTTTATCCCCGACATGATTGAGCCCAACATGGCGTACAACACTGCTCGTGGCGATGCGGGACGTGCCCGCTCTCGCCTGAGGCATCCTCACATGTTTGCTCAGGTGGGGTCGATTGCGACCGACAAAGTTACTGAGGGCGGGAGGATTCTGGAGTATGCCGGGGGCAAGGGACCGCCAGAGGTCCCGAATATCCCGGGAATTTCGTCTGCTGTCGTGTCCGAGATGAGGGCTGCCAAGGAAGACATCGACACGGCGGCATCGCAGTTTTCGTTTACTCGTGGACAGCCGATGGGTGCGAGCCCCAACCCGGTGGGAACGGTGGAGCTGTTGCAGCGTGCCGATGACAGCGACCTGTCGTTTGCGATCTCCGTGGGAGCCGAAGAGCAGGCAGCTCTGGGTGAAGATCTTCTAGATCTTTCCCGGCAGCACTACGATTTGGAGAGGGTTGCAACAGTGGTTGGTGGAAACGAAGACCCGGAGGTGTTTCTCTTTTCGAAGACCGACGTAGATGGCGGTCTTCGTGTAATCGTTCAGGAGGGGTCTGAGGTTCCCATCAATAAGGAGGCTATGCGAGCACAGCTCACTGAGCTTCTGAAGAGCGGTCTCTTTGGTCAGCTCATACAGGACCCGAAGTTCATGAACCACGTCCTTGAGCTCTTCGAGATGCCGGCCCCAGATCAGCTGGCGAATCTGGGGGCGCTTGACACGAAGCTTCAGGAGCGTGAGACCAGGCGCATGCTCTTTGGGCCTATGGTGATGCCGATTCCCATCAACCCAGATACCGACGATCACCAGGCACACATCGCATCGATCGATCGGCGTGTCAAGAACAACGACTGGGCCAGCATGGACGAGCAGAGAAAGCAGGCGCTCTTGACGCATCGGCAGGAACACCAGAAAGCTCAGAACGAGCAGGAAGAGCAGCAGTTCATCAAGCAGCTTCAGCGGGAGGCGATGGTGATGTCAGCCAAGGGTGGACAGCGGCAGCAAGGACCCCCGCAAGGCCAAGAACAATGAGAGTCCTGATGCTGGCGCTGGTGTTGCTTGTTGCTCTGCCGGTCAAGGCGGCCCGCCACTGGCTCTACAGTGCTGAAAAGCAGGAGTGGCTCACTGCCGATGTCAAGTTCACCATCGACTCTTGGGCCTGGGGAGATCCGCCCGACAACACGCAGAAGCTCATTTGCACGGAACTGAAGGCTACCCCTGACGAGTGCTGGATTCGCTGGGTGGACGGCAGTTACGACACGACCGGCATGACGGAGATCACGCCGAAGGGTGACGGTGACAACTACTACATCGATATGTTCGAGGATGTCACGTTCACCACAGGTGGCTCCAGCTTGGCGCAGGGGTCGTGGGCTCCACGCACGAGGGATGCGACCTGGCAGTGGTTGCATCTAACGAATGCTGACGCGGACAGCCAGGGTCTTCCACGTGGGATGTTGATGGTGCCCTCGGCCTACGACACCGCGGGTTACACGGAGGACTCCGAGGCCACGAGCGCTTGGACGGTCAACGATATTCCCTTCGGCCAGTACACCAACCGTGGAAAGGAGAACCCCAACTTTCCTCCAAGCGTGAACGTCACGGTTGCGCCCTGGGCTGGCGTGCGTGAGGAGCCAAGCTCCGTAACCTACACTAGCACTGCGAATGGTCCCGACGAAACCGATGGCAGCATCACCTGGTCGCACAATACGACGGGTGCCACGACTACCCCCAGCATGTATGTGGGGGTGTTTTCTGCGGCCTCTGCTTCGGGGGATCGCAATATCACCAGTGTTACGTTCAATGGCGACAATCTGACCGAAGCAGCGTTCGTTGACAGGAACCCAAAGAACTCCCATGTGAGCATTTGGTATGAGCACCAGCCGGACATAGGAAACTACAGCGTTGTCGTCAATCGCGGGTGCTCTGGAACGTGCTTCGTCTTCGTCGCTACCAGCATGGTCTATGAAGACGTGGATGTGTTCGGTGCCGTTGCTGCGGATTCTGGGTTTGGGTCGAGTGCGACCTCTACAGCCGATGTTGTCGTCTCGCCGGAAGCTGATTCGGCATCGTCCGAGATATCGGTGTACTGGGACACGACGAATCAGACCGCCGCTTCCGGGCAGACCGCTGTGCGGAATTTCCCGGATTCGGGTCCTGGGATCAATGTGGTGTGGGGGTATGAGACAGGACTCAGCGTGACTACCCACACGCAGGGATGGCTGCACGCGTCCGAAGACTGGATGATGGTGGCTGCCGAGGTTCCTGCGGCTGCCGCTGCTGGCGGCACCTTTCCTCTCGTGGATGCCGACAGGCTTTTGGGCCTAGTCGATGGAGGGCTCGTTCAGTGAAGAAGCTCGCTTTTCTTGTCGCGTGCCTGTGGGCATCGAGCGCAGGTGCCATCCAACATCTTGGGAATTACGTTGAAGATGAGACGGTGTATTTCAAGTGGAGCAGCTCGGATAGTTCGGGTGGTTCGATCACCAGGAGCACTGACGGGACCATCTCGGTGTACAAGGATGATAGTGTCACGCAGACCACAACGGGAGTCACCGACACGGAAGATTTCGATTCCCTCACTGGAGTCCACCACGTCACCATTGTGACCACAGATGCGTTCTACACCGCCGGGACTGACTACGCCGTCGTGCTTAGCGCCGCCACGATTGATACCCAAACCGTGAATGCGGTTCTGGCCACGTTCTCGATTGCGAACCGTCATGAGGAAGCGGACGTCACCAAATGGAATGGTACGGCCGTGGCTACTCCCGCGACGGCAGGCTATGCCTACTGCACCATCAAGGACGGGACTGGCACCGGAGAAGTTGACACAAACGGTGGCGCAGTTGTTTCGGTTACGACAGCGGCGACGTGTTCGGCTCTCACCGGTCACACGAATCAGACGGGCGACAATTACACGCGCATCGGGGCCACGGGTTCCGGGCTGACCTCGCTTGCACAGGCATCAGTCTGCACCGAGGCGCGGCTTGCGGAGCTGGACGGGGGCAACCTGCCAACGGACGTGGCCGCGAACGCCACGCCGGCCGAGGTCAACGCCGAGGTCGTGGATGTCCTCAAAACGGATACGTCCACGCTCCCCGGCCAGGTGACGCCCACCAACACGCCGACTATCGAGGAGATGATCGAGTTCCTGTACAAGGCGTGGAAAAACGAGAAGAGGCAGTCAGGGACAGAGTACCAGCTCTATGACCCAACTGGGGTTACGGTGGACCAGAAGGCCACGGTCAGTGATGCTGCCGGCGTTACGACCGTCGAGGAAGTGGTGAGCGGACCATGAAGCGCATCATCGCAGCTCTCGTGATTGTCTTGGTGGCCTGGCCTACCAGCGCAGCCCTGGACTCGGAGCGCAGGCGCGGGTCTGCCATCAACCTGGGGATACCGGGCAGGCCCTGGACGACTTGGCCCGATGGCGGGTTCTCGCACAATGACCGGCTGTCGCTTTTGGGCTACGCTTCGAACGTCACCGAGCTTCCGCCGATTCACTACTACTATCACACTGGAGGCGCGGAATGAAGCTCGCTTTAAAGGTGGGCTTGAGCCTTTTGCTGGTAGCTCCTGCCTGGGGTCAGTGCGTACTCAAGCAGTCTACGGCGGAAACGATTGTTCTTGGTCCGTTCGTGGACAGGAACGACGGTAGGACGCCTGAGGTTGGACTGGCTACCAACGCCACGAGGGTTTCAAAGGACGGGGGTGCGTTCGCCGCTGGACCTGTGCTCGGTGCGCATGACGAGAACGGGGAATATGCGTATGCCCTGACTGCCGGCAACACCGACACGCTGGGCATTCTCAAGATTCGGGTCACCAACACGACTGTTCACCTTCCTTTGACCAAGGAGTGCCGTGTACTCTCGGCTAACGTGTACGACTCTATCTATGCAGGAACGGACTACTTGGACGTGAATGTCGAGGCATGGGATGGCCTGACCTTCACCGGGGCCAACATGATTGAGGACGATGGTGGGACCATGAGGTACACCACCAACGCTCTGGAGCAGGGTCCTGGCGGTGGGGGTGGCGTAGACGTTGTGTCGTTCCTTGGAACGAGCATTACCGAGGGCACTGCGGGGGACATCGCCAACAACTTCACTCAGTTCTTTGATGTGAACCCGACCAGCACGCAGGATATCAACGATGTTGGGGGCGGTGGCAGCGGAGGCGACTTCGTGACTCTCAGCGGGACCTGTGACAGCGGGAGCACGACAACCTGCGTGGATGCCAACCTCACGGAGTCTGACAATCACTGGCACAACCAGAGAATTCGTTTCACTTCGGGGTCGATCACTGGCCAGACGGTTCGCATCACGGATTTTGATGCGGCGAGCGACAGGATAACCTTCGAGCCTGCCGTGAACGCTGCGGTCACGACCAACACCTATGACATCTTGCCGGCTGCAATCCAGGATGGAGGCTACGAAGACAACGCCATCTGGTTCAACTCCTTTCATCCGCTAGCTGACACGGGAACTGTCGTCGGAGTTGATGGAACTCGCGACAATCCTTCAACTGATGCCTCTGATGTACGGGCTCTTTTGGCAGCATCAGATTTTGGCCGTGTCCGCATCGCTGTTCCCGGAGACCCGTTCACGCTTGCTGGTGGTTCATTCTCGGCAACGGTCTTCGAGGGATCTGGTTACGACCTTGCGTTAGGCGGACAGAACTGCACCGACTGCTGGGTGTACAACGCCTACAACGTGGACGGCACCAACACGGGGACCAATCTCAAGGTTTTCCGAAGTACCGTTGCGCGTGATAGTGGAACCATTCAGCCTGGGAGATTCTTCTGGTTCCAGGACAGCCTGCTGGGTGGCACAGTAACGATGGGACTGAATCACGGGACTTTGCAGAACGTCCAGAGTCAGCGCGAGACGACCCCCATCGTTGACTTCGGTGCTGCTATTGGCGGCTCGGAGTTGTTTGCTCACAACTATCACGGGTATCTTGAGCTGCAGAATGTTGGCCAGTCTGGAGCAGACGTGGTGTTGCTCAGCGGCAGGGGTGTGCTCACCATCAACGCCAACTGCGTCGGTGGGACCATTTCTGTCTATGGTCACTGGGACGTCACCGACAACGGCACTTCGACGGTCAATAGCTACGGCATCATCGGTCCAAGCCTGGACACCGACTCCAACGGTCGTGTCCGCATTGTGGCTGGGTATGATCCTGGGGAGCTGTCGTTCAGTTCTGGAAGGATTGAGAATCGGTTCATCGGAAGCAATTCCGTCTTTGTCGGAGCCGGCACTCAGCGGACCTCGACTTCGGCCGATACGACCAGCATTGCGGATACGACCATCACGACAACGCTGGACGGGTACTACCACGGATTTGAGATTAACCCCACGTCGGGCGACAACTTCGGTCACATCCGAACGGTGGTGTGGTACGACGGCACCGGCAAAGAGTTCTTCGTCTGGCCTCCGTGGGATTACGCGCAGGGTGCGGGGACCTTGTTCCTGGTCAACTATGCGCGTGGCCCTGTTCCCGATAGCTGGGTTGATCACGGCGTAGCTCAAGCTGGTACAGCCAGCTCCATCACACTCAGGTCTGGCGCATCAGCTCTGGACAATGACTACAAGTGGGGCCAGGTCGTTCTCGTTGGTGGCACTGGTGCGGGCGCGAAGGCAGACATCCTCACTTACGACGGGACCACGAAGGTGGCCATGACCAATCCGGTGTGGCGCACCAACCCTGATGCTACCACCATCTACCTTGTCATCGCGGGGACGTCAAGGTAATGCAGCAGCTCGATCTGAACCAGGCGACCCCGGCTCTGCGCAAGATTCCGTTGGAGTTGCGTAGCGATGTGAACGAGAAGACCCCGATGCTTTCTCAGACCATCGCTGCGGCCGAGTTGAGAGTCTCAAAGAATGGGGCGGCTGAAGCCAACCGGGCCGGGTCCATCACGGAGATAGATGGGGGCCTTTACGATTACGAGGCGACTCAGGCTGA
>JBDGYV010000054.1:0-16436 GCA_039588915.1 Gemmatimonadota bacterium
ACAGGCAATGCGCGTCCTGCGGTCTATTCCAGAACGGCGCTCGCGTCGTCGATCAGTTCCTGTCCCTCTTCTGCCGTGAGGATAACCGCCCTCAGTCGCCGCCGCTTGGCAGGCCGACGTTCGTACCCGACACTGTGGGCTTCCCTGGCTTTGGTGACAGAAGCGGTGCCGGAGCCATGACTGGTAGCTGGCGCCCTTGCTTGTAAGGTAAACTCCAAGACACACTTTTTCGGCCACGAGTGTGTCCTGGTTCAGTGAGCCAGTTTGTCTCGATTTTCAGCTGAACCAACCTCGTCGATCCGTACGGGCTCCCTAGTCCCCTCTAGTTTGGCGCGGTCAACGTCGCCCGCTTGGGGTGGACGAGCATGCGAAGGAGGAAAGGCCCATGAGATACGTAGAGGAGGAGGTGACCTTCGCCAACGCCGAGATCACGCTGGCCGGAACATTGACGCTGCCTGACGCGCCTGCCAGGCACCCCGCGGTCGTTCTGTTGCAGGGGTCCGGACCGATCAACCGCGATGAAGAGGCGTTCGGCATGAGACCATTCGTGATCATCGCGAACTTTTTCGCCGGGAACGGCATCGCGGTGCTGCGATATGACTCCAGGGGCGTGGGAGGTTCGACCGGTACGGCTTTTCAGTACACGCTTTCAGATGTTGCCGGAGATGCTCTGGCCGCCGTTCGCTACCTGAAGGCCCGGAGCGATGTCGATTCCGCCCGGATCGGACTGTGCGGACACAGCCAGGGAGGAATTGTCGCTCCCATGTGCGCCGCGCAATCAGAGGATGTGGCCTTCATCATCTGTATCTCGGGTATCGGCAATACCGGCGAGGACATGTTTCTCGCTCAGACCAGGCTGATCGCCGAGGTCGATGGCGCAACGGAAGATGAAGTCGAGAATCGCGTTCAATCCATGAAGCACATCGTAAACCTCGTTCGTGATGGGGCCGGCCAAGCCGAACTCGAACCCGAGATCGTGAGGATGGTTCAGGAGCAAAGGTCGCCATGGTCTGAAGTGGAGGAGAAAACATGGAGCGATAAGAATCTTGATATGGACGGCGATGCGGATGATGATCCCGCCGCCGAGGTCAACTGCCATCTGACCCTGTTCAGCAGCCTCTGGTTCAGGTCGTTTCTCGATCACGACGCCCAGCCCGTTCTGAAGTCAGTGAAATGCCCCGCGCTGCTGATATTCGGTGGGCGCGACCGGCAGGTCGCGCCGGAAGTGAACCATGAGGCCATGGTCGGTGCATTAGAAAGGGGCGGTAACAGCGATTATTTCGTCAGGACATTCCCCACGGCGAACCATGGATTCCAGAGCGCAAAGACGGGTAGCCCCTCCGAGTACGGCACTCTCGGAGAGGAGTTCGTGCCGGGGTTTCTTGAGCTCATGTCGGAGTGGATCCTCGAAAGGTGCTGAAGCTATCGACCTACTCCCCTATGACGTTTTGTTGCCTTCGCACGCGCGAGGGAAAACGTCATCCCCTACGATTCGTCGATAGGACGCGTGAATTCACCTAGGGTTTGCCACATCTAACGGAGGGGGTCGGAGGCATACCACTTGCGCCAGCTCTTTCCGGGGTCGCAATGTCTCTCTTGACATTTTGATCGCGCTGCGGTCCGATGTTTGTCACCACTATAGACACAGCAACCGACTAAAGACTTGACTCGTGGGCTCGAACCTCGGCTTTGCCGGCCAAGGCAGCGACCTGGAAGCTGGACCCCCTGCTTGTAAGGCGCGCTCGGAGCGGACTTTTTTCGGCTCTTGTCCGTAAGTCTCCGAGAATTTGCGGATACTTGCCGAACGCTCCACCCGTTCCTACGGATAGAATCCGCACTTGAACTTACACACCTACTTGCACACCGGATGGCCTGTGCAATGAGGTTCGAGTCTTCGACCAGGGCCTCGCAGAAAATGAGTGTTCAAGGCCAGTTCAATCTAAATGGCATGGTCGGTGTCTTCTTCGGGTCGATAGGTGTCAACCCCGACGGGACATTCGTCGCATGATCATCGGCGCATGTCCTTCTCGAGAAGCCGCAATATTTCTGTCTGTGTTTTCTGAATATCCGCTAACCCTTGGACTACAAAAGTCGTGTAGAAGATTCGCTCGGCTAAGGCGCCTTCGAGCATCGTCGAAGCCCGCAAACGCAATTCGTCATTGGCGTCGGGCGTACGTTGATTCAAAAACCAGCCAACGATAGTGTCGAAGTCGAACGCGCGACTCAATCGTATCTGTTGCGAGAGAGCCGGCACGAGGTGATGAACAACGACCTCTCGAATCAAGAGTTCGTCCTCCTGCGTGTCGTCCAGCTGCTGGCGCCACAAGGCCAGTCTGGTGCGAAGCTCAACATCTTCGATCAGCTCGATCTGTCCTGACGAGATCGCGGCCTGCAGCGTAGCATCCGTGGGACTGTACGTCGGAGCACCGATCGCGGCGACAACCCACTCCATTGACACAACTAGTTCGCCATCGATGGCGGTACCTGCCAGGTGGTCCCGGAACTCGGTTAACGCGTTGAGAGTTTTCGTGTTGCCAACTAGCCACCGCTCGATATGCGATTGGCTCGAAGTGAAGTCCGCGTGGAGACTGGCGATCAAGGCATCTGCTTGCTCCAGCTCGGACTGGCGCTGCCACCATGCATCGATTGCGAAAGCCAGAAGGATGCTGATGATAATCGCCGTGCCTTCGGCGATTATTCGCAACCAGGCGATATCACGATACTTTTGCATATCGAACGCTCCACCCGCTCCTGCGGATAGAATCTGCACTTGAACTTACACGCCTACTTGCGCACCCGGTTACATTTCTAACGTTTTTCGACTCTCACGCGCGCGAGGCAACCCCCTGAGCGAATCGCGGGACAGGTGGAACGATCCATCCTAAGTCCGTTCACCCAGCCCGATCTTATTGAGAATCGCCACGAATCGCGGATCCGACCGCAGTGGGTCAAAGTGGGGGTCTCCGCCGATCCCAGGAACCATCGGATGACCCGAGTCCACGAACCGATCGAGGTGCGTGAACGCTTCGTCCATCCGACCGAGCGCCGTGAACGCTTCGTCCATCCGACCGAGCGCGGCACAGGCTGCAGTCATAATGTAGGCCCGCACAGGCGACCACTCTTGCGGCCGCAACCACTCCAGGGCCGTCTCCCAGTACCCACGCTCATCACCTTCCGCGTACGCCGCCCGTATGGCTGCGACGCTATCTGGCGGCAACATCCAGTCCGGATCGAGCCGACTTAGAGTCTCCCACTCCGCCAGAGCCTCCTCGTACCGACCCTTCAGCTGATAGAGCACCGCCAAGTAGAAGTGAAGAAGGGCGTAATCGGGATCTAACTCGAGCCCCTTGCGGCAGATTGCCTCCGCTCGGTCGTACCGATGGGCGAAGAAGTTCGCGCCTGCAAGCGCCGTCTGGATTGACAGCGACAACGGGTCGAGCTCCAACGCACGCCGCAGCACCTCGATCGCCGCGTCGTGCTCACCTCGATAGCCCAGGAACATTCCATACCCGCGGTGCGCCATCGCCGAGCCCGGGCTGAGCTCGAGCGCACGACGGAACTCCCGCTCCGCCGCCTCCCAATCCCAGGCCGCTTGCGCCGTCATGCCCAGCGCCGTGTGGGGCTCACCCAAACCCGGATCGATCGCCATCGCTCGCTCCGCCGCTACTCGCGCTTCCGAGCGCCTCTCCGCCGCGGGGGCGCCGGTGAAGAATGGCAACAGCGCGTACGCAAATGCCAGGCCCGCCCACGCCTGTGCGAACTCGGGGTCCGCCTCCACCGCGCCCCGGAACCACTCCACCGCTTGCTCCAACGCTGCAACCGTTCGCAGGGCCAGGAAGTGGCGACCCTTGAGGTAACGCTCGTACGCCTCAACGCTGTCCGTCGGACGACCCTCCAGTTGCGCCTTCTCCACCGGCGTCAGTGCCGCTTGTAGCGACCCCACGATCCGCTCCGCCACATCGCTCTGAATGGCGAAGATGTCCTCCAGGTCCCGGTCGTACGTCTCGGCCCAGCGGTGCTCGTCCGTTCGCGCATCGATCAGCTGGGCCGTGATCCGAACCCGGTCCCCCGATCGTTGCACCGCCCCCTCCACCAGGTGCGCCACACCGAGCTCCGACGCGATCTCGTGCACGCTCTTGGTCGTGCCCTTGAACCGCATGACAGAGGTCCGTGAGATCACCTTGAGGTCTCTGACCCGCGACAACATCGCCAGGATTGTCTCTGTCATGCCGTCCGAGAAGTACTCGTTCTCCGGATCGGCGCTCAAGTTGGCAAACGGCAGCACAGCGATCGACTTGCCCGTTGCGGCCTGCGGCACGGATCGTTGAGCGACTGATTCCCACTGCCGCTCGTACGCCTCCTCCGGGATTGTTGTGACCGCATACAGTGTCCACTGTCCTGGCACCCCTTTGAGTTCGTGCGGCCCGCGATCCTCGAACCCAAAGCCCGATCCCAGCTCCGCGTCTCGTACTCCACTCGTCACAAGCACCTCGCCCGCGTCTGCATGCGCCGCCACACGCGCACCTACATGTACCGAGATCCCACCAATGTCCCCACCAGCCCCCCACTCCACCTGCCCCATGTGCAGACCGCAACGCACCTGTAGCCCAAGCTCTTGAACTGCATCGCGAATCGCGCTGGCACACAGGATGCCACGCGTTGTGCCGTCAAGCACCGCCAGGAATCCATCGCCCGCGGTAGCAATCTCTCGACCCTGGAAACGACTGAGCTCCTGGCGCACGAGTTCGTGGTGTTGGGTTAGCAGGTCTCGCCAGCCGCAATCCCCTAACTCCGCGGCATGCTCCGTCGAGCTGACGATGTCGGTGAACAGGATGGTCGCGATGGAGCGGTCAGGCTGCATTAGGCAGGCGTATTCTTACGTCGCGGCTTTGTCTGTAAAGAACATCGCTCGGGCTGAAGGTATTCAGACGCCCGCGCTTGTCACCGTCTTTGTCACCGCGCCCTTCAAACTCCACCAGATCGCCCGTTCCCCCAAATGCAAAGAAGCCCCGCCGTGACGGGGCTTCCTCATGGTGGGCCTGACGCCCGGCTACTCTTGTTTGGCCTGGATGAGGCGGGCGTGGAAACCGAACCCGGCGTAGCCGTGCTTTTGCAGATCCAAGCAGAGCGAGTCGGTTTGATCAACTGTTCGGGATTTGTCAAAGCCTTGCTGCGAGGACGACGCGAGGAATAGACCCTGATTAAAGACCGTTTTCCTAGGTTGCGAACTCAAACCGAGACCTGCATGGGTTTCGATCGAAAGGAGAGCCCAAATGCGTGTGCTCTATTCATTGGTTGCCGTTGCCGTCAGCGTGTTCTCGATGGCAGCTCTACTAGCGATGGCCGTTCCGGGGCCCCCATCAGAGGGGAGACTCATGGCGGTGCTTGGTCCGGTCACCGTAATCGGAGTGGAGACGCCACCGGCCTATGCGACCAGCCTTGATCTGGTCGAGATGAAGGCCGGGAATTGCTAACATCGACGTATTACGGTTCGTCGGTGGCTTGGTCGTCAAACCTGACCAAGCCATCCCGCGCCGCCGTCGTGGTTACGAATCTACAATTGGCTCGGCGTTACCCTAGCGAATCTCGAAATATGACTACGAACGAGCATCAACTCACCCAGGCGTCTCTTCTTCTGTCGCGCGCTGTGATCGCGTCCATCTTCCTGTGGCACGGCATTCCCAAAGCGTTCAACATCGCCGCGGCGATGGACAAGTTCGTTGGATTCGGCTTGCCGCCGATTCTTGGACCGATCACCGGGTGGGTCGAGGTTATCTCGGCGTCACTGCTTCTGCTTGGCCTGTTTCATCGTATGACGGTGCTGCTGCTGCTCACCATCATCGTAGGGGCGTTGGTGACCGTACAGATCCCCGGCGGAGTCTCCGCAGGACTCGAGCGGGATCTCCTGATCCTGGCGGGGCTCACCCTGCTTGCCTTTGTGGGTCCGGGCAGGTTCGCGCTCAAGCACCGGATCCTTCTCACATTCATTCTTCGACCTTCACGCGCGCGAGGAGAAACGTCAAGCCCCCAAACCGCCAGTGGGCGTGGCAACAAAGATCCAGGCGACTCCTCCCCACGCCATCAATCCCGCTGACATCCATCGCCTGGAAAAATGAAAACCGATAAGCAGTCCCGGAGCGAAAAAGACGAGCAGGTACACGACGATGCGCTCCAACCAAGAAGGAACGTCGTCGGAAAAACTGTAGAGAAGAACGATGTACGAGCCGGGCGGTCCCGCTGCCAGCGCCACTAGGACGGCCGCTATTCTTTCGGAGGAGCTCGACTTCAACGATGCCACACGCGGGCCACGATATTACGCTGGTTGCTGTCTAATCCGACGGTGGACGGATCCGAAGTTTGGTGAGGTCCCACTGACGAGGTTTGTCACCACCATTGTCACTACATCACCGCACCTCCGTCATCAGCCTCTCCTTAACATGCAAGAAGCGCAACCGGAGACACTCATAGCAAGTGCCGATCTCGCACGCTATTGCCTCATCAGACCGCACCGTCATCCAATGCCAGAGCACACGGTCTCCCTAAACGAGGAGGGGATTGGCCAAGTGACAGCGCCCCCTTTTGCGTAGATCATGACCGTGAGCTGAGCTCGCGAATCCTGTTGCCTGAAAAGAGGGACCCCGTCGGGACTACACAGAGGGAACACAACCCAGAAACGGTCGTACGCATAGTCTCTTTCTGCGACATTTGAAAGCGCCTTCAGTCTTCTCAAGTCCGGTCTACTCACACCACGAACACCTTCATCGGACGAAGACGGCTCAGGACCAAGCATGGCAATCCAGTCTCTGGGAATGACCCCAGAACCCTCACGTGGGTCAATCTCAATCATGATGATTGTACCCGGGACTTCCTCGACCTCTTCCACCAGCCTGACGACCTCGGCGTCAGACAAGCCCTCTCTTAACTGTGCCAACCGTGCCCCGGCCCTAATAACCGGGGGTGCCAACCAAGTTGCTCTGAGCTTGTAGTTATAAGAGTGCTCGGTGTGAACTACGCGCAGGTCCAGCGCACCTCCAACGCGACCATTAACACGCGCCGCTCCTGCAACCGCCTTGGCATAAGACCCATTCCAAGATAGAAAGCCCGTATGGTCAGGCCATTCGGAGAGGGACGAACCTGCCGATCCACTTGCGCACCCAACTGCAAGCACGGCGGCGATCAACATCAGACCATTCGCAACCATGAATCCACCCTATTGGTTCTCGTTTTGTAACTGCCTCCTCAGAATTGCGACTACTTCGGCGCCACCGAAGGAGGTCGAAGCAACGGTAAGCCCAACGAACTCATAGCCTGCGTCTCCCGCCTCTTGAAGCTCTTTTTGCATGGTTGATGTTTTCCTGGTGGCCAACAGCTTGTACTCATAGGAGTAGTCCGGGGTGGCATCTTGGTCGCGCTCCAGGATGACAACGACCTCCTGACTACCAAATGCTGTGCTGAACACCGTCTGGCCTCGATACTCGTACCCCGCGTCTCCCGCTTCCTGGAGTTCCTTCTGCATCGTCGAGGTCTTGTTCGTTGCTAGCAGTTTGTATTGGTATCTACTTAGGTCCCCGGCATCCTTGAGTTTGCACATGACAGCTGCTACCTCTGAGCCTCCGAACGCAGTTTCGCCCCCCATAACGTCCTGAAGACGATAGCCTGCGTCAGCTGCCTCATTCATCTCCCTTTCCATCGTGGAGGTCTTATTCGTGGCCAAAAGCCGCAGGTCGCGTGGCCTTGATTCTCCATTCAAGCAATCGTATGAGAGGGCTCCGGAGGTCTCTTCCTTTCCGTAGGAGACCTCGATCTCGACTTCCGTGTCGGTCTGTTCGTCGGCGTCCTCGTTAATAGCTGCGGAGTCCACGACGTCGGTCGCGTCATTCTCTTCCGCTTGAACGATTACCATGGCCTCAATTCGAGTGGGCGTGATCAGTAGGCCCCACAACATGACATAACAAACCAGTCGTGACATCACGAGACTCCTAACTTTGCCTTTGTCAGAGTTGTTACCTCAACTGTAGAGCGAACAAGACACGGCTGTCTGCGGGGAAAAGCCCGTCGTGACGTAGGTCAAAACCTCACGCACGGTGCAGTTGATCTGAAACGGGAACGGTACAACCAGAGTTTTAGATCCCACATAGGAACGTGTATCAGCAGGAAGTGAATGACATCCTGCCTCGATCACGAGCGGCGCGAAAATCATCAAATGTCTGTCACCGTTTTAGAAACACCCGTATTCACACAGATTAGGCTTATAGTTTACAAGTCATTGTAGTATAATGAGTTAAGTGCTGGTTGGGCCCCCAGGATTCGAACCTGGACTCTCGGCTCCAAAGGACTCGATCTAGCGCTGACTGGCGCTGATACGCGCTGATTGCATGGGGATTGAGCAGGTTGGTCGACGGCTAGCGCCCGCTGGTGCCGGTGGGTTTTGTCACCGTGAGTGACACCGCGCTGATCGCATTCGCTGTCTATTCGGCAAGTCGTACCATCACTTAGAATGTCGAGCCCAAGGACAGATAGACGCGGTCATGACCACTCTCAGCCCCCCCATAGCCGACAAACAGCGGGCCGAGACCGGTGTCGGCGCCGACCACCACGGTACCCGTAAGAACAGAGTCCTCGAGTTCCGTGAAGCCCCTGTTTTCCCATACCTTGCCCATCTCAGCCCAACCTCCGAGGTATAGTCCGCGCGAGGCTGGGGGTAACCTGGCAAACCGATAGTAATACCCCAAACGAGCGACACCGAAGTGGGATCCCCTGAGTTCGTCCTCCCCGAACCCGGTAAGTGACAGAAAGCCTCCCAGTAGAAAGTCGTCGAATGCTGGCTGGTCACCATCAAAACTCGTGCCGCCAGTGACGGTCAGAAACCCCGTGTGGCGACCCTTCGTCAGAAACCCCTTCGCATCAAGAGAGAACCGCTCGTACGATTCATCTGAACCGAGTTCCTCTCGTGACACTACCAACTCGGTCGCCACAAATGTCCCCTGATGTGGAAAGTTGATGTTATCGAGTCGGTCGATGACGAACCTGGACGATATCGCAACGTGATTGGTTTCCACTGTGGGCAAGTCGGCCGATCCGGTGTCTACGTGTGCGCTGATCCTCCCACCGTGGAGGCCAAGACGCAGCTCGCCAAACCGACCGAACTGCCGGCCCGCATCAACACCAATAACTCTACGATCGACCCCGTATTCAGCTACCAGCTGACCGTTGTCAAAAACCGGCTGTTGTGTCTTTCGCAGGAAACCGCTCGACGCGACGAACCATCGCCCAGAGAAATCGATTGGCTGGTAGATCTCCGACAACAGTCCCACGGTTTGTCCGAAGCGCACGTCATTTCGCCACTCGGCGCCGCGAGCATTCAGGCGCGTGCGAGTAAAGTTCGCCACCGCAGTGAACGTCACTATGCCGGTGCGAAAATCGGCTCCGCCGGAGTCAGTTACGAAGCGAAGTCCAAAACGAAGATAGTTAGGCCCCCATGGTTTCTCGTTGGCGCGAATCGTCGCTCGGTATTCTGAATTCGCAACATCAACCGTATAGTCCACACGTTCGAACTCACCAATTGCATAGACGTCAGCTACATCTCGTTCCAAGTGAGCCGGGATCAACATATCCCCGGAGTGCGTTCGAACACGATCAAGGATGAGGCGTTTATCAACCCACGGGGGGGCCTGAATCGTGAGGGCGTCGATCTTCTTCGGAGGAGCCGGCTTAGTACGCCGTTTCTCCCGATACGCCTGATATTCACTCGGAAGAAGGGAATACAGTTTCAGTTCTGAGGCCTTACGCTGTACTACGGCCGCGCCCATTGAGGAGATCTGTTCTACTAGTTCATAGTCGGAAAAGCTGAAACCATTCAGATCGGGAACTAGCGGTACGTCTGCTCGGGCAAGCTGATCGTCGAGTTTTGTGCGTGCCAACATAATCATAGTCTGCTCTGAGATGTCGAAAAGCGTATTCAGCTCTTCCCTTGTGAGCAGGGGTACACTCGCGTCGACCGCGATCACGACGTCGGCCCCCATTGCTCGAACAAGATCGACAGGCAGGTTGTTCGTCATCCCACCATCCACAAGCTTCCGACCGTCAATCTCAACTGGCGAGAACATGACTGGAACGGACATGCTGGCCCTCATCGCATCGGCAAGATCACCTCGATCCAAGATCACTTCTTCTCCACGCTCGATATCCGTTGCGACAGCCAGAAATGGTATAGGCAGGTCATTGAAATCATCGATGCCTGCCACATGAAGGGTGTGCTTTCGGAGCAGTAGGCCAAGAACCTGCCCCGTTATGAGTCCACCAGGCAGTTGCACGCCGTCGTTCGTGATTCCCATCTCGATCTCGAAAAGATATCGCCGACCGTCCTCGCGACGACGGAAGCCCAGCGCTTCGCGAGGAGGCTTGTCGCTGAGGACATATTCCAAATCCAGGTTTTCCAGTGCCAATTGGATCTCGTCCGGCGACATCCCCGACGCGTATAGGCCACCGATGACAGCCCCCATGCTCGCCCCGGCGATGTAGTCCACAGGAACGCGCAGCTCCTCCAATGTTCTAAGGACACCTACGTGAGCGATACCTCTTGCGCCACCACCGCTCAACGCAATGCCAATCGTGGGTCGAGTGTTCTTAACCTGAGCATATCCATTTCCAATGTTGGCAACCGACGAAATCACAACGAAGCACCACAGACATTTTCTCAAGACGTGATCACCTGCAGTTCTACGGGGGGGGGAGAGACGATGTGTTCTTTTGTTAACTGGGTGACGGCTGTCTGGCGAACGCGATCCCCTCGTCAGTACGCAGAGCCCGTCCTCTTTGAAACGCTCTCGCATAGGCCTCGTCACCGAGCGTGGTCCGCGTCAACTCGACTTGACGCTCGAAATCGCCGCGTTCTACCGGTGGTCTAAGCGCGCTTACTGTTTCTCGGAGCGTCTCGACGATCCCTTGTAACTGAGCAGCTCTCTTGTACTTCTCTTGGGCGACCGCCAACGCGCCGATCCCTGCAAGACAATTGGCGATGCGCCGCCTATTGTCCAGTTCCACCAGCAGCGCGAGCGACTTCTCGTACGATCTCCGTGCTTTGTCGAGGTCTCCGTGCTTACGAGCCACGTTCGCCAGCTCGTACATTGTGTAGGCAACTCCCGGTCTGCTCCCAAGCTCGTGATAGAGAGCTATCGCCTCGTCGTAAAGTTGAACCGATCGATCCAGTTCGCCTGTATACTGAGCTACGTCGCCAAGCACTGAGAGTGACAGTGCTGTCGAGTGGAAATCCTCACCCTGACGATCTAGTTCCAGGGCTTCCTCCACGAGATCCCGCGCCCGATCGTAGTTGCCTTGGTATGCCTCCACTTTTCCGAGCGCGCGTAAGGCCGCACACTCGCCCCGCGGGTTGCCGATCTCCCTATCGAGTGCCAGCGCTTCCTTAAAGAGTGCGGTTGCCCTTGCGTATTCTCCCAGCCTGCTAAGTCCGAGTCCATGGCTGCGCAGAGCGCGAGGTACACCGCTTTTGTCCTTACGATCGCGCTCAAGCGCGACCGCCTGCTCGAAGAGTTCAACCGCCTTCTCCTGATCTCCATCCATCGACATCATCGCACCGGAGCCAACCAATAACTCGGCCTGAAGCGCCCTCGGCAGAGCAGCGATACGACGCAACGCTTGCTCCTGACGATGTCGCATTTCAGCGAAATGTCCACGAACCCACCAAAACCACCAAAGCGCACTGCCAAACCGTACAGCGATTTCCACTTTGCCCTGCTCCAGTGCCCAGTTGATGATGGCCTGCACGTTGCCGTGCTCGAGCTCAAGCCTATCGAACCAACGCGCCTCTTCGGAGCCGACCAGCTGGGGTTCGACTCGCTCGACCAGATCCAAGAAGTACTCGGAGTGTCGCTGGCGAACCGCTTCGTTTTCTCCGGCCTCTTTCAGCAGCATCTGGCCGTAGGCACGAATCGTCTCCAACATCTCGAATCGCGGCTTGTTTTCCGCCGTCTCCGTTTGTCGAAGAAGACTCTTGCCTACGAGAGAGGCAAGCCCGTCCAGGACATGCAACTCGTTCCTCACCGGCCTGCAAACCCATTCTGCAGCCTCAAGCGAAAACCCACCGACAAAAACCGACAGGTATCGAAATAGCGCTTGCTCTTCCTCCGATAGGAGGTTGTAGCTCCAGTCAAAAGCGCCCCGGAGTGTTTGCTGACGCTTTGGGACATCACGCGGCCCTTCGGTCAGCAGATGCAGACAGTCCTCCAGACGCTCGAGCATCATGCTAGGAGACATGAACTTGATGCGGGCGGCAGCGAGTTCGATCGCCAGCGGCAATCCGTCGAGTCTGCGACAGATCTCGACCACCGGCCCAGAATTGCCACTTGTAAGCTCGAACTCTGGCTTAACCGCCTTTGCGCGTTGACGAAACAACTCCACAGCCTCAGAGTCGAGCACGATCTCGGGGTCGAACCGGGCTTGAGGCCGCGGCACAGCCAACGGTGGGACGGCGTATTCGTGCTCGCCACGAACGCGAAGCGCTGCCTGGCTGGTGATCATTACTTTGACCGTAGGTACAGCCTGCAGAAGACCCGACACTTCCCGAGCCGCATCCAGAACGTGCTCAAAGCCATCCAGGACCAGCAACAGGCGCTTGCCAGATAGATGCTCTGCGAGGACATCCAAGGGCTTCCGTCCGCCCGACACCTGCAAATTCAAACACCGAGTCGTCCTTGTTATGACGAGTCGGGGGTCGCGGATCGATGACAGTGGAACAAAGAAGATGCCGTCGGGGAATTCTTCGAGCATTTGGGGTGCAATCCCAAGGCCAAGTCGAGTTTTTCCCGTCCCGCCAGGACCTGTCAGCGTCAGCAGTCGAACTTCTGGATCGACAAGAAGGTCGTGAACATTCGCTATTTCTTTGTGTCGGCCGATCAACGGAGTCGGCTGCACTGGGAGGTTTCCCGGCACACTTATCTCGCTAGAGACCAGACCTACTTTTCCGAGCAGAGCCGTGAATCGCGGATCCGAACCCAGGTGATCAAACCGGGGTTCCATCTTGAGGCTCGCAAGCCAACCGGAGCGTTCCTCATAGGCCTTCTCAAACCATGTGAAGGCGTTGTCTAGGTCATTCATGGCGACATACAACGACGCGACGCCGTAGGCGGAGACATACGTCTCTTCACTCGTCTTTAGTGCTTCACTGAGAATCTTCTGAGCCTCACTCTGACGGCCTGACGCGGCATACACGTAGCCGAGCGCGACAATCGCTCCGGGGATGCCTGATAGCTCAACGACCTTTTGAAATTGTTCGATCGCTTCGTCGTACATTTGCTTTCGCTCGTAGCACGAACCGAGAAAGAATCGTACCGGGAAGAAGAACGGGGCCTCGCCTAGCGTCCGAAGGCATTCGTCGATCGCTTCGTCATAGCGACGGGCGAAATAGTAAATGCCTGCGACTGCGGCACTAACATGGAAAGAGAGGGGGTCCAACTCTTGGGCTCGTCTGATCGAGTCGATCGCTTCGTCAATACGGCCCACGTCGCGCAAACAATTCGCATACATTCGATGCGCTTGCGCATACTGAGGCTTCAACTCCAGTGCCCGCTTGAAGCCCTTCTCGGCTTCATCCCACTGCCAATCGTAGCGCCACTGAACCTCAGCCAGCGATGCGTGTGCTTCCGCCAAGTTTGCATCTAAGTCTAACGCTCTACGGGCTGCACTTTTGGCTTTCGGGTACGCAAGTCGAGGCGGCAGGTAAAGTGCTCCAAGCGTGTGGTACGTGTCGGCTAGACCTGAATGGGCCAGAGCGTAGCACGGATCACAATTGATAGCTTGTTCGTAGCATTCCACACTCCGCTCTAGGTCTTCACGCGTGTGGCGATTCCAGTAGTATCGGCCTTTCAGGTACAGGTTGTACGCTTCGAGATTAGCAGTGTGTTGACGTACAACAGGGTCTGATTCTCGATCCGCCAACTCAACCTTGAGCGCGTCGACGATCGCGAGCGAAATCCGCTCTTGAACGGAAAAAACATCCTCTAGATCGGTCTCGAACGTCTCAGACCACAGATGATAACCGTCTTCCGCGTTGATAAGCTGTGGAGTAATCCGAACACGCCGGCCGACCTTTCGAACACTCCCCTCCAGAACCGTCCCGACTGCGAGCTTCTCGCCGATTTGGCGAACGTTCGTCTCCTTCCCCTTGAACGCAAAGCTCGAGGTATGAGAGGCGACACGAAGACCCTCGACGCGGGTTAGCGCGTTGATTAGCTCCTCAGCCATTCCGTCACTGAAGTATTCGTTGTCCCCTTCTGGGCTAATGTCATCAAAGGGAAGGACGGCGATCGATTTGGGTTGCACACGCGGTGCAACTGTGTCCCTATCCTCCTCGTTGAGTTCTACCGTTAGCAGACGGATTCGCCCTCGCACGCCACGAAGACCTCTTTCTCCCGCCTCCTGGAACCCGAACTCCAGCTGCTGACGGATGTGGCGCCACACTTCCTCGCTAACGAGAACCTGGCCGGGCGCCGCCTCCTCCTGAAGCCGCGACGTCACGTTGACACCGTCGCCGTAGATATCGCCATCTGACGCAGTAGCCACTTCTCCAACATGAACACCGACATGAACCGAAGCTGTTTGACCTCGGGTAGTTGATTCAGCGCCAAACTCGTCCCTTAGAGCCAGGGCTGAGCGCACAGCTGCATCCGTACTGGTGAACTCAGCCATCGCTCCATCGCCAAGAAATTTGACCAGTCGCCCGCCATACTTCTCAACTTGCTTACGCGTAATCCCCTGGAAAACATCAACTAGCTCAAAGGCGGCGTTCTCGTTTTTTGAGGAGAGCCGCGTGTATCCCGCGATATCGGCGAACCAGACCGCAGCTAGCCGCCGTCTCATGGATTCTGACGCCAGTGTGGATGTGATCGGTTGTGATGAAGAGGGCGGTTCGGACGAGGGTGTCAGGTGCATGATCGATCCCACCTTTTCCTGGATCGTCATCCGGGGATCTTGTGCCTATACAGCGGTCACTATGATGCTAGTCAGCAGTTTCGTCCCTGTCACCTCGAGGGGACGCCACCACGACGGATATGCGCCGCGACCGCAGTCCAGGCTATTCGTCGCTTGGCAGGCCGACGTTCGTAGCTTTGTCTCGGGCTTTTCTTGACCTGGCGCCAAATATGGTGTCAAAAGGATCGCGGTACCGGGAACATGATGCCCATTGGATCAGGTGGGGCAAATGATTATGGGTGGTAAGCGAGCGCCACTCTAATGGATGTGCCAGACACGATCGGTTGGTCAGATTCGGCGGCAACAACAAGTCGAAACTCTGGTCGGAGCGAGAAATTCGTACCGACGAAAAGATTAGCTCCGACCCCTACATCCCAGGCGAGCCCGGTATCCTCAGACTCGAAAATCTCTTGCTCGGGGAACCGCGTCTCAGTCCGCGAATAAAGTAAGCCCCCGCCCCCAGCAACGTAGAACTGAGTCGCGGACGTGGAGAATCGATATAGGATGTTGCCGGACAGATACAGGCTTGAGCCCTCGAAACGGACTGGGCTTGCACCACCAAAATCACGTGAATGAGGTCCTCCATCCACCTCAATCTCGAAACCGAGCCGCGAAGTCGGGAAGTAGGCAAACCCTCCGGTTAAATCGATGCCATCTCCCCGGTGGTCCTCATCTGCCCAATAGCGGGCCCATCCGACGCCGCCAAAGATCTCAGACCTGAAATCGTGCGATCGGGACTCGGCCTCCTGGGCCGTCAATTCGACATGTAGTAAGAGCACGCAGATGACAGGCAGGACGCAGGTGAGATAACACGAGCGCGTCATCAGCACCCACTTCCAGTTTGTTTCCATCCACCTACCGTTCGCACAAGGCACCTCAACCGTCGTCGTTGACCTGGATGAGTTTTGCTCCTAGCCATGGGCGCTCAGGTCGACCTACCGTGCCCGAATTGCCCGTAATCTCTTGACCTCGTCAGGGGAGGTGACCGCCTCTAGTTGATCCCAGATCCGATCCCAGATTGCTCCTAGCGTAACCGTATCCTCAGGCGTGAATTCGGCCTCGGGAGAGCGGACCGCGAGCCAGTCCTTTACCGCTTCACGCCCGCGTCCGACCACCTCGCGAAAACTCCCGTCATCACGCCAACCAATCGTTTCCAGTCGGCGGATGTAAAACGCTTCTCCTCCAGTCACGAGACTCAGGGCTTTGGAAGCTTCGACTGTGGCTTCCGCCGGTGCGTCCCACCCCTGTCGAAGAAACGGCAGAGTCCAGTTGTCTGCAGCGAAGAGGCCCGCGGGATTCTGCGCCCAGATCCACGCGTGAACGACCGCGACACGGGGTTGAGTCATGTCTTCGCCCAAGTCGTCGGGCTTGATCCGCAGCAGTTCCTCCTCGACCCCGCCCGAGTGATCATGCCAGTCCGCGATTAATCCCGTCACCGAGGGTGGAGCCTC
>JBDGYV010000055.1:0-13407 GCA_039588915.1 Gemmatimonadota bacterium
GGCTCAGCACGGCAAGCAAGAGGTCCGTAAAGAGCTTTCGCTGATCGCGATCGCGCACCGCGGAACGTTCGTGCACCAATCTTCGCAGGCGTCGCCATCGCACATGATCGCCGGAATCATCAAGGGGCTCAGGTCGCGGCGGCCGGCGGTCTTCAGCATCTACACACCGTGCCCGGTCGAGCACGGGTTGTCCGACGAATGGGCGCCACACGCGGCAAAGCTGGCGCTCGAGAGTCGCGCCTTCCCGCTCTTGACGTACGATCCCGATGGCGGTCGGGCGCTCGCCGACTGTCTCGACTTGATGGGCAACCCGGCGGTCGACGACCGGTGGCCGACGTACGAGCTGGAGCATGTGGACGACGAAGGCGAGACACAGCGCATGGAGCTGCCGCTCACGATCGCCGACTGGGCGGCCACCGAGACCCGTTTCAAGAAACACTTCAGCCCGATGCGCAATGGCGATGAAGAGGCCGAGATCCTGTTCCACGAGTATCTCGATCTGCCGGTTGACGAGCGTGGGGATCGAAAGCCGTTTGTCTACACGATCGATGATCAACGCAAGCTGGCGAAGCTGGCGGTTTCGCCGGAGATCGCCGAGCTGGCTGAGGAGCGGCTCCTCTTCTGGTCCCAGCTGCGCGAACTGGGCGGTCTCGATGTGGCCGACACGGAGGCCGATCTAGAGGCCGAGTTCAGCCAGCGCGAAGCCCAGCTGCGGAGCGAGTACGAGGCCCGCATCGCGGAGCTCCAAGGTCAGTACCCGCGCGTGATCGCGCGCCGTCTGGCGGAGGGACTGCTACGCGGGGGTGGAGATCGGACGGTGGCCGACTTGCTGGCCACGGCCGAGGCGACACCGGGGTTGGAGCCGATCGGCTTGGATGGGTTGTTCGTCGACGGGAAGCCGGCGGCGGCCCCGGCTGCGGTTGCGCAAACAGCGGCCCCAACGGTCGCGCCCGCGCCAGCGGCCGCCGTGGAGCCCGAAGAGGAGGAAGAAGAGGGGCTCGTTATCGAGCCATCCATCGAGACGTTGCGCTGCACCTCGTGCAACGAGTGCACCGACCTCAACGCCAAGATGTTCGCCTACGACGAGAACAAGCAGGCATACATAAAGGACCCGCGAGCCGGGAAGTTCGCCGAGCTGGTCATGGCAGCTGAACGGTGCCCGGCCGACATCATCCACCCGGGTACGCCGCTCAACTCGAAAGAAAAAGACCTCGACAAGTGGATCGCCCGGGCCGCCCCGTACAACTGAGCCAACCATGATTCTGCGCTCGGGGTTCCGTCACGGCGTTCACCCAGCGGATTCAAAACACCTGACCGAACATGTTCCCATTCGTCGCATGGGTTTTCCGAGCGAGGTCGTCTTGCCGCTCAGGCAGCACGCCGGCAAGCCAGCCCGGCTGTTGGTCGCGCGCGGCGACAAGGTCGAGCGGGGCGACAAGATCGCGGCCGCCGACGGCTTCATTTCGGCCCCCGTTCACGCATCGGCCACCGGCACCGTAGCCGGCGTCGAACTGTGGCCCCACCCGGACGGCAGCATGGCTGAGGTGGTGCGGATCACCGTCGAGCGATACTCGCCGCAGATCCCGCGGCCCCGGTTGGTGCCTCGGTGGGAAGGGCTGTCGCCGAAGGAAGTCGTCAGCGCGGTACAGGAGGCAGGTGTCGTGGGCCTCGGCGGCGCTGCGTTCCCGACCCACGTCAAGCTGTCGCCGCCACCCGAAGCCGACGTCGAACTATTGATCGTCAACGGTGCCGAGTGTGAGCCGTACTTGACGACCGATCACCGGACGATGACCGAGTACCCCAAGCGGGTTCACTTCGGCACGCGCGTCATGATGCAGTGCTTGGGCGTCGACCGGGCGGTGATCGGTGTGGAGAAGAACAAGCCCGATGCGATCGACGCGCTCACCGAGACCATTCCCGATGATCTCGACATCACCGTCCTACCGCTGACGGTCAAGTACCCCCAGGGTGCCGAGAAGATGTTGATCAAGGCGATCACCGGAAGCGAGGTGCCATCCGGAAAGCTGCCCATGCACGTCGGCGTGATCGTCCAGAACGCGGGCTCGATCGCTACGATCGCGGAGGTGTTCGAGACCGGGCTGCCGCTCGTCGAACGGATCGTCACCGTGACCGGCCCGGGTGTGAAACGCCCTGCGAACCTGATCGTCCCGGTAGGCTCAAAGCTGCGCGACGTATTGGATTTCTGTGGTGGCCTCGCGGACGACGTGACCGAGGTCTTGTTTGGCGGGCCGATGATGGGCGCGCCCCAGACCGATCTCGATGTGCCGATCATAAAGGGGACGACCGGCGTGGTGGTCCTGACCCGCGCCGAAACCGAGCGCCACCCGACCTACCCGTGTATCCACTGCGGTCGTTGTCTGGATGCGTGCCCGGTGTTCTTGAATCCGCAGTTGCTCGGTTCGTTGGCGCAGGTTGGCCGGTACGAAGAGATGGAGGCCACGCATCTCGCCGATTGCATGTTGTGCGGGGCGTGTTCCTACGTCTGCCCGTCCAACATCCCCTTGTCGCAGATGTTTGCTATAGGGAAGGCCGCGCTGCACAAGATCGCGACGCAGGCCGCGTGAGCGACCCACACTTCGAGCTGACCGCGTCGCCGCACCTAAAAGGTGGCGACACCACCCGCCGGATCATGTGGTCGGTGGTCGGAAGTCTGGTGCCGATCGTAGCGGCGGCGGCGTACTTCTTTGGCGTGAGCGCGCTGCTGGTGATCGCGGCGGCGACGGTTGGCGCGGTCCTGACCGAGCGCGTATTCGGCTCCACCGGTAGCCTCGGTGACGGTTCGGCGGCGATCACCGGTGTCTTGCTGGGGCTCTGCTTGCCGGCCGGGATGCCGCTCTGGATGGCGTTCCTCGGAGGCGCGTTTGGGATCGGGTTTGGCAAGGTGATCTTCGGCGGCTTGGGCCAGAACGTGTTTAACCCGGCGCTGCTTGGGCGCGCGTTTCTGCAGGCTGCGTTCCCAACCGCGATCACGACGTGGCCGGCGGTGGGCGGCAGCTTTACCGAGCTGCGCGGAGACAATTTCGCTTTACCGCTCATGCGATCGGCGAGCGACGCGGTGACGGAGGCGACACCGCTCGGGCTCATGAAGTTCGAGGCCACGACGACACCGGTCGGCGATCTGTTTATGGGCAACACCGCGGGGTCAGTTGGCGAGACGGCAGCGTTGTTGATCCTCTTGGGTGGTGGCTATCTAGCGATCAAGCAGTACCTCGATTGGCGGATCCCGGTGGCGATCTTCGTTACCGTGGCCGCCCTGTCAGGGATTCTGACCGCCATCGACTCGAGTTACCCCGGGCCGCTGTTCATGCTCTTTTCCGGTGGCTTGATGTTGGGCGCCGTGTACATGGCGACCGACCCGGTGACATCGCCGGTCACGCGACGCGGGGCGTGGGTGTTTGGCGCCGGGATCGGCGCTTTGGTGGTGGTGATTCGCGTTTGGGCCGGGCTGCCCGAGGGCGTCATGTACGCGATCCTGCTGATGAACGCGCTGGTGCCGTTTATCAATCAGGCGACTCAACCCCGGGTCTTCGGAAAAAGCGGTGGTGGGATGGTGGCAGCGTGACGATCCGCGGCGCGCCAGCATGGCGGTTAGTGGCGACGTTGGCGATAGCGGGCGGGATGGCCGGCCTGCTGATCGTCGTCGTCTTCGAGTGGGCCGAACCACAAATCGAGGCCCATCGAGCGGCCGTGCTGGCTGCCGCTATCGACAACGTTCTCGCCGCCCCGGCTCGCTACGACACGTTGTATGTCGTCGACGGCGCGCTGCGCGAGACGCCACCTGAAGGCGTTCTGGAGCGCGATCTCGAACGCGTGTTCTTGGGTTACGACGAATCCGACGTACCGGTGGGGTTTGCGGTCACCGGTGGTAAGCCGGGGTATCAGGACATCATCCGGTTGATCTTTGGCTACGATCCGGGCAGCGGCGAAGTCGTGGGGATGGAGGTGTTGGAGAGCAAGGAGACACCGGGTCTCGGCGACAAGATCGAGAAGGACGCCGACTTCGTGGCCGAGTTCGACGGTGTCCAGACGCCGCTAGTCGGGGTCAAACAGGGCGCTGGGGAGGCCGACCCACACGAGGTCGACATGATCACCGGTGCGACGATCTCATCGCGCACCGTGATCGCGATCATTAACAATCGGCTCGGGGAGCTGGGGCCACTGCTGGATACGTACCCCGCGACGGAGAAGCGATGAAGGCCGAGACGACCGCGCAGCACGATCTCGTGCGGGGCATCTGGCGCGAGAACCCGGTGCTCATCCAGCTGCTCGGACTGTGCCCCGCGCTGGCGGTTACGAATACCGTAGCCAACAGCTTGGCGATGGGGTTGGCCACGTTCTTCGTGCTGATGGGATCGAGCTTGCTGGTGTCGGCGTTCAAGCGATTCATCCCGCACGAAGTGCGGATCTCCGCCTACATCCTGATCATCGCCACATTCGTGACGATCGCCGATCTGGTGCTGGCGGCGGTCGTGCCCGAGATCCACAAAGCGCTGGGCGCGTTTATCGCGCTGATCGTCGTCAACTGCATGATCCTCGGACGACAAGAAGCGTTCGCTTCGAAGCGTCCCGTTTCTCGGGCGGCGCTCGATGCAGCCGGGACCGGCACCGGGTTTATGATTGCGATGCTCATGATGGGCACGGTACGCGAGGTGCTCGGTAACGGGTCGATCCTCGGGTACAGCTTGTTCGGCGCCGGTTTCGAGCCGTGGATCATCATGATCCTCCCGCCGGGCGGCTTCCTCACGCTGGGCGTGTTCCTGCTCGTGCTCGGATGGTGGCGGGGACGCACCGAGGGAGTGCAGGCCAAGGTGCGGCGTTGGCCCCACGGTGTGGCGACGCGGAGGGCGGCATGAACGGCAATCTCTTCTGGATCCTGATCTCGGCGATGGTCGTCAACAACTTTACCCTCGCCCTGTTCCTCGGGTTGTGCCCGTTCATGGGCGTGTCGGCGCGCGTCGCAACCGCGTTGCGGATGGGAGCGGCCAACATCTTTGTTATGGTATTGACGGCAGTTACGGTTTGGTTTCTCAACACGTTCGTGTTGACTTACGCACCGTACTTGAAACTCATCTCGTTTATCGTCGTGATCGCTTCGCTGGTCCAGATCGTCGAGATGACGATCAAGAAGTTGAGTCCGACGCTGTTCCGCGAGCTGGGCATCTTTCTGCCGTTGATCACGACTAACTGCGCCATCCTGGGGTTGGCGATCTTCCAGACGAACCGCGGTTACGGGCTCCTTGAAGGGTTGTCGTTCGCGCTCGGTGCCGGGCTCGGATTGGCGCTGGCGCTGGTTCTGATGGCGTCGATCCGCCAGCAAACCGAGCTCTCAGATCTTCCCGGACTAGCTCGCGGGATGGGACTCGTGTTGATCGTCGCCGCCAGCCTGTCGATGGCGTTCATGGGCTTTGCGGGGTTGTTGAGCTCATGAGCGCCGTGGTCGGGATTGTGGCGGCGGCCGCTTTGTTCGTCGTGTTCGCGCTGGTGATGCTCCAGTCGGGCAGAGACCCAGCGTGCGGTACGTGTGGTAGACGCGACCGGTCCGGGTGTGAGACATGCGGCACCGGAACAGCCGAAGAGGAGTGGAATGATGGGTGAGCATAACGGCGATCAACAGTCGCTACCGAATCGGCGACTCTTTCTGACTCTCGGAATCGGCGCGTTCGTGGTCGCTTCGTTGCCGAGGGCGGTCCAGCCCGGTCGGCGTGTCGTCCGCCGGATCGCGCCCGTCATGGGAACGATCGCCGAGCTCGCCGTCGTGCATCACAATCCGCGGTACGCTCACGGAGCGATCAACGCAGCGATCGATCAGCTTCGGTGGGTCGATCGCACCATGTCCCGTTTCCGTGGGGATTCGGATGTCGGTCGCGCTAACCGGTTGGCGGCCGCTGGCCCGGTCGTCGTTAGCCAGGCGACCGCCGACGTCCTCGTCGAAGCGCTGCGCTGGGCGAAAGCGAGCGGTGGCGTGTTCGACCCGTGCCTGGCCAACGCGGTGGCGCTGTGGGACGTGGAGCGACGTTTGGCTCCGCCATCCGACGTTGACGTGCGACGCTACGCGAATCGACGGTTTTACCAGTGGCTAGAGGTCGATCAGCGCGCCGGCGGTGCACCGGTGGTCGTGTTTCGCGACCGCGACCTGGCGATCGATCTCGGCGGTATCGCCAAGGGGTATGGTGTCGACAAGGCGGTCGATGCGCTTCGCGAATGGGGGATCCGCAACGCATTGGTCAACGTTGGTGGGGATCTCTACGCTCTTGGCGTCTCACAGGACGGTGATCCGTGGGAGATCGGCGTTCGATCGTCGAGCGATCGCGGCCGGATCACCCACATGGTAAAGGTCACAAACCGCGCCGTCGCGACATCGGGCGACTATGAGCAGTTCTTCGAGCACGGTGGCCGGCGCTACCACCACCTGCTCGACCCGGTCACCGGCGCCCCTCGCCGCTCACCGCTCCACAGCGTGACCGTGAGCGCCGACTCGTGCATGACGGCCGACGCGGCCGGCACCGCCATCTTTGGCTGCGCCGCCGATCGCGCCCGACACCTCGTGGCCGCCACCTCGCCCGACGCCGAGATCGAGCACATCGGGTAAGCCAAAGTTGTTGCCCGCGTAAGGGCCAGACATTCGGCCGGAACCTAGATTACTGATGTGAGCGCAACGGTGGAGTCTGGTGATCGCCGTTTGGCGGCGGTGTTGTTCGTCGATGTGTGTGGGTACACCAAGTTGGCTGCCGCTCACGAAGACCGGGCGCTCAAACTCGTCGACCTCTTCCAGTCTGTGACTCGCGATGTCGTTGCCCGCTACGGCGGTCGAGTCGTCAAATTCCTCGGCGACGGCGCGCTGGTCGTTTTTACCAGCACCGATAGCGCGACGCGCACGGCGCTCAAGATCGTGAGCGATTTCGAGGAGCGCTCTCGGAGCGCGGGCACGCCTGCTCGAGCCCATGCCGGTCTCCATTTGGGTGAGATCGTCACCACGGCGGACGGCGATGCGTACGGTGACGGCCTCAACTTCGCGTCGCGACTTCAGACCGTCGCTCAACCAGGGCAGGTGCTCGTCAGCGACTACGTGTGGCGGCAGCTCCACCGGCGCGACGACTTCGAGCTGGAGCCGCTCGGCGATCGTGAGCTAAAGGGTATCGCCGAAGCGGTCCCGGTCTACGGTGTAACGATGGCCGCGGGGGCTTCGTTGGAGGAGCCGCAGCCAACGGTTCAAGCCGCAGCGACGATGCCACGTGCCCAAACCGCCAAGCCGAACAAGCGACGTTGGATCGCCTTGGGCGGCGCGCTCTTGGCTGCGACGATCGTGTTGGCCCTGCTGGTGGTTCCCCGGGCCAAGGACCGAGACAGCGAACAATCGGCGGCCGGTGATTCGCGGGTCGCCACCGCGGACGTCGGGCAGATCGACCGCTCGATCGCGGTGCTCCCGTTCGCGAACATGAGCGCGGATCCGGAGAACGAGTACTTCAGCGACGGGATCACCGACGACATCCTGACTGCGATCTCGAAGATCGACGATCTGCGCGTCATCTCGCGTACGTCGACGATGCAGTACAAGAACACCGAGAAGGACATGATTCAAATCGGCCAAGAGTTGGATGTCGCGACGATCCTCGAGGGGAGCGTTCGCCGGCAGGGGGAGCGCGTGCGGATCACGGCCCAGCTGGTGAATGCCGAGACCGACGAACACCTGTGGGCCGAGACGTACGACCGGAATCTGACCGACATCTTCGAGATCCAGAGCGAGATCGCCGAGAAGATCGCGACGGCTTTGCAGACGAGATTGTCGCAGGCGGAAGCCGAAGCGATCGCCGCCGGCCGGACAGGCAACCTTACCGCATACGACTTGTACTTGAAGGGCCGCGACTACCTGTGGAGTTCGTTTGAGAACTTGCCGGAAACGAAACGTAACACCGAAACCGCTGTCGATCTCTTCAATCAAGCATTGGCGTTGGATCCGGAGTACGCCGGTGCGTATGCTGGGCTCGGCCAGGCGTATGTGTTCCGATCGATGCTCACCGACGCGTTGTGGGCCGACTCGGCGCGGGTGGCGAGCGAAAAAGCGATCGAGCTCGACCCGAATCTGGCCGACGGACACTACGCGCTCGGGTTTGCGAGCTGGCAGGCTGGGGATTACGAGGACGCCGTTGAAAAGGCCGAGCGAGCGATTGAGCTCAATCCCAACTACGCCCGGGCTATGGAAGGGTTGGCGTTCTCGTTGTACGAGCTGGGTCGGCTGGACGAAGCGGTCGCCGCGGCCGAACGTGCCGTCGCGCTCGAGCCGACCAATGGCCAGTTCTACGAGTTGGTGGGGACCATCTATACCGACCTGATCGACTATGCCGAGGCGGAGCGCTGGTTCCGTCGGCGACTCACGATCGAGCCCGACAACGGGAGCAGCCACGCCTTCATCGGGTACCTCCATCTGCTTCAAGGGGATGAGGTGCGGGCGGCTGAGGAGATCGAGCTCGGACGGTCGCTAGAACCGCTGTCGGCGGAAGTCATGATTGCCAAGGTTCGGCTCGACTTCGAGCGTGGGAACTACGAGCAGGCGAGACCACTGATCGAGACGTTCGTGCTCAGCTTGGCCCCGGCGTTCCAGCCGCTCACGTTCCTGGGGTTTATCCACCTCAAGTTGGGCAACCACGACGAAGCGCAGGAACTCTTACGGGAGGCCGAGCGCCGCGCTCGGGCGCAGATCGAGCCCACCGGTCAAGCCCGCCAGGTCGCATACACCTATCTGGTTCAATCATTGGCCCTCCAGGGTCGTATCGATGACGCGGTGGACGTGCTCGAAGATGCGTATGACAGGGGTTTTCGCGCCTATCAGATGATCCGCACCGATCCCACTTTCGAGAATCTCTACGGGGACGAACGGTTTGAGGCGCTCATGACGCGCATGGAAGGTGACGTCACCCGGATGCGAGAGCGTGTCCAGCGCGAGGAGCTGTGACCGCGACTCCTAAGCACCGGCGGACGCTTTTCTCCGGCGTGATCGTGGCGATCCTCGTTCTGGGCCTCGCGGTAGTGATGTCCCTTGGCGGCGGGTTTTCGCTCTTTGATGTTGGCTCACGCGGCGGGCGGGAGATCGCGAAGGACCCGGGAACGGCGGCGAGCGCGTTGGTCGAGCAGTGCGGCGCCCTGGCGGGACAGGAGAAAATCGACTGTTATCAAGCCGCGCTGAGCGAGCGACTCGAAGCCTTGGGCGTGCGTCCGACGATGGACGCGCTCGACTCGCTCGTCGTCCGCGACGGTGATGCCGCGCGCGACGCTCACGTCTACGCACATCACATCGGAATCGAAGCCTACCAGCTATCACCCGACGTCAGCGAGACGTTCTCGGGGTGCACCGAGAGCTTCTCGTCGGGGTGCTATCACGGTGTGATCCAGGCGTACTTCGAAGATCGCGGTAGCACAGACACCGAATCGCTCGAGGAGCTGTGCCGACCCTACAAACGGCCCGATCAGAGCCGGTGGATTCTGTTCCAGTGCGTGCACGGCATGGGTCATGGGTTGACGATGTACCACGACCATCACTTGCCCAAGGCGCTCGAAGCGTGCGATCTGCTTGGCGACTTTTGGGATCGCGAGTCGTGTTACGGCGGAGCGTTCATGGAGAACGTCATGGCCGCGACCTCACCGCACCATCCGGCCACGGTGCTGGCTACCGAAACCGAGCATGACTCCGACGCGCACGCACACGGAGAAGCAAGTCACGATGCGCCGGACTCCGCTTGGAAAGCGATCGATCCCGCCGATCCGCACTACCCGTGCTCGGTGATGGACCCGCGCTATCACCAGCAGTGCTATCTGATGCAAACGTCGGTGATGCTGCACCACAACGGTGGCGACCTGTTGGATGCGTCAGCGTCGTGTGACGGGGCACCGGCGAACATGCGCCCGATATGTCATCAGAGTTTGGGACGCAGTGTTACCGCCTACACCAAAGACCCCGAGACAGCCGCAGGCCACTGTGAAGCCGGAAGCGCCGAGTACCGCGGCTGGTGTTACGTAGGTGTCGTGAAGGCGTTTGTCGATTGGACCGCGCGGGCTGAGAGCGGTCTCGGTTTCTGTCGTGTGATCGAGGAAGACCAGGATTATAAGTCTATGTGTTACAAAGGCTTAGGCGAGGAGATCGCAACCCTGATTGCGGACCACGAGACGCGCGCGTCGTTGTGCGCACAGGCCGAGGACGAGTTCGTCGCGACCTGTCGCCAGGGTGCGCAGCTACCGTCCGGCTAAGACCTATTCGCCTACGGCGTGAATCGCTCGTTCGCGCGGCTGAAAGCCAGACCAGCTTGTGGGCCGCCGCCAACAACGTAGATCGAGTTGCCCACTACAGCAGCGCCCAAGCCATGGCGTGAGGTCGGCATCGGCTCGAGCTGTTCCCAACGGTTCGTCGCCGGGTCAAAGCGCTCGTTAGCGTTGAAGGTGTTTATCGATTGCAGGTCTTCACCGCCGAACAAATAGAACTTGTTGTCTAGTGCCGCTGCCGCGACGCCACTCCTAGCGGTCGGCACCGGCGGTCCGGTCGACCACTGATCGCTGATCGCGTCGTAGATCTCGAACGTGGTTCGATTTTGGCCGCCGAAACGACCGGCGGCGACGTAGATGTTGCTGCCGATCGCGGCCGCAGCGATATGCTCACGAACAGTCGGCAGGGGAGCCAACGATTCCCACGAGTTGGCGACTGGATCGTACACCTCGTGTGTGCCGACCGTTTCTCCAGCCGCGTTGACACCCCCGATCGCGTGGATCTTCCCGTTCCTCACCGCCACCGCCAGAGCACCGCGGCTGGCGGGCATCGGGGCGCCAGTAGACCACGCGTCTGCAGCGGGATCATAGATCTGGACGACGTTCACCGGGTTGAAGCTGGTGCCACTGTACCCGCCGACGATGTACAGGAGTCCGCCGATAGCCGCCATGCCGGCGTGGTTGACCGAGGCCGGGAGCTCGGCCACGGTCGTCCACCGATCGGTAGCTGGATCGTACCGCTCCACGCTTGATGCCGGGGTGCGGCCGGGTGCGAAACCGCCGGCCGCGTACACTTGCCCACCGAGCGCGGCGGCGCTGTTCTCGGTGCGCGCGTTGGACATCGATGCCAGGACCTCCCACGGCCCCGAACCGCCTGGAGGCGGGGTCGGCCCCATGGTCGAGCCGTTGTTACTGTCGCTGTTGCAGGCGATCTGTGCGGTCAGCGCCAGGCCCAGCGTGGCGAGCGCGTGGGTCGCCCACCGTCGATTGCGGCCGTTTCTGGTCGAATCCCGATTCATCGTGTCGTAAAGGGCTCTCACCTCGGTAACGTTGTGTCGCTTATCCTGGGCCCGCCAGCCGTCTCCCGACAGGCACTTGGGGGATTCCCCGACAGAATTGCCACCACCTGTCGGTCTACACTCTTTAGTGAGCGATCCGATACTGAGGTGTCCATTATTGGCCAGGAAGGAGCCCCACCGATGACGCGAGCAGAGATCCTCAAGGCGCTAGGCGAGATGCCGCCCGTTGAGCAAGAGGCGATCCGGGAAGAGATCTTGATGTTGGGTTACGACACCCCGGAAGCCGGTTCGGCCATGGCGACCTGTATCGAGATCATGAAAGAGATCAGGGACGGTAAGGACCCGGTCCAGGTGTGCCGCGACATGATCGAGGACATGGCCGGCGTCGCCTGCCCCGACTGACCACGCTGCAAGTCTGACACTTCGGCCCCGTTGAATGCGCGGCCGCGACAAACAGTCTAGAGTTTTGGTGCTGCGGGACCGCCCGCCACCGTGCTCTAGACGTCTTGTCCAATGGAGGTTTGTCGTGGTCAGCTCACTACGCTTGTCTTTCGCTCCGGTCATGATGATCGCGGCGATGCTCGCCAATCCACTGCCCGCCCAGGATGCAGAGGAAGCCACATCCGAAAGCGTTACACCCGAACAAATCCTGGCTGGTAGCGACCTGTTCAACGGCGGGAGCTGTGTCATTTGTCACGCGATTGCCGGTAAGGGAAGCGGAACACGAGCACCGGATCTCTCCGATGTCGAGTGGCTCCACAGTCAGGGTGACCTAGACGGCATCCTGCAGACGATTCTATCCGGTGTTCCGCAGCAGAACATCAAGGCGGTAAAGCCCAGGCCGTTTCCGATGAACCCGAAGGGTGGGTTGAACGTCAGCGACGAGCAGCTCGCTTCCGTGGCGGCCTACGTGTGGTCGCTCAGTCAGCCCGAGCCCCACGGATTCATTACCGCGCAGTGGCGATTCCTGGAGTTGACGCGGGCTGGTCAGTTCGCGGAAGCGCGCGCGGTGTTCCAGGCAACACGGGAGAAGTACCCCGACAACCTGCTGGTTCCCGAGAACGGGATGAACGCGTTCGGCTACGAGTTTCTCGGGCGTGGCGACATAGATGGCGCGATCGAGGTCTTCCAGTTCAACGTCGACCTACATCCGGAATCGTTCAATCCGTGGGACAGCTTGGCTGAGGCCTACATGGCCAAGGGCGACAACGAGCATGCGATCGAGTACTACGAGAAGTCGCTCGAGCTAAACCCGGAAAACACGAACGCTGTCGATAAGCTGAAAGAGCTCGGCGCCCGCTAGAGGGCGATCTTAGGTCGCCCCTTTTCCCGCGACAGGGTGACCCCGACCACGATCGCGGCAGCACCCAGCAACTGGAGCCCATTCGGGGTTTCGCCGAGCGTCAGCCAGGCGATCGCCAGGGCGACGATCGGAATAGTATTCGAGTAGAGCGCGGTGCGCGTGCTGCCCATGTGGCGCACGCCGTAGTACCAGAGCAGGTACGCGACCGCGATCGAGAAGGCACCGCTGTACAGCAGCCCGGCCCAGGACGCCCACGAAATGACCGTCCACGACTGGCTCGATAGCGACGGCACGCTGACGAGTACCAATCCCACCGTGCCGATCCACAGGGTCACCGAGGTCACCGGCAGCGCGCCGTAACGGCGGACGAGCGGGCTCGAGCCCACCGTGTAGAGCGACCAGCCGATTGCAGCCGCCACCATCAGGAGGTCGCCGCGGACCGTCGCTTGGCCGAACTCGACGCGTGCGCTCCCCCACACGATGAACCCGACGCCGACCAATGAAAGGATGACGCCGGACCACGTCTTAGTGCCGAGCCGCTCGTGTCCGAGCCAGAATGACAGGACCGCAACGTAAGCCGGGACCGTGCCCAGGATGAGCGCCGAGTTACCGGCCAGGGTTCCATCGATCCCAAGGATGAACAAGATCTGATAGACGGAGTTGCCAAGCAGACCGAGGCCGACCAGCATCGGCCACTCGGAGCGCTTGAAGCGCGGCAGACCAGCGCTATGCCGCAAGAACACCAACATCAACGCGGAGGCCAGAACAAACCGGGCGGCATTGAATGCCAGCGGCTCGAAATCGATCAGCGCC